>JALTFR010000015.1 GCA_027006785.1 Thermoplasmata archaeon | reverse complement strand
ATCGATAATTTCTTGCCTCCTATTTTCGGGTTTGATGTGTCGGCGTAGTAGATTGAGATTGTCATGGAATCCATCTTTCCGTCATACGTCATATAGCAATTTTCTCTAACATCGTTCACAAATGTACCATTGTCCCTGTCTTTTAGCATATAGTAGTCATAGAAACTTGAGTTGCTGAATTCGGAGTAAAGTTCCTCTGTGCTTGTATTCGGAGAAAAGAGGTAGAATCTACCGAAACGTATTTCAGGTTTGAACTGAAGATGGATGTCCTGTGCTTTTAGATATCCCTGTATAACTCCTTCATAATAGGGGTCTTCAGGTTTTATAAATGGCATCATGGTCTCTTCCCCGTCTGTATGGGCAACTTCCAATCTTCCCATGGGAACAGTGGTGAATATCCGGTCTCCGTACTGGTCTCTTGTGGCCAGAACAATGGACTCTTCTTCGTAGTCCATGTAATCTCCTGCTCTATTTGTAAAAGATCCATTCCAGTATCCCTGCATTACTACACCGAATAGCATTGTTAGCACCAGAACAACACCGATAACTTGATTTTTTTCAATTTTAAATATATTATTTTTACTTGTTTTGTGAATAAAAAGTAACATGAAGAAGGAGCCGAGTATTGAGAGAGTAAATGACGAGTATATCCTGAAATAGTCTTTATAGAACAAAAATGGTATAGAAAATAATGTATATATTATAATTATATAAATATTTTTATTGCTTAAAACGGTCTTATACGGAGTCCATAGAGAAATAAGAATGAACAGGACCGGGATTCCCCCAGATACTGCAAGAGCCACCCCGATATTGATTATTATTGCAACAAACCCTCCACTTATCAGGTTTCCCGACATATATGGCTCAAGAACTTCATACATACTCATTGAGCCTCTATAAAAAATATATGTAAAGAGCACAACGAATGAAATCATGAGTATAAATGGTACATATCTTAAAATGTGCGACTGGTTTTTTATGTGCAATCCAGATTTTCTTACATAAAAGGCATAAACAACATATGTCGGCAAAAGAGTTAAGATAAGGAAAAACGCCATCCTGTGTATTGAAAATATTAAAATAATAAAAAATGATATAATAAAAATCTTCTTTGCTCTGTTTATTTCTGAAAAAGAGATGAGAATAAGGATGGAAAAAACAATCATAAATAATCCTCTTGCAGAAAGTGTCCACGAGGATACGAGGATAAACACAGGGGACATTCCAAAAACATATGCTACAAGGAAAGCGAAGAGATAGTCTTTTTTTCTGATTACAAGTCCGAAAAGAAATGCTGAGGCAACGGCGAGGACAACCAGAATCATATTGTATAGAAGAATCATGTATTCGGATTCAGAGGATGATACCTGAATGAATGAGGAATATAAAAAAACAGAACCGAGAGGGTATGAGAACCTGTGCAGGCCAAAATACGAGGATGAATTGGCCACCCAGCTTGCTGTGCCCTGTCTTGCAATGGATTTCGAGAGATAGAGTATGAACTCGGAGTCAAATCCCCCGCTGTGAACCTTGAAAATCGGGTATCTCGTTAGAAAAGAAGACAGCAGAGCGAGAAAGAAGAATGCAACCCCTGTTCTTCTTGATATTTTCACGTAGCTTATGACGTTTGAACCGTATATAAAGGTTTTCACGCCCTAAAAGGCAATCTAGATATAGTCCCTGAATTATCTGATATCCTATGCTCTCTTCAAGAAACTATATACTTACCACTCCAGTTAAGAATGAAGCTGATAATATAAACAGTCTTATAGATTCTGTCAATGCACAGGATGTTCAGCCGTCTTTATGGGTTATAGTTGATGACAATAGCACAGATGAAAGCCCAAAAATTCTCAAAGATGCTGCTAGAAAATTCCCCTATATTCGTGTTGTAAGCTTTCCTGAGAGGAAAGAATGGGATATAGGGATTCATTACAGCGAGGTATGCAGATACGGTTTTGAGCAGGCTATCTACATTGCTGAAAAAGAGAATATAGACTATGACTACATAGCTCTTCTAGATGCAGATATAATTTTAGATAAACAATATTTCTCTGTACTGATGAATGCTCTGGAAGAGGACAAAAACCTAGGAATTGTTAGCGGAACATTATATTCTTGGAATGGAAAAAAATATGTAAAAGACCCAACAAGAGAGGACCTTCCATGGGGGGCCGCGCGCATATGGAGGAGGAAGTGTTTTGAAGACACTGCCGGCTATCTTTCCACATATTCACCAGATGTGATTTCAAATATAAAAGCCGTTATCAGAGGATGCAAAACTCAGATAATGGATGAGACGAAGGCATATCAAACGAGGCCAACTTCAACTGCAAGAGGTGCGTGGCTCGGGAATAAGAAAGCCGGTATAAGTGCATACTACATCCATTATTCTCCATATGTTGCTTTTTTAAGAGGAATAAATAGGTGCACAAAAAGAGGAATAAAAGAAGGTCTGGCATTCATGATTGGTTATTTCACTGCATGGGTTAACCGATATCCTCGACTGGATGATGAAGAGATAGAGGAGTACAACAAGAAAAGATTTCGTGAAACCATGCGCTACTGGATGAACAGATAGTTATTTTAATTTAATATGTCCTTTTTTCATGCGTATAAGGAAATAAGTGCTTATACTGACTGACACCGCAGAACCCAGAACAAAGGACCATGCTGCTCCGCAGACGCCATACTCCGGTATAAGAATATAAGAGAAGATCAGGGTGGAGAGTGCCCCTCCAATCGTATCATACATGCTGAAAATCGGTCTGCCACCCCCTTCCCACAGTGCGGAATATGCATTTCTTATGCCCAGCAGAATCGCTCCAATTGACAGAATGACGAGAGGATCGAATGCCGAGTCATATTTTCCTTTGAATATCAGATGCAGCCCCCATTTTCCGAAGATGATAGTCAGGATCAGCAGAACCGTTCCCGTAACTATTATCAGGGCAGAGGATGACAGGAATAAGTTGATTCTTCTTTCCATGCTTTTAACCGATGCTATCTCTGGCATGGCTATTGTAAGAACTGCGAAGGGAACAAATGCATAGAGCAGAGTAACGGTGTATGCAATGGAGAAAACAGCCACCGAATCATATCCCATATATCTCCTAAGAACTATGTTCGGAACCTGAGTTATGGTGGCGAATGCCAGAGTTGTTATGAGAACTGGAATCGAGAATAATGTTATCTCCTTCATTTTCTCTTTTGAGATATACTCCTTTCTCAGGTGAAGTTTCGCTGGATAGATGAGTTCCAGTATTAGTATTGCCACCCACCCACCGAAGGAGTATATGAGCAGGGCATAGTTCTCAGTTACCCCTGAGAGATATATTAGAACGATGAGTATCAGGAGCTTAATGGAGTTCCTCAGAAGGCTCATGCTTGCGAACTTCGTGTATTGCATAAGCCCTCTAAGTATGCCCATGTAGAGAAGAGGCATGGAATATCCAAGCACAACGACCAGAACGATGGGCTCATGCGGGTCAAGGATGTAAACGGCAATCTCAGTTATTATGAAAAAGACGATGAATATCAGCGTAATGTTGCTGAAATAGGTGTCCTTTTCCCTCGGATTGTCCTTATTTCTGGCAAGAAAACGGGTCATTGCGCTCGGCAGACCCCCTGCCACTGCTGTGGACGCCAGGGTGGCAACGCTCAATACATATCTCACTCTTCCGTATGCATCGGCACTCATAACCCCTGCAAGTATCACCATAAAAAGGAATGCAATAAGCCTTCCTGTTGTGTTACCGACCCCAACGGCTGCCGTTGTCCTCATAAATCTTTTTTTCGGTAGATGCACCTTAGCGATTTATTTTCAATATATAACAGTATCACTCAATGCAGAAGGAAAAGGAGTATTGCCAGGAGGCCGCTGAGAATATACATCAAAAGAACCCTGTTCACCAGCTCGTTCTCCATCAGAGGCCTTTTGCTGAGTATGTGATATGGTAGAGTGTACCAGCTCGTACCCTCCGGAGCATTCAGCCGGCCATCATCCAGTATTATAGGATTCATACAGGCCTCCCTCCTGTTCACATGCTTCCTACCGTAGTATAGTGTTGATATAAGCTCGAAGAATGTTGGTAATATCACTATAATACCGTAAAATTCAAGTTTCGCCACAACAACGCCCGCACCGATTACTGCACCCATGCTGAGTGTCCCGACATCACCCACGAATGTCCTCGCAGGGTATCTGTTGAAGTAATAGAGGCCCGCGCTCCCTCCGAACAGAGTGAAGAATACGAGAAGGGCGGATTCGGAGGACCTGTTCAAGGCGGAGAGAAATAGAAGGAATACACTTATTATGACGATTTGTCCGGTCTCAAGTCCGTTGTACCCTGCAGACATGTTCAGGGCATTGGCCGCTCCAGTGACAGCAAACGGCACGAGGATGAGCCAGTAAAAGTAGAAGGGAAATGTTATGGTGTATCCAAAGGGAAAGGCAATGCTTGTGTTTCCGGTGCGCACCAGCATGAGGGGTATGGCCGCAAATGCTACAAGTACCGCTTTCATTCTCTGGGGCAGAGAGGTCAGGTCATCTATTATCCCTATGAAGGATGCAATGAAAAGAACGCCCATTATGGCAAGAACGGCATTTGCGTTGAAACTGGATATTATCTTCTCCACTCCGACGGCCATCCCGATTGAAACTATGAAGGCAAGCACGAAGGCTATTCCTCCCATCTCAGGAACCTCCGGCCTGCCTTTTTTGTTAACGTCCTTTCCAACAAAACCATTTCTTTTCATCCTTTCCATTATCTTTGGCGTCAGAAGAAGGGTGCTTATGAATGCTAAAATGCCAGAGAGCATAGGAATGAAGACATCCATGCCCCCGTATCACCGGTACGTACTATATGAAGTTTAAGAGGATTCAACCAAAAACTTTTTAAAACTAGGCCTGGTAGTGTGGTCACAGCATTTCTGGAGTGAAACCCATGGAAACCCTCAGAACAGCAGTTATCGGCACAGGCCAGATGGGACAGCACCATGTCAGGGTATACTCTGAGTTCCCCTATTCCGAGCTTGTCGGTATATCAGATATAAATTCAAAAGTTGCCGACAATTTGGCAAAAAAATACAATACGAGATCATATTCTGGCTACAGGGAGATGATCGAGAGAGAGAAACCTGATGCGGTGTCAATCGCGGTGCCAACCCATATGCATGAGAAAATTGCATCCGAGATATTGAAGGATACTTCAGTACTTGTGGAAAAGCCGATTTCAGATACTGAGGAGGGGGCCATCTCCATAATAAATGCGGCCAAAAAGAGCGGCAACACCCTGATGGTCGGCCAGATAGAGAGGTTCAACCCGGTCATACAGTACTTCCGCAGCTGGGTTTCAAGCCATGGTTTCAGATATCTCGGATTCAACATCGTGAGAATAGGGCTGCCCAACCCACGGGCTGGGATTTCCAGCGGGGTGATAACCGACCTCGGGATACACGATATAGATATCGTAAGGTATCTCACGCAGGACGAGGTTCTCAATGTGGATGCCAGGGCCATGAGCTTCTTTGAGACCACAAAATACGAGGACCACGCACAGATATGGTTGAAGATGAGGAATTCCTCCGCAAGCATAGTCACGAACTGGACATCCCCTGTGAAGGTGAGGGAGATGTATGTCACCCTGGACAGCGCATTCGTTAAGATAGATTACCTCACTCAGTCCATGGAACTCTATGTGAAGAATGGGAGCGAGAGGGATAACAGGCTTGTAGGATTTCCTAAAAAGGAGATAAATCTGAAGTATCAGGAGCCATTAAGGCTTGAAATAGAGGAATTCCTTGGCTCCGTAAGAGAGGGAAGGGAACCGATGGTAACGGGCGAAGACGCCCTTGAATCCCTGAAAATAGCACTAAAGGCCGAGAGGATTGCAAGAGGTGAGATATGACCTTCATATCGGATACGGCAATAGTGGATGAGAAAGCGGAGATCGGTGAAGGGACGAGGGTATGGCATCATTCTCAGATAAGGGAGGGTGCCGTCATCGGAAGGGACTGCAACATCGGAAAAGGTGTCTATGTTGACCTCAATGTAAGCATAGGAGACAGAGTTAAGGTGCAGAACAATGTCTCCATCTATCACGGGGTTGAGATAGGGGATGATGTCTTCATAGGTCCATCGGTCACATTCACCAATGATAAACACCCCCGGGCATGGCTATGGGATGAGTCGCGGCTGTGCAGGACGAAGGTCAGAAAGGGGGCGAGCATAGGTGCCAACGCCACCATCGTTTGCGGCATAGAGGTAGGGGAGTATGCCATGATAGGCGCGGGCTCCGTTGTTACGAAGGATGTCCCGCCACATGCGCTCGTTCTCGGAAATCCCGGCAGAATAAGCGGGTTTGTATGCGAGTGCGGGGAAAGGCTGGACGATGAAATGAAATGCCCCTCATGTGGAAAGGAGTTTCCCTATCTGAAGTCTCTGGCGAAGGACTTATAACCAGAACGCCATGCCCTTATGCCGGATATCCGGAGGAATATCATGATACCTATAGCCAGGCCTGACATAGGCGAAGAGGAGAAAAGAGCGGTGCTCGGGGTCATGGACTCGGGAATGCTCGCTCACGGAGAATGGGTGAAGCGTTTTGAAGGAGAGTTCTCGAATTACATCGGAACGAAATATGCGGTGGCCACCACCAGCGGGACCCAGGCACTCATCCTAGCTCTTGAGGCCCTCGATGTGCGTGGAAAGGATGTTCTGGTCCCAAGTTTCACATTCATAGCGAGCGCCACATCTGTAATACGGGCAGGTGGAAGGCCAGTATTTGTCGATGTGGATGAGGGCACATTCAACATGGACCCTGACGACCTTGAGAGGAAGATAACGGAGAACACAGGGGCCATAATGCCAGTCCACCTCTACGGGCAGAGCGCAGACATGGATAGAATAATGGAGATAGCGGATGAACACAGCATCCCCGTCCTTGAGGATGCCTGTCAGGCCCACGGAGCGCTCTGGAACGGCAAAAAGGTCGGAAGCATGGGCACTGCTGCGGCATTCAGCTTCTACCCCACGAAGAACATGACCACTGGAGAGGGGGGAATGATAACCACGAATGAGCCGGAACTCGCTGAGAGGATAAGGATGCTGCACAACCACGGTCAGGCAGAGAGGTATCGGCACACGGAACTTGGATGGAACTTCAGAATGACCAACATAGCGGCTGCCATCGGCATAGAGCAATTGAAGAAACTGGATTCACACAACGATGTTAGGAGAAGGAACGCAGCGCTCTATGACAGCCTTTTGCCCGATGAGATAAAGCCTGTTGTTGATGGCCGGGCCTACCATGTATACCATCAATACACCATAAGGACGAATAAGAGGGATGCTCTGGTCGAGGAGTTCAAAAAGGAGGGCATTGGATTCGGAATTTACTATCCAATTGCGATACACCAGCAGGAGATAATGAAGAAACTCGGATACACCGCAGAACTGCCTGTGACCGAAAGGCTGGTCGATGAGGTCATATCCATTCCCGTTCATCCACTTGTCTCAGAGGAGGATGTGAGAAGGGTTGCAGAAGTGATAAACAGGGTCATCTAGCCCCTGCACCGCCTCCTCCGAATCCACCGCCACCCACTCCCCCGGTACCTCCGGAGGAAGATACTCCGCCGACATACAAGAATGCCACCGTTGAGACATATTCATCGTCCGGATACAGAGCACTCACATCTATTCCTGCCTCTTCCATTGCCTTCTTAACTTTGTTCCTTATTCCGAGGGCAGTGCCGTATATGAGCCAGTCCTCCCATAGAGAGCCGTTCTGAAGTCCGCTTTCCTTCATGAACTTTCTGTCCGATATTGTCTTCGCAAAGCTGTCCCACTCCAGCCTCTCACGGTAGTGCTCCTTCTTCCATCTTCCCAGAAGGGACGGCCGCAGATATGCGGCACCGAGATCGAACATGAGAAACAGGGAATCCATCATTATGAGCAGGTAGAAGACGGCGTATCTCCTGAAGGCCATGGCCGGAATGATAAAGGCCATCACAAAGATTATCGGTATCGGCATGAGCTTGAATATGACCTTCTTCGGAGTCCACAGGAATTCCGGGCATATCTTAACGAGTTCCTTGTCATCGCGTATCTTCTTCGCGGCCTCTTTTATCTCCTCCACGAATCCATCGTCAGCGGGATAACTGTTCTTCATGGTTTCCTTCAGCCTTTTCAGGCCAACCTTTCCATCCATCGCCGCAAGTTGCAGGAAATCCATCACCCTTTTCTCGTATATGTCATCCACATTGTGGTCCTTTATCGTTATCTCGGTCCCGTTTATGTCTACCTTCCCCTGCCGCCTCAGGTCCAGCAGGGTTGCAAGGAATGCGTTCCAGTCCGTGGCCTCACATTCCCTTGAAAAGACCAGGTTGACCACCCACGGCTTCCGTCTTACAGGTGGCGTTACCCTCCTGCGCTCCACACCGTAGACCTTTCTCTCGCGCCCGAACATTATGTATGCGACTATGAAGAAGGCAGGGAAGAGGTAGATGGTCCATTTTATAGCGATGTATGGCACATAGAGGGAGTAATACCCTGCCCTGTCCTTCATCGTGAAGGAATGTACCTCCTCCATCACATCGTCCACATGCTTGACCTCGGCATGGGTCATACCGCTTATGTTCGTCATCACTATGTATCCCACTATGTCCATCCCATATCTGTCATATCCGTCTATGTTCCAGTAATTCCCGTCCTTCTTCACATGCAGGAAGGCGGGTGCTCGGACATCCTTTATGTTGCCGCCGTCCCATATCCTGATGTGTATGTCCCCGTAATCCCAGCCCGAGTCCTTGAAAACGAATTTCAGAAGGTAGTAATGGCCGTCGTAGTAGATGTTCGGGTATATCTGATAGGTGTAGTTCAGAACATAATCCCCTGCCCTGAAACCTCCGGGCGCATAGAACCCTACCTCATTGTTCTTGGACTTCTCATAGAGATAGCTGTCCGAAATTCCACCGTATGTCCTTATCTCACCGGAATGTGAGCGCGAATATCCGATAAGGCCCTGCGATGGTTCGGCGCTCATGTTCACCGGTATGACGCACTGGCCGTTTGGCACATAGTCAACATGCGTGTGCCACGAGCGGTAGAGCATGTGATACTTCCCGTCCTTGCTTATGTGGTAGTCGTATTGCTCGTAGAAGGTCCCGTTCGAATCCAGCGTTGCGGAGTAGGATGTCACCTTCCAGCTGTTGATGGCCGTAAAATTGTCAAAGGCATATGTCCCTGCAGATATCAGTATCATGGCGGTTATGGCTATGGTGAGGCCTTTGATCTCCTTCACAAAAGCATATACTTCAATAAGTATTTATGTTTATCGGTAAAGCTTAGCAGCGTTTATGTCCTTCTCGAGACCCATGCTCGAGGCGACGGGCCTGCACTTCGTCCTCAGAAGGTATGCGACAGGCCGGTAATCGGTCTCGCTGAGGGTTTCATAGTTTGCCATTCCCTTGGCGATTATCAGGTCAGCGCTCCCCAACTCCTTATCCAGTTCCTCCGGCATGTCCCAGAATGGTATGCCAACCGCGAAGCGCTCCGTCGTCATCACCTTATCCATCAGTTCCTCCATTCCCAGTTCCTCCACATCCTCCATGGTGGCATCGGTGAGTATGGGTTCCCCGCGCACCACAAGCGTTATCTGGGCCCCCATCTCCCTCAATTGCTCAAGAAGAAGCCTGTCGAAGACTATCTCCCCGCAGTTGTCCGTGAGATAGACAACCTTTCCTGAGGCCAGTTCCTTTATCTCTGCGGTATCGTCATGTCCCAGTCCCTGCTCACACAGGGAATCGAACTTATCCAGAAGCACATCAGCGTTCGCGAAGTCGTTTCGTATACCGAAGTCCAGAACATTCCCGATTATTGAGCAGAGGACAGCGGTCCTAAACGGGTTCTCGGAGCTTTCAACCATCTTCCTGGCCTTTGGAAGAAGGCGGAGGGCTATCTCGTTGCTCTTTGCCTTGGCCTCTGCATAGGGGTCCCTGCCCAGTATGTCGTAAACGCCTTTGTGCACACCGGTGGCTATCTCTGCCGAGCATATGTTCGGTGAAAAATCCCGGTGAAGAGCGTCTATCGCAAGTTTCATCGCATCATACTGCTGTTCCATGCTTGCATGACCCAGCTCGGTCTCATACAGTATCCTTCTCAGAAGGCACTGAGCGCACTCAGGATAAACCTTCATCCAATCCCTCAAAAAGCCTGTCTATCATCCAGTCCTCGTCGAAGGGCTGCAGGTCCTCGTATTCCTGTCCGGTCCCTATGAAGATTATGGGCTTGCCCACGGCATGCGCTATGGAAAGGGCTGCGCCGCCCTTGGCATCGGCATCTATCTTCGTCAGTATGGCGGCATCTATTCCCACTGCCTCATCGAACTTCCTTGCCTGCTCAACCGCATCGTTGCCAGCCAGCGAATCCCCGACGAACACTATCATATCCGGCTTAGCCACCCTCTTTATCTTCTTCATCTCGTCCATGAGGTTCGTGTTGGTCTGCATCCTTCCCGCCGTGTCAATGAGGACCACATCCTTGTGCCTCGCCTTTGCGTGCTCTATGGCATCGTAGGCCACCGCCGCGGGGTCGGAGCCGGACTGGTGCTTGATTATCTTCACTCCAAGGTTATTGGCATGTATGGTCAACTGCTCTATGGCCCCTGCCCTGAAGGTATCTCCTGCGACCAGAACAACTGATTTCCCGTTCTTTATCAGCCGGTGAGCAATCCTCGCTATCGCGGTGGTCTTTCCGGTGCCATTGACTCCAACGAACATTATGACCACGGGTTTCTCGTGCTTCTCTATGAACTCGTCAAAGTCTATCCTCTCGGACGTGAGGGTCTTTTTTATCGCATTGCGGAGGGCCAGTTCCACCGCTTTCTCAGGGTCAACACCCTTCCTTATCCTCTTGTCCTGCAGCTCTTCCTTCAGGTTCTCCTTTATCTCCTCAACCACCGGAAGGGCCACATCGGCCTCCATGAGCGCAACTTCAAGGTCCCAGAGTATCTCGTCTAGGTTCGCTTCATTTATCTTTTTCCCTTTCTCTGCAAAGGCCTCTTCAGCGCTCTCCACCTCCACCTCTTTGACGAGCTTCTTCTTTATGTTGCCCAGTTTTTCCTTAAGGATCTTGAACATTCTGAGACCTCTGGTATTCCTCGTATGCCTGCTGTACATACCGGGCCAGCTTCTCGTACTCGCCCTGTATCCTCTCTATGTTCTCATCTATGGATTTTAATCCGCTCTCTATGTCCTTCATACGTGATTCAAGGGTTTCCATGGCAGTTTTGTAATCCTTCTCCACAGATATGTTCGAGCCAGCATTCACGATGAACTTATCCGAATCCAGCACTGACATCTTGACGAGTATGCCAGCGCCTATAGGCACCATGACCTCGTCTCCCTTTTCCGCATTTTCAAAGGCTTCCAGACTGCTTTTAGCCAGAACGTACTCTTTCAGAGATAGTTCCACGAAGTTCCTCTGCTGCTGCAGCTGTTCAAGGTTGTCCCTGTACATCTCGAGAGCGCTCATGGCCTGCTGCAGCTCGTCCTCGTTCATCTACACACCTGTGACCATGTATCTGACGGCAGGGTCCTCTATATCTTCATTCTTAATGGCCTTCACGCCGGTTATGTTTATTTCCGTCCTCTTGGCACCATGCCTGCTGCCAAGTATGGCATATGCCTTGTCCACGGCCTCTTCCTTCTTGTTGGCAGCTATCTCGATGGTAAAGGGGTGATCATTTATCACACCCATCTTCATAGTACCGCTTATCCTGTATGCCTTCATAAGCTCACCTTTGTCCGCCGATAATCAGCTAGGATTAAAAGATGACGGTCTGATGAAGACAAAAGCTTATATGAGCGAGAGAGATACAGTGTCGGTGATTTCATGGTGGACGATGTAAAGGCTGCGAAGAAGAATGCGAAGATGATGGCGAAGAGCGCCAAGAGGATGCAGGACGTTGCAAAGCTCCGCTCCAAGGCAGCAAAGCTCAAGGCGAAGATAGCCAAAGAGGAGCAGAAGATGAAGAAGATAGACCTCAAGATAAGGAAGCTCAAGACCGAGATGTCAAGGTATGAGCAGAAGGCCAATCAGCTTGAAGGAAAGAACCAGAGAGTCTGATGGTGAGAATTAAATGCTGGGTCCTGACGAGATACGAGAGCTCTCGCTTAAAGCAAATGCTGTAAGGCGCCACATAATAGAGATGGTGTATGCGGCCGGCTCCGGCCATCCTGGGGGATCTCTCTCCGCAACGGACATCATCGTAGCACTCTACTTTAAGCTCATGAACTATGACCCTGAGAATCCGAAATGGGAGGACAGGGACAGGTTCGTTCTTTCAAAAGGGCATGCAGCCCCGGCCCTTTATGCAACCCTTGCCGAGCTCGGAGTGTTCCCTGTCGAGGAGTTGCTCACTCTAAGAAAGGTGGGTTCAAGGCTTCAGGGCCACCCTGACATGAGAAAGCTTCCGGGAATAGAGGCGTCCACCGGTTCCCTCGGACAGGGACTCTCAATAGCCAACGGAATGGCCCTTGCGGCCAAGCTTGACAGGAAGCTCTACAATGTCTATGTCATGCTCGGAGATGGTGAGATAGAGGAGGGGCAGGTCTGGGAGGCTGCCATGTTCGCATCCCACTATAAACTGGACAACCTGATAGCCTTCCTTGACAGAAACCGGCTTCAGATAGACGGGGAGACCGAACAGGTCATGTCAATAGAGCCGATAGCTGACAAGTGGAAGGCCTTCGGATGGGAGGTCAGGGAGATAAACGGCCACGATTTCAAGGAGATAGTGGATGCTGTTGACTGGGCGAAAGAGGTCAAGGGGAAACCGGTGATGATAGTGGCGCACACGGTCAAAGGGAAGGGTGTTTCCTTTATGGAGGGTTCGGTGCATTTCCACGGAAAGCCGCCCAACGACGAGGAATACAGGATAGCACTGCAGGACATAGATGCCGAAAGGGAGCGCATATTCGGAGGTGGTCCCTGATGTGGGAGATGGCAAGCCCAAGAGTGGCGTTCGGAAAGGCGCTTGTGGACATAGGCCGTGAGAACTCGGACCTCGTGGTACTTGGAGCAGATCTGTCATCGTCCACAAAGACCAGTTACTTTGAGAAGGAATTTCCCGAGAGGTTCTTCAACTGCGGGATAGCGGAAGCGAACATGATGGGCGTGGCCTCTGGCCTTGCGGCATCCGGGAAGGTGGTCGTGGCCAGCACATTTGCGGTTTTCGCCACCGGAAGATGTTATGACCAGATAAGGCAGAGCATAGCCTATCCGAGGCTCAATGTAAAGATAGTGGCGTCCCATGCAGGAATAACGGTGGGCGGAGACGGTGCATCGCACCAGACAGCGGAGGACATCGCTCTCATGAAGGTGCTGCCGAACATGAGGGTAGTCGTGCCTGCCGATGCCATAGAGGCAAAGAAGGCGACCAGGGCTATAATCGAGGCGGACGGGCCGTTCTACATGAGGATGGGGCGCTCCGATGTTCCGACAATAACAAAGGAAGAGGACCCATTCGAGATAGGAAAGGCCACCATCATGAGGGACGGCAGCGATGTGGCACTGATAGGCACCGGCATAATGGTATCACAGGCCCTCAAGGCAGCAGAGATGCTGAAACTGGAGGGAATAGATGCGATGGTCGTCAACATGAGCACATTGAAGCCTCTGGACGAGGATACGACGATAAAGGCGGCGAAGAGGACGGGGGCCATAGTCACCGCGGAGGAGCACAGCGTCATATTCGGCCTCGGGAACTCTGTGGCCATGACGCTTGGAGAGAAGTACCCGGTGCCTGTTAGGAGGGTCGGGATACCGGATACCTTCGGCGAATCTGGAGAATGGAACGAGCTCATGGTGAAATACGGACTTACGCCGGAGAACATAGTCTCTTCGGCGAAGGAGATAATGAAGCAGAAATAAGGAGGAATCACATGAAGATATTTCTTGACACGGCGAATGTGGAGCAGATAAGGGAAGCGGCATCATGGGGCATAGTGGACGGAGTAACAACCAATCCAAGCCTCATAGCGAAGGAAGGAAGGGACTTCAAGGAGGTCGTCAGGGAGATATGCGAGATAGTTGATGGTCCGATAAGTGCCGAGGTGATAAGCCTCGATGCCGACGGGATGGTTGAAGAGGCAAGGGAACTCGCAAAGATACACGAGAACATAGTCATCAAGATACCAATGACCGTTGAAGGCCTGAAAGCAGTTAAAAGGCTGAGCTCAGAGGGAATAAAGACCAATGTCACCCTTGTTTTCTCAGCAAATCAGGCCCTTCTTGCGATGAAGGCCGGAGCCACATACATAAGCCCCTTCGTGGGAAGGCTGGACGATATCGGCAGCGTTGGAATGGAACTGGTCGCTCAGATAATGGACATCATAGACAACTATGGTTTTGAGACAGAGGTCATAGTGGCAAGCGTCAGGAACCCTATACACGCTCTGGATGCTGCGCTCCTCGGCGCCCACATAGCGACACTTCCATTCCCTGTCCTTGAGAAGATGGTGAAGCACCCGAAGACCGATGAGGGAATAGAGCGCTTCCTGAAGGACTGGGAGAAGGTACCGAAGTGATGGCATGAAAGGGACCCTCAGGCTCGAATGGGCCAGGGAACACATGGATGTGATGAAGGCCGTCCGCAGGGAATTGAAGGACAGCGGGGCCCTTGAAGGTGTGAGAATCGCGATGGCCCTGCATGTGGAGGCGAAGACAGGGATACTCGCCCTGACACTGCAGGAAGCGGGGGCGAAGGTCAGGCTGGCATCGTGCAACCCGTTGTCCACCGACGATTCAGTGGCGGAGGCTCTCAACGAGGAATACGGCCTTGAGACATATGCCAGAAAGGGAGAGAGCAATGAGGAGTACTATGCCAATCTCAACAGGGTGCTTGACATAAAACCGCAGATAGTGATAGACGACGGCGCTGACCTGATATTCCTTCTGCATACCACACGCAAAGAGCTCATAGACGGGATATGGGGGGCGAACGAGGAAACGACCACAGGGGTTGTCAGGTTGAGAGCGCTTGAAAAGGAAGGCAATCTAGCATTCCCTGTCATAGATGTCAACGACGCATACATGAAACACCTATTCGACAACCGCTACGGCACTGGTCAGAGCACCTTTGACGGCATATTCACGGCGACCAACCTTCTCATAGCGGGAAAGACCTTCGTTGTGGCAGGATATGGATGGTGCGGACGGGGGATCGCCATGAGGGCAAAGGGATTGGGCGCCGATGTCATCGTCACGGAGATAGACCCGATAAAGGCAATAGAGGCCAGGATGGACGGGTTCCGCATGATGCCGATGATGGACGCAGTGAAACAGGCGGATTTCATAGTCTCTGCCACAGGGATGAAGGACATCGTCAGAAGAGAGCACTTTGAGGTGATAAAGGACGGCTGCGTGCTTGCGAATTCAGGACACTTCGATAATGAGATATCGAAAAAAGACCTTGAGGAGATGTCCACAGGGCAGCGCAGGGTCCGGGACTTCGTGGATGAATACACCCTTAAGAACGGGAAAAAGGTCTATCTGCTCGGCGAGGGCAGGCTGATAAATCTGGCGGCAGGCCAGGGACATCCCGTTGAGATAATGGACCTTTCCTTCGCAATTCAGGCCCTGTCTGCCAGATACATCGCCGAGAACCACGACAGCATGGAGAAAAGGGTCTATCAGGTGCCCTATGAGATAGACGAGAAGGTTGCAAGGCTCAAGCTCGATTCCATGGGAATATCCATAGATTCGCTTACCGAGGGACAGATAAGATACGGTAACGACTGGAGGGAAGGAACCTGAAGATAGTGCAGGTGAGCCCCTACTTTCATCCTCATATCGGCGGAGTGGAGACCCATGTGATGGACCTCTCGAAGTACCTGATGAAGAGAGGGCATGAGGTCCTTGTCATAACATCCAATTATGCAAAGCTTCCTGAATGGGAAACGGTGATGGGCATACCTGTGAGAAGGGTGAAGGCTCTCAGTGTGAAGTTCTCAACGCCTATAACTCCGGCGATGAAAAAGGTCGTTGCCGAGGAGAGGGCGGATATAATACACAGCCATTCACCCCCGCCGATTCAGCCCTATTATGCCGGAAAAGGTGCAAGAAAGTCAGGAACACCGCACGTTCTCACATATCACTGCGACCTTGAGATACCAATTCCGGGCGGGAAGTACCTGGTCAGCATTTACCGAAAGACATATGGGAAAAAGACCATGACAATGACGGACGAGGTCATAGCGACCACGAACAGCTATGCGAGCACATCCAGGGACATCTGGCACAGGGACATAAGGGTGGTTCCCAATGCGGTGGACGAGGAGAGGTTCAACCCGTCGGTCTCAGGAAATAGGGTCAGGGAGGAGCTCGGCATAGAAGGGAACATGGTGCTCTATGTGGGCAGGCTCGTATATCATAAAGGAGTGGAATATCTGATAAACTCGGCGAAGTATGTGGATGCAAAGTTTGTCATCGTTGGAACAGGGCCGAAAGAGGCCGAACTGAAGAAACACACCAGGAAGCTTGGGGTTGAGGATAAGGTCATATTCTCAGGAAAGGTGCCCTACGACAGGCTTCCTGAGTACTACGCTGCAACAGATGTCTTTGTACTACCATCGGTTTCAAGGCTTGAGGCATTCGGAATAGTCACCATGGAGGCAATGGCCACTGCAAAACCGGTAATCGTCTCAGATATACCGGGGGTGAATGAGGTCATTGAGGATGGTGTGCATGGATTTCTTGCAAGGCCCATGGATGGAAAGGACATATCGGACAAGTTGAACAAACTTCTAAAAGACGAGTCCATGATGAAGGAGATGGGAAAAAGGGGAAGAAAGCTTGTTGAAGAGAGATATACTTGGGCTCACGTGGTTGAGATGGTCGAGGGTATTTACAGGAGTGTGCTGGAGAGGAGGTGAGGCCTCTCCGCAGGATGCACTTCACTCATCTTCCGGCTCATATCTCGTGCTACACCCCATCAGGTGATACATTTCCTGCCATGAGCAGTCATCAGGTTCATCGTACATGTTTATGCCTACGTCAATCCCATATATTAAGAAAAAGAAAGGGGGATTGTAAAAGTGAAATTTAAAAACCGGGTCAAAGAGCATAAAATATGGGTATTATCAAAGACTTAAATGGTTTCAAATGGTTTCGAAAGTGAGTGAAACTATCTGATAAGGTAGCAGAGAAGTCCGTATTCTTTCAGTGCCAGACGGGTGTTCACAGGATTTATGTACTCGGGGGTCACCTGAAACCTCAGAATCTCCTCAAGAGGTATCTCAATGTACTCCGCCAGCCTTTCAAGCCTCTCCATCGGAAAGGCCTGTTCCCCGATAAGAATCTGCTGTACGCTCCATCCCGGATGCTTTCTAGATCGGTATCCGAGCTGTCTTCCGAGAGCATTCAGGCTCCCGGCCCGCTCTATGCCTTCTTTTATTATTCTGGCTCTCATCTCCGGGGCGATCCATATGCTTTTCGGCGTTCTGCCGCCGTACCAGGAATATGGGTTGCCATAGCCGGTCATGATATCCCTGTTCTCCTTACCAATTGCCGCTATAAAAGATTTCTGGTATTACAGTATTGATTATAAATATATCATTTCAGCCTGTATTCAGTTATAGAGGGAGCTTATATTATCGGGCCGGCCGCTGTCCTCTTCAACGAATTCTTCTTCGTTATCTTCCATCATAAGCCCGATAAGAAGGTTGACCATCTTTCTGAGTTCACATACCTCCTCTCTCAGTTTCTTTATGTCGGATTCCACAGATGTATTTTCTTCCATGATATCACGCATAGATTATCTGCTGGGAAATAACCTTTTCTGTCCGTAGCTGTCCCTTCGGCATACGACGAATTACACATACACGATAAGTAAAGGTTATATAGCGCTCCCCGCTGACCCCATTGAAGGTTGATATCATGGACCCGGTCATACTGGATGGCGCAAGGACTGCAGTGGGAAAGTTCGGGGGCAGCCTGAAGGATGTCCCACTCGTAGAGCTCGGAAGGACGGTCATAAGGGAAGCTATCATACGCTCCGGCCTGAGGCCAGCTATAAGCGATGATATACGCTCGTTCCGGCCCGATATCTTCGGGGACTTTGAAAGAACCGAGATAAACGAGAGGCACTACGATTACCCGGATGAACTGGAACCGGTATATTTCGATGAGACCATCATGGGAAATGTCATACAGGCCGGGCTCGGCCAGAACCCTGCGAGGCAGGCATCCATATATGCAGGGTTGCCTGAGGAAACAAATGCGTACACGGTGAACAAGGTCTGCGCATCCGGAATGAAGGCCGTAGCCCTTGCGGCACAGGCCATAAAGGCAGGGGATGGCGAGATATTCGTTGCCGGAGGAATGGAGAATATGAGCAACGCACCATATCTTCTTCCTAAGGCGAGATGGGGATACCGCATGGACATGTACGAGGGAAGTATTGTCGATGCGATGGTGCATGACGGGCTCTGGGAGATATTCAACGGATATCACATGGGAATGACCGCAGAGAATATCGCTGAAAAATACGGTATAACGAGGGAGGAACAGGATGAGCTCGGTGTCCTGAGCCACAGGAGAGCGCTCGAGGCCATAAGGAGCGGAAGGATGGCCAAGGAGATAGTGCCTGTGAAGATACCTCAGAGAAAGGGGGATCCGATCATCTTCGATACGGATGAAAGGCCGATGGAGACCGATATGGAGAAGATGGCCAGGCTGAAGCCCGCCTTCAAGAAGGACGGCACGGTCACGGCGGGAAATGCATCCGGAATCAATGATGCTGCTGCAGCTGTTGTCGTGACCTCATCGGAAAAGGCGGAGGAACTTGGAAAGGAGCCCCTCGCAAGGATAAAGGGATATGCCAGCGGAGGTGTTGACCCTGCCTATATGGGTCTCGGCCCGATACCTGCAACACGCAAACTTCTGAAGAAGCTCAATCTCACAATGGATGACATAGAGCTCGTGGAATTGAACGAGGCATTTGCAGTTCAGGCACTGGCGTGCATGCGGGAACTGAAACTTGATATAGACAGGACGAACCTCATGGGAAGCGGAATATCCATAGGACACCCAATAGGCGCTACCGGAGCGAGAATCGTTTACAGCCTTGCGATGCAGATGAAGGAAAAAGGGCTGAGTCGTGGTCTGGCGACGCTCTGCATAGGCGGTGGACAGGGGATGGCGATGGTCCTCGAAAGGGACTAGCTCCATCTTTTCTTTTTTATAGAGCAGTCATAATTTTTGCGGTGGCGCTCTTCTCTCCTAGCATGGATGGTCGTTTAATGTTTTTCCATATGTGCTTTCTCTTGCTCCCTTCGCAAGCAGTAGCAAGATTTTTTATCTCCGTTCTCTCTGTCATGTGTATGTGCAGAATATTCGCCTGCATCTCTGCAGATAACTGCTCCCCGCACGATTTTCTTGTATCTGACAGATGTTCACTTCTCAATCAGAGCACTGCCCGTCCCGATAAGCTTCAGAAGGATGGCTGGGGAATTGTATGGTACGGCCCGGAACTCGAGATATTCAAGAGCCCGAACCCCGTATTCGAGGAGAAGGAGCTGTTCATGTCAAAAAGCGGCGATGAGCATCGGATAACAATCGCACACATAAGAAAAGCCAGCAACCCGATGGGGCTCCCTCCGGAAGAACTGGGCTCATATGAGAACACCCAGCCGTTCGTCTTTGAGAACTGGTCCTTTGCCCATAACGGCCAGATAAACCATCCGGACAGGGTGAAAGCATCTCTCGGAAAATGGGGCGAGAAGGTCCGGGGAATGAACGACAGCGAAATATACTTCTGGCTTCTTATGAAGTATATCAAAGAAAAAGGAGATGTGAAAGAGGCAATAAAAGCGGTCATAGCGCACTTATACGATGTCTGGAAGGAAATTCCTGAAGATGAGAGGTCCGGAGCACCTTTCAGTGCTCTGAATATGGTCCTATCCGACGGGGGGCGGATATATGCCTTTTGCAAGTATGACGGAAAGGGAAAGAACAGCCTCTGCTACAAGGACCGCCCATATTACCAGATGCAGTACCTGAGAAAGAAAGGAATGTTCGCCATCGCATCGGAGCGAACCTCCATGGATGACTGGAAGCCCATAGGGGATGGAAAGCTCCTGATAGCTGAAAGGAACGGCTCCTTTAAAATGGAGAGCCTACAGGAATAGGATTCTCATATACCCAAGAGCCACATAGAGTGCGATTATGAGCGCTACCATCCCAAGATATGGAATGATTCCCCAGCGGAAGACCTTGTACCCGTCGAGGGGCGGAAAAGGTATGAGGTTGAAACCTGCGAGGAATATGTTTATCCAGGCGACGAAGAGCGCTATGCCTGCCACGAAGGGCGTTGTGAAGATGGCGAGGGCCATCATACTGAAAGCGATGAGGGCATTTGTCATCGGACCTGCAGCGCTGATTATTCCGTTCTGCTTCCTGCTTATCATACCCGAGATATAGACTGCTCCGGGGGCTGCGAAGACAAAACCGAGCAGAGCTGTTACAAAGGCAAGAAGAAGTCCCTTCTCCCACATCCTGAACTCAGACCAGCAGCCGTATTTTCTCGCCATTATTCGATGCCCCATCTCGTGGAGAAAGAATGCGGTGAACACCGAGAGGAAGGCCACCGGCAGTGTGTAGACCATGAAGAAATACGGGTCCTGCATGGCCTTTCCGGCACCTCCCGAGAAGGCTATCCCGAAGGATATCGTCAGCACTGCTATGGATATCAGTATGTCATGCATTTCCTTTCGGCTGAAACTGAAGAGCCCTCTGGATTTGTATGTCGGTTCAGCCCACATGTCACTCGCCGGGGAGTTCTCCGAACATCCTGCGGTAGACCTCTTTGTAGGCTGCCAGGACATCGCCCTTGTCGAAGCGGTAGTTGTCCTTGTCCAGTGACTTCTTCGTCTCCATGTCCCAGAGCCTACAGGAATCCGGAGATATCTCGTCGGCCACCACCAGCTTTCCCTCACCGTCTCTGCCGATCTCTATCTTGAAATCCGGGAGCAGTATGCCTACGGACTCGAAGTAATTTTTCAGGACATCGTTGACACGGAGAGCCATTTCCTTTATCTTCGCCAGTTCCTCCTCTGTTGTAAGGCCCATGGCCAGTATCATGTCATCGTTCATCAGGGGGTCGTGGTATGCATCGTCCTTGTAGTCCAGCATGACTATAGGTCTCTCGAAGACTGTGCCTTCCTTGAACGGATAGTTGCGCACGATTGACCCCGTAGCTATGTTTCGGGCGATGACCTCAAGAGGTACTATATCCACCTTTTTCACCAGCATTTTGTTCGGTTCAAGCATCTTCACATAGTGCGTTGGCACTCCATTATTTTCAAGCAGTTCAAAGAGTTTCGCCGATATCTGTGCGTTGTAATATCCTTTATCGCCCACGATATCGTGCTTTACCGAATCGAAGGCGGTTATGTCGTCTCTGAACTCTATCAGGTAGTGGTCTCCGTCATACTCATACAGGGTCTTGGCCTTTCCTCTGGCAATCTCTTTCAATCAATCACCTCTCAGTACATCATAAACCGGTAATTAAGCCTGTCGGGTGTGTATCAAAAAATAGAAAGAAAGGGGGGTGTTTATGGCTTTTTGAGGGATATCTCGATCGATGAGATGTTTGTTGTCCTTCCCTCTTCTTCTACAGGCTCGGTCGCTATCCTGATGTCTGCGACCTCGGCCTCGGGCACAAATCTGTTGCGGACAATCTCTGCTACGTCAACTGCCCTACTTATCGCCCTGCCTCTTGCTTTCACGACAACCTCGTCTGACCCACTGTTGAACTGGGTTACCACTGCCAGAACATAGTTCATGGCAGGTTTGCGTCCTACGAACACTGTGTTTTCGTCTGTCATTGTTTTACCTCCTTTGTTTGGGACTACTACTTACAGAAATGCAGTATAAAAAATTTTCGGAATGCAAAAAAGCACATGAGAGGTACAGTCTCTGAAAAACTTTATATAGTGAGGAGAGAGAAGAGTAGACAGCGCTGGTGAATGTCATGGATGTAGAAGATGGAAAAAGAACCCTCACCGTTGATGTCCTCAGAAAGGTCATAAAGGATGCCATAGGGGAACACGGCATGGAAGAGACGGAAGCGGAGATAATGGCCCGTCATGTGATGAACCTTTTCGGATTCAACAATCGCATCCTTGACAATATGCTTGAACCTCAGGACAGGGATGTATTTTACATGCTTGAGGATGAGGAGATACTCACGACAGAGCGCGAGGAGACCACACTTTACGATGGAAGGGAGTGGAGGATACACTACTGGATCTTTCGCAGGGAGAAGATTGCAGATATACTCAATGGCAAGAAACAGTATCGTATGGAAGAGGATTTCTCGGTTCCGGAGGAAGAGAGCAGCATATACGATGAGATCCCGGACGATATCTGGGCTCGCAGAGGCGATGAAGAGGAAGAGTGATGCAGTTTCGTGAGAAGTATCCTGGGGTCTTCCACGACGGAAGACACTATTATACTGTCAATTCTGTTCCGGGACAGCAGGTCTATGGTGAGAGGCTCATCAAGCAGGACGGGGTTGAATACAGGCAGTGGGAACCTAGGAGGAGCAAACTCGTGGCTGCCCTGCATTCCGGACTTGAATCAATGCCCATAAGGAGACGGGACAGGGTTCTATACCTGGGGGCCGCAAGTGGTACCACCGTGAGTCACATATCCGAGATAACGAAGAGGGATGTGTATGCAGTGGAATTCGCCCCGCGCTCCTTCAGGGACCTTCTTCTGGTGGCCGAAGGGAGAAGAAACCTGATGCCGATACTCGCAAATGCCAGAATGCCGCAGGAGTACAGCGCCATAGCGCCTCAGGTTTCTACGGTCTATCAGGACATCGCCCAGCGGGACCAGGTGGAGATATTCCTGAAGAACATGGGCTATTTCAACGCAAAGCGCGGCGTTCTCATGGTCAAGGCCAGGAGCATAGATGTCTCAGAGAGGCCGAAGAATGTGTTTCAGAGTGTCGCCGACCACCTTTCGGAGTATTTGACAATAGAGGATGCCGTTGACCTCGGAAACTACGAGAAGGACCACATGGCCTTCATCGTCCGTGCATGATCTTCAGAGGCATCGCAAGGTGCCTTCTGGCGCAGACCGGCACCTCATACCAGCCTTCTTTTATGTCCCTCGGGACCTCTTTGTACTCACCGCCACCCTTTATCTTTATACCACAGTCCCTGCACCTGTAATATCCGTCCCTGCCCGTTGACTTCATGGTCCTTCCGCATTTCGGGCATTTCGGATTATGCACCTTTACTAGTTTCCTTTCAAGGTGGAGCACTCTCATCTTCTCGATGTTCAATGTGAAGGGCTCTGATCTCACACCCCCGTACAGTTCAACCACATCACCGGGTATCAGGGAGCGCACAATATTGCGAAATTCCTTTGTGGGCTCATAGGCAGCGCAGTCCATCTCACCTGTCCTATCGGATATCCTGAAGAGCACATGCCCTCCTTCTATGGTTCGGGGCTCAGACATTACCCTCCCCCTAAGCTTCACAGATTCATATTCCATGACATTCCGTATCTTACTTTCAACGATGTTGTCGTCCGTTCCCTGGTTGCTCTGGAATATGAGCCACCTCTCCGCTTCTTCACCCCTTACCATTCTATGCGCTCTCTCAAGGCTTCCGGTCCCAATCCCCCTTATGCCGTATAGTATCGGGCCCGGAGTGTGCGGCTTTATCGCCATGTATCTGTTGTGGTAGTCGTAGTTATCGAATGTGTCCGGAAATCTGCGATCCATCTCAATGACGCTTTTCTCATCTATCTCCCTGGGAGTGCCCCATCTTTCCCTGTGACGGTACGCTATAAGTTCGTATGTTCTTTTTTTCGGCCTCCATGAGAGAGCGGCAGCGCTCCCTATCAGCCCTCTCCCGTTCTTGAAGCCAGCATAGAGCGCTCCGGCCTTATCAAGTTCATCTATCGCTTCGTCCAGCGATACCACCCTTCTCACCGCCTTCCAGTAGAACGACTGCGAGGTCCTTCTCAGGCTGACTGCAAGCCCGGGATTCGTCTTCTCGTCATCGAAGAAGGCCAGTTCCTCTACAAGACCTTTCACAACAGAGAATATCTCCTCAATATCCCCCTCTTCCCTGCCCCTCTCGTATACGATGATGTCCCTTCCATCTATCTCCCCTATTTTCACACCTTTTCCATATCCCTTTCCAAGACGGACGGAGAGCGCCGCATTCCCCCTCGTCTTCCAAGGTATATTTGGGTTCAATCTCGCCAGTCTGGGATATCCTATCACATCCAGTTCAGGAAAGGAGCGAATTATCTCTGTCAGAAGGTAGGTGGTGCACATACCTTTCACGGAATCGGTGTCGTCAACTGCTATATAGGGCACAGTACCCGAGAAGAGAGGTGATAAATAGCCTTTTTCAATGTAAAAAGAAAAGATAATGGGTTTACCACTCGACGCTCCACGTTCCTGTAGAGGTAACATGAATCCAGTATGCCTTTCCGACCTCCATGTTGTCGCTGTCTGCCAGTTCTATGATATCTCCGAGCGCAGGGTCGTATGTCTCCACAATGTCGTAAGTGCCGTTAAATGAGGAGAGCGCATCGCCAACTGTCTTTACGGTATCGCGGGGATAACCCACAAGGTTCCAGCCCTCTGACAGGAAGATTTGTGTGGTTATGGGGGATGTATTCTTAGAAAGTTGTCCCTCTGACGCGGTATGCACCCACATTCCCATTGTGTTGTCTACCCGAGGAAATCCGAGGTTGAACTTTGCATCCCTGTCCTTGTTGTATGTGTACCACTGGCCATTGACATACACCATCGCTCTATCCCAGGATATTCCATTGAGCGCATCTGTTATGTTGGTCGGTGATGTGAGCCACGGCAGGGATATCAGGTTCCATCCGGCCTGGAAGTCCACTTCCACAGGGGTCAGCGCTCTTGAAACGAAGAGGTCAATGTATGTGTATGCTGTGTTGCCTGCCGAGTCCTCTGCCTTTATCCATATCCTGTGGTATGTGTCGTCTTCCCATGAAGGACTGAGTTCAGCAGATATCTTTTCCACCGGTGTGTGTGAAGTGAGATTCATGGAAGATGCCGAGTCCCAGTCAAGGCTTGTCGGGTCTGTAACACTTGTGTCGGATTCCATCCACTCTGCAGAGGATATCCCACTGTTTCCGGTCCAAGTGTCGTCAACTGTGGCAGTGATTTCAAAGGAACTGTTCCTGCCGAGGTCTATCTCATACGCTTCTTTTGAGGAGTTATAGATTGCAGGAGTGACGGCTGGCCGGAGGATTTCAGGGGGCAGGTTATCGGCATCGTTCTCGAATCCGGAATGATAGACTGCCAGATATATGTCGTAATCAGCGTTATCCAATTCTCCCTTGCTCATGTGATATGTGGTGTAGACATAGTCAGTGCCTCCAATCTCTACGGAGGAGCTCATTTGATGTCCCTTTGCGTAGGAATTTGATGCTATATTATAGTATGACACGCTGTCGAACTGGTCGTTGCTATATACGGCCTTTATATTCGCTCCGAGAGGCGTTGACCTTTCTAGATACTGTATCCACATGCCTCCATCATCGGGTGTGGATATCATATTCATCAATGGTCTCTTGTCATAGTCCACATCTAAAACCTCCGTGGCAAATGGGCCCTTGACATTTCCCCACGCGTTGCTAGTATCGGGAGGTGGGATTCCGGACGAGACACTCCCTTCATGATACCCTACGCTTATCTGGTATTTTCTGCTTGTATCGTCCAAGACTGCAAAGAAGACCCTGTTTGCTGAGCCGGAGCTCTTATCGTATGCAACAACAGGGAACATCAGGTTGTTGTCATTGTCCAACACATCTGTCTCCTTTGTGTCTCCACCGGAGTCTCCACCCCATGAGCCGTCATAGACCATGCATGAGAGGTCTCTGTCGTTTCCGTTGCTTCCTCTGTGATAGACGAAGCTCCAGACCACATCATTGTAATCATTTCCGCCATCCATTATGTTGGGGAAGAAGAAGTAGTCACCGCCAGGGTCGTAGTCCTGTGCCGCAGACCATGATGCACCTCCATCTGTGGAAGTGCAGTAAGCATTGTGGACTGCCTCTATAGCTCCATTGTTATCGAAGTCGAGATGTTCGAATATATAGACAAGTTCGCTGCTGCTTTGTCTGTATTGTATGCTGTTGACCCTCTTGGTATTGTATGTTTCGGAGCCGCCGTTCTCATCTATTGTTGTGTTAGTTCCAGTAGCGGGGCATGTCCAAGAACTATAGTCGCCCTTGTCTGCCCAAGCTATTCTTCCCCACGTTCCATTTGATATGCCTCCAGAATTTACAGAGGCATTCGGATTGTTCCCAATCCATATGACCCATACTCTATCACGATATGTGCCACCATTTCCATGAATTATCCTCAGGTCGCGGGGCAATTCATTAAGCTTAGTCAGCTGATACGGGCCGTTCCACGCTTCTGGCATACCATCGGAGCCTATCGGAGCATACTTTACCATTACCGTATCCCCACCGTATATCCCATCTGTTGAAACAGGCCTTTCCTCAACATAGGCGACGAAGACCCATGAATTCCCATCTGCATCCGTGAATGCTGTTACCGCAGGATACAGCTCATTTCCTGTTTCATCGGTCACCTTCACCGTTGGCGGCGTCCTTTCATTCGGGTCTATGACATCCACTTTCAAATCCCGCACCGACCTGGCACTCGAGTCTCCAGAGGATATGGCAGATGTATGGAACCTGTATGCTCCGTGAGAAAGGCTGGAATTCGCTCTTATGGTCATTATCAATGTTCTCGCTTCTCCTGAATCAAGGACATAGGATGTCTTCTCATCTCCACCATAGGTGTATTCTGTATGCAGGCCATATGGCACATTGTCCTCCAGATCTATGGTATCTGTGCTTGTCCCGTAGTTTCTTATCGTCACAGGAAGTTCCAGTGCGCCTCCTGGAGCTATTCTCAGTGTGTCTGCATCCGGAATCTGCATATTCACGGCATACTGCGGCCTCATTGACCCTATGTCTGCCCTGACGACCAGAGCGAACGGTGTGGCCGAAGGTACATTGTGTCCGATGACCTCAACGGTCCATGTTCCTGTTGCAGGATGCCGGACCTCCACCTGCTCCACATTGTTCACTCCATCGTATCCGTCGCCCCTGTCCCAGCTTCCCAGGAAGGTGTCGGCAGTGTTTGCGACTGTCTCATCGGGAACTGTCCATCCATCGGTGCCATATGCGTTTCCATGATAGACATGGCCGTTCGGGTCGGTAATTTTCAGGTCAAGGTCCCTGTTGAGGCTTTTGCCGGTCGTATCTACCCATACCAAGGTTATCTTGAGGGGAATATCTGCCGATGAGACATCCAGAGACATGCCTCCATCAGATGCTGCATTCCATGTTCCGGTATCTTGCATAACATCTTCAGTGTATTGCAGGGTTGTTGGGGGCTCTGGTAGGATAGAGTTCTTCACATCTATACGACCCCAGCCCTGATCGTATCCAGGATAGTTGATGTTCGGAAGCCTCCTGGCACCGTTTATCATAAGGGCCTTTATTATCTGCGAGTTCGGGTCATTGCTGTAGCTGGTATCTGTGAGGTACTGCCTTATGACCGCCGCGGCTCCTGCAGCAACAGGCGCTGAGACAGAAGTGCCCTCCCCCCACTGATAATCAGGTGCTCCATCCTGTCCCGGAGCCTTGTTGTTCCAGTCATACTGGTCAATGCCTGAGAGGGCATAAGGATGATATCCTCCATTGTTGCCTTCCCTTTCATACTGCCCTCTTGCAGAGAGCGATATAGCCGCTGTTCCCGGAGCCACTAAATCCGGTTTTATTCTTGTATCGCTAAAATTTCCTCCTCTGGAACTGAAATCCGCCACTCTTTCTGCCCGGACCCCATTGTTGCCTTCCTGTCTGAAATTCTCAGTCGCGCCTATACACAGAACATTTTTTCCCTGGGATGTATCGGTAAGCGTATCGTTCTGAGGCCCCTGGTTGCCAGCAGCAAAGATATACAACCTTGTGTTGTCCGCATTGCACTCATCATCTGTAATAGCCGAATATTCTGCATAATAATCACCCACATAATCTCCCCAGCTGTTGGAGAATATTCTGGCGCCGTCATCGTATTCTTTATCCCAGTATGAGGCGCTGGGTTGGAGCGTACCACTATCTCCACTCATTATTCCATCTATTGATAGCTTTGCTCCCGGCGCACCACCCACTGGCTCAGCACAGTCCCAGTTATAGTCATCGACATTGCACCCGTATTCCTTCTCCCACGACCAGCCGTTTCCCGCAATAAGACCGCAGGAAAAGGTTCCGTGATCAAAACTATGCCAACCGTCTGGGTCAGAACCACTTGTTTCGTCCTTATATCTTACGACCCTGTCTCCGACAGGGCCCTGGAAGAGGTCGTTTGGCCCGGCATCAGCATCTCCTTCATCAAAACCGGTATCCTGTATGCCTATGACCTGGCCGATACCTATGAACCTTGTTCCGAGCCCTGTGTAGTTCGGATACCACATCTCCCTGACATGCATTATTTTGTCCGCCTGAAGGTCAAGCGGTTTTGGGGGATGATAAGCCTCTATCTTTTCCACGCTTTTCAGACCTGCGATAAGCGGTATCTGGCTCTCCTGTGCGGAGATTATGAGGCTTCTGTCTTGGATTGACATAACAGTAACTCCACTTCTTGAGAGATATTCCGCCAGCGCATTCTCATTAGAATCTCTGAAAAGAAGCACGGAGAGCATCTTCTTTTCACTGCCAGTCGTATCTATGCCTGATGCGATCTTGTATGTGGGCTCGTATTGCCCGACCCATGCGATTTCCGGCATATTCCTGACCACATTTGCAGTATCCGGTGACATCCTTGCAATCATGGCATATTTCGGAAGATCGTCCAGCACCAGAACACCGCAATCTCTGACCTTCTTCACCCATTCTGCCTTTACAGGGCCAACGAACTGAACGATGTAGATATCTGAATCTCCTTTTAGGTTTGAAGGAATCTCAGGCACTCCTCTGGAAGGATTGAACCTGTATGAAGATGGATACAGGTCTATGCTGCGTTTTTCGGACATCCAAACTGCCTTTATATCGCTCCCTTCAATCCTTTCCTTCAATCCGACAGGTGCTTTCATGAGGTAGAAACCGTTTCCATAATCCACGAATATCTCTGCACCCATCGCTTCCATCAGATTGGCACTTTCGGAGTCAACGAGTACCATATCCTGTCCAGCCGCTCCGTGCCCGGACATGATACTGCTTCCAGGAATGAGCATCAGTACGGCGAAGAGCATGGCAAGCATGTAGAACATATATTTTCGAACTTCATCCATGTTTTTTCCTCCATAGTAACCGAAGGTATCGGCCGTATAATACCATTAATGTACATAATCTTTAAAAACTTTTCCATATTCAAAAACAGAAAAAGAAAGGGGTTTTGGTGTCCACTTACCAGTTCACAGTAAGCGTCCCCGGTGTGGTCACATGCACCCAGTATCCGTTGCCGTACTCCATGCTGTCCGTTGCTGACAGTGTAACTATGCTGTTTCCGTCGTACATCTGGATCATGTCGTACTGGCCGTCGAAGTTCGACATCACATTGGATATCTCACTTGCACTACTGCTTGGATAACCAATAAGGTTCCATCCCTCGTGCAGCGGTATGCTTGTGCTGCTCACAGAAGGCTCTTCCTCTGATAGCTGCCCGTCCGATGATGCATGCACCCATATTCCCATTGTGTTATCTATCATCGGGAATCCGAGGTTGAACTTTGAGTCTCTTGCTGTGTTGTAGGTGTACCACTGCCCGTTCTGATATACCATTGCTCTATCCCAGGATATTCCATTGAGCGCATCTGTTATGCTTGTCGGTGATGTGAGCCATGGCAGGGATATCAGATTCCATCCTGTCTGGAAGTTCACCGTCATCATAGGTGGTTCTGAGATCACGGGCAGTACATTGCTTTCATAGGATAGTGCATCCATGGCTATCGTCATCTCTGGAGCGCCTTTGGTCACCTTTATCGCCATGTAGTCTATGTACACGCTGTCAGAATTTCCGTTGCTCGGGTCCCTGTTGGTGTCCTCTACCTTCACATATACGGTTCCAGTGAGGTCTGAAGGCAAGGAATAGGTCTGTATCGTGTTGTCGTCCGAGGTCTTTGTCACTGTGAGCATCTGAGTGAAGCTGGAGTTATCTGTGGAATAATAGAATGCGAAATCGTCACCGTCTGAGTTGGAGTTGTGGTATGCCTCCACCTGAAACTCGAGGCCTGTTCCACCATCACCTATGTTGAACTCCCATGTGTGCACCAGCATGCTCTGCTTGTCTCCGCTTATCCTGACATCATCTATTCCCCAGTGATAGTCATAGGAGGCTATGTAATGCCATCTGACCTGAACCTGAGAATAGCCCGCTGCTAGGTTGGATATGTCTATGCTCTTTGTCTCCTGCACATCGTTGTTGTATATATGATACACATTTGTCCATGTCTGGCCGCCATCATTGCTGACATCCACAAATCCACCTTCATCGGAGTTCTCGTTATAGTGCCTATAATCGTGATAGAAGCTCAGTGTCACACTTGAATATGAACTGCAGTCCATTATCGGAGTTATCAGGTAGTCATCCTGTGTCGCACTGCTTCCTGCGGCATCGGAATCATCATATGCCCAATCTCCACTTGATGTGCTTCCGCTTGTGACAGACCATCCGCCACCAGAGCCTTCGTTGTCTATGGTCCATCCGGATGGAAGACCATTTTCGAAGTCTGTGCTCAGTATGGTGACATCTGTTCCACCGGAGGATTCGCTGAGAGCCTCGTATGAGTCATCGCTTGCTTCTGTGTTCGTATAGTCTCCACTCTGTGTACCGTACTCTGTGCTCTCGTGGTTGGCATAGGTGTATGATGAGCTCGTGCTCGAACCCTTGGTCGCATTGAGCAGTATCTCAACGACTATGCTCTCTCCAGCGTTTATCTTTCCATTCACATGTTCTGTCCAGGTGAACATGTGATAGGTTCCAAATGATGAGACATCCTCTTCGTCGTTTGAACCTGAGTATATGAGGTTCAGGTTGTTTCCATCATATGCATATATCTTTGCATAGAGATGGCCTGCCGCGGCGCTCGCATCGCTGACCTTGCCCCATATGTTGAAGGTCCAGTTGCCATCTACGCTCTTGTCTGAGCTGAACTGATGGCTTACCCATCTTCCAAGGACGAAGTCACCTGTGCTCGTTATGTTTGTCGATATGAATGAGGGGGCATTTTCCACAGGTTCCATGCTCATGTTGTTGTATCCGGATGAACCTGTCTGAACCTGCAGATACCACTGGTCATCAGGTATGTTGTCTATGGAGAAGAATCCGGAGCTGGCGTTGGAACTCTGAGGTACTGTGTCCGTTGCAACCACCTTTATCATGTAATCCACACCATCAGGCAGTGAGGATGTATCCCATGCGTATGAACCATCGTTTGTCTCGCCTGTGGCTATGGTGTTCCATGTGTTACCACCATCGTTGCTGTAATATAGGTCCATGCTGAGCGTGTCATTATCCGGGTCTGTTGCAGTCCACTGTATGTTCACATTTCCTGATACTATCTCTCCGCCCTTCGGATAATCGAGGCTCACTGTCGGCGGACTGTTGGGTATTATCTTAACATCTATTCCCGGCCACTCGGTTGAGAAGTCCGTTCCGTCATAGGAGCGGGCCATTATGTGGTGCCACCCACATGGAACGTTGCTTATATCCCATGTGTATGACCATGAATCCGTGCCTGACACATCGAACCAATAGCCTCTGTCTATCTTCAGCTGGACCTTCTGTACACTTCCATCCGGGTCGGAAGCCGTTCCACTTATGGTAACCGTTCCCACGGACTTTGCGATTATATCTCCGTCATGCGGGTTATCCAGAGTGACTGTAGGCTCTTCATTGTTCACATCAGCTTTGGCATCCACCTGGTTTATCATCTCGTCCCACTGATTCTCCTGGAATATCCATGCCTGATTTACATGGCTGTTGACCGCACCCTTATCGGTCTCATCCGCCATCATCAGCTTCTTTCCGCTGGTATCCGTATCCTGAGAGTAGGGTATGAGCTTTCCGGATGAATACGCACCGCTATTGCGGGTCATGTTATCCACACATCTGTGTGCCCAATACAGGATGTTGGAATCGTGTATCTCTCCATCTCCTATGATGTGGTTGTTTATCATGTCCCAGTAATCGTGGGCTGTCTTCCAGTATGAGCTGTCCGCTGTCTCGGAATTGCTGAACGCATCGGTTATTCCTTTGTTCTCGGTCCCTGCCTTGTGCTTCATAGCCTGTGCAAGGGCGTTATATGCCGGCATCCACTTGTAATCCCAGAGGGTGGTGTTCACAACGGCATACGTGACTATTCCACCATCATCATTGACATGGTATGCGAGGTTGTATGCCTGTTTATCTGCAGTTATCTGTCCCTGTGTTTCGACCATTTCTTTGAGGACGGTGTCGTAGGACCATCCATATCCACCTTCAGTATGCTCTGAGGCTCCCACATAGTCGAACATTATCTTGTTATGGTACTGAATGCCTCCGTGCATGGTCAGGCAGGTGTCATAGCCTATGATATCCAGGGTCCTGCCAAGAGTAGGATAAAGATCATTGTGAATCTGCAGTGTGGCATTGTGCATGTCCTCTATTGTTATGTGGTCCCTTGGCCACGAATCTCCCCCGTTGGTGTCATCCCATATAACACCGTCATAACCGCCGCCGTGGTCCCACATATCGACGAAGTAATGTTCAGCGGGGAAGTTTTGCACCGCCCACTCGACGAAATTAACAAATACGCTATAATTGCTCATATAGAGCTCGTGGTCTCCATCATTTGCAAGTAGCGGATAGTAATTATCAAGTTTAGGAGATTTCACAGTATCGGTGGAATCTGTGGTCTCTTTTCCGGTGGTGTCATTCCTTATCCACAGAACATGGGTATTCGGGTCATCGCTGCCCTTGTGATCCCATAGAACAACTATGTCGAACTTCCCCACATCGGCGTTGTCGTATGCGCTCTCCATCTCATTCAAATCTCCGACATCGTACTCTCCACCGCTTAGTCCACCGGTATCTCCAAGGTTGTTGTCTCCGTTGAGGTAGACTATCATCAGCCACCTTCCGGTCTCATTCTGCCTCTGATGGAACTCGCTGGCTATGTCATCAGTCTCTTCGGAAGGGGTACTTCTCATGCTCTTGCTTGAGATGTTCTGGCTTTCGATGCTCCATCCGCTTCCCGATTTCGAGAGGACGGTATTCACCGTCAGGCCACCGTCCCTCTCTGCTATGTTCAGGTTTCCATCGAACGAAAGTCTGTATATGGAATTGTCGGTATGGTATATGTTCTGAGGTGTGGAGAACCAGTTGTTCTCTGATGCAGAATAAACATTGCCGTGTATGTCCGCCCAGAATGCCGTAACATATCCTCCGACAACCCCGACGCTCGTGGCTATGGCCCTTTCGTCAGATATCTGAACTGTCTGCATCTCGCTACCGTCTGCTATAGTGATGAATGTCTTTCCCATGTCGGATGAGGTTATATATGAACGCCCCCCGTCTCTGGTAAAGTCAGCGTAGTCATGGCCAACCGTAACAGGCCTTGACCATGAGCCATCCTTGTATTCCATGTACTTTACATTGCCCCATCTGGAGCTGTAGTCCTGATATGTGAGATATATATTCCCGTTCTCCTGCACGTATTTGACTCCTGAAACAATGTCTCCGGAGGTACCGGGCACCGTGCCTGTTTTCCCGTCAATGCTGTAATGCAGGGTGTGCTCCGAAACGAACACAGGTGCCGTCTCGTTCACTTCTGTGTTGCTGTTGTATCCTATTCCTATAGAGAATGCGGAGAAAGCCGACAGCACCATGATTCCTATCAGTATAAAACTGACTGTCTTCTCTTTTCTTCCTTTCAACAAATCACCTCTCTTGTATTGTGATTCACATTTATGATGATTTCTATCAGTATTTAAAGTTATCTCCGTTCTTTCCTTTTTTTCTGAAGTTTTTCTTTTTTAATATACATGAACTATCTTTTAAACATCGCAGGATAAGTTGCTGATAAACAGACATTTTTTTGTCATTTTTCTCTCAAAAAATGATAGGATATTCAAAAGATATTCACATCTGTCACAGAGGTATTAAATATTAGAAGCTCAAAGGGCAATATATGCAAGACACATGGGTGGTGTTCCCACTTATTCAGGTGATGATAAGCATAATAGCAGGTATAATGATAGCTCTGTATGGGGCTGAACTTGCAGAGCACCTGGGCGGCGGCATCATTCAGAAGATAATCTGGTCTGTAACTCTTATGGCCTTTCTTCTTGCGCTCTATACCATCGTAGGTCTATGGGCCTATTTTTTCGGAAGTGATTTAGGGCATGCGATAAACCATACGATAATACTTCTCATGTCCCTCGTTGCAATTGTCATAGGGTATTATTTGAAGACATTCTCCGACAGCATGAAGGCTCTCGAAAGTGAGGAATGATATGGAACAGATAGATGTCGAGGACTATCATATGGCCGTTCGTGCTCATATCTCCGCTGTTGGTGGCATGTTCGATATGGTGTTCAGAAAGCAGGCGAAGGACCTGGGCATAGGTCAAACCGCAAGTCCCAAGGAGATAGACGAGCTCACGGAGCGAACGGCCGATGCCATGGAATTCTTCGTTGGTCCGAAAATGAAGGTGACCATTCGAAGGGTCATGCGCAGTGAGTTGAAGAAGAGAGCACCTGAGTATTTCAAGAAGAAATACGGAATCGTTTGAGTGGCGATAGCATCGGCCAGATTGAAAAATACTGCAACATATTTTTATGCCTTTTTACTTTGATTTCGGCCACATCAGGAATTTTTAGAGTACCCTTGTACAAGAATAACGAAAATTACTTATATGAAGAAACACTATACTCAAATGGAGGATTTTCATGTCCAGAAAATTAGAGAGCAAAATGCTGGTGATTGCGCTCTTTGTCGCATTTTTAATGGTACTGAGCGCTATACCGGTATGGTCTATGGGTGGAGGTAGGTCAAATGTGGCAGGAACGGTCGAAGATTCGAATGGAAATATTCTTTTTCAGGACAATTTCGATGACGGAACCTTGGATAAGTGGAGAATCAATAAGTGGAATCCAGATGGGACGATGGAAGCCACGGATGCAGTAAGCCATTCGCCAAACTACTCTGCACATGCTCAATCGGACCCGAACACAAATACGGCACCGAATATAGCGGCGCAATTCAACGAAACTCACAATCTTTCTGTTGAGGGTTACTTTTACCTACCGCAGAAGTCTCAAGAATTTGAAGGTTTTAGGCTTTTCGATATTCTTTACATCAAGGGTGGATTCGATGGATGGGGCAATGATAGCAATTGTTTCAACCGGATGAATATTGGCTTAAGGGACGACAATTACAATATAGATGTCTGGAAGCATATATCCAATAAAGAGGGCAACATCATCTATGCGCAGAACATCTATGAACTTCAGCCCGAAACATGGTACAAAACTGATATACAGATTAGTGGTACGAACTATTCCGTATATATTAACGATAACTTAATATTTCAGGAAAATGTGGACATAAACACCTCTTATCCATTCAATATCCTTATTCTTGGTGATATAGGGGGAAGCGGCGGCTGCTGGGGTGATGCATACTGGGATGACATAACCATCAGAGATATTTCTCCGACATCAGAAGATGCCGATGTGTCAATATCGGATTCGGACATCTCCTTCTCTGATACTTCTCCAGAGGCGGGCAGCAATCTGACGATATCTGCCACAATTCACGGAGACTATGATGTATGGGACAGCAGAAACAGCAGCGTTCTTTTCTCAGACAATTTTGATGACGGTACTTTTAACAAGTGGTTCATCGGAAGATGGAACCCCGATGGAGTTATGGAAGTGACAGGGAACCTCAGCCATTCACCGGATTACTGTGCTCACTCTCAATCAGACCCGGATACCAATACTGCACCATTCATAGCCCGTGATTTCAAGGATACGAACCATGTTCTCGTTGAGGATTGGGTATATCTCCCAAAAAGGACACAGGATGTAGAGCGGATGTCATTGTTGGAGATCAGGTCTCTGATAAATGGCTTGAACGACCCTCCGGACCCACCATACAGTGTGGTTGCCAACAGGACCACATATGCGATAAAGGCCTATCTGTATGATAACAATTACACTCTTGCAATATTTGAAAAAGAAAAGTCTCCTGAGGTTAACAGCAGGTGGGCATATGATGTATATTCTTTCCAGCCGGAAACATGGTATAAACTGGGAATAGAGATAGATGGAATCAACTATCAGATTCTCATAAACGGCAATCCCATATACAACGGCACCCGATATGACGATAGGCCTGTGAATATGACTGGAATGGGTGATTTCGGCGGTTCCAGCGGATGCTGGGGAGATGTGTACTTCGACGATGTGGCAGTCACCGATTACTCTCCTCATCAAACACATGTGCACAAGGCCCAGAACTCCACATGCACAGTCTCTTTCTACCTCGACGATGTCAGCCCTGAGAACCTCATTTACAAAGAGGACGATGTCTTCGTACCCGCGAACGGAGAGGTGACAGTCAATGCACCGTGGAGCGCCGTTAAAGGAGAGCACAGCATAATCGTCAAAGTGGAGAATGTCAATCCGGATGACCGAGACCTTTCAAACAACATTGCAGAGAGAACCGTCTCCGTAGGATCATCTGATGTTGACCTCTCGGTCTCCGACATATCGTTTTCCGATAATTCCCCGAAAGCCGGGGACAACATGACGATATCTGCTACAATACACGGTGACCATGATATCTGGGATAACTCAACCGAAAGTGAAATCCTTTTCTCAGACAATTTCGATGACGGAACATTCGATAAATGGTATGTCAGTGATTGGATACCTTCAGGAGTGATGGAAGTTACGGACAGATTGAGTCATTCTCCTGATTATTGTGCACATTCTCAGTCAGACCCGAATACAAACACAGGTCCACATATTCAGGGAACATTCAATTTCTCGAACAACTTCAATGCAGAGGTATGGGTATATCTTCCTGAGAAATCTCAGGAATATCAGGATTTCAGGCTTTTGGAACTGAGAAATATGAGCGGCCCACATAATCCATCTTATGAAATGGGTGCTGTGCTGGATGATAATTTTAACATAGATATGCTGGATAACTTCAGTTATGTCGGAAATGACCTTTTCACTCTTTCTTCCAACACCTGGTACCGGCTTGACTTGAATGTGGAGGGAAAAGAATATGTCCTCAGCGTCAATGGAAATGAGATATACAGGGGCACTCGCATTACGGATGAAAAGATGAACAAACTCATATTCGGAGACACTGGTGGAAAGAGCGGATGCGGCGGAGATGCATATATGGACGATGCCACCATTACGGAGCAAAGAGAGATACAGAACCTATCTCATAAGGCTCAGAATGCCACATGCACCGTCTCCTTCTACCTCGACGAAGTAAGTGAAAATAACCTGATTTACAGGGAAGACGATGTCCCCGTACCTGCGAACGGAGAGGTGACAGTCAATGCACCGTGGAGCGCCGTTGAAGGAAACCACACGATCATAGTTCAGGTGGAGAATGTAAACCCTGAAGACCGAGATTATTCCAACAACTCCGCCTCTGTCACCATATCCGTTTCCGGACATCCTGACCTTTCCATATCTCCGGAAGACATTTCATACTACGACGAAGATGGATGTGGATGTGTGTGTATGTGGGACACAGTGAACATAAGCGCAGAGGTGCACAATATTGGAAGGGCAGATGCTGAGGCAACTGTCTCATTCTACATAGATGATGTGGACGATTCGAATATGATCTACAGGGAATACGATGTCTATGTTCCTGCAGGCGGCTCAAAAACCGTGTATTACGAATGGACCGCATACATGGATTGGTTTGACATACAGGGCAATCACACAATAATAGTGGTGGTAAGCGACAGCAACCCGGCAGAAAGCAATCTGGACAACAACATGGCCTCGAAGGACATGGAGGTGGACGGCCCTCAACACAACCTTATGGTGAAGGTGAGCACCGACAGCGAGTTTTACATAAAGGGTATTGATGACGAAGCAGGGATAGCCGTAAAGGTGCTGTCCGATGGATACAAGGTTGGTAACGCGAGCCTGACCGTGTGGGTCACCGATCCCGAGGGAAACAATGTGAGCGTACCTGTATCAGAGGAATTCTTTGGAATCTACACCGGGACCTACTCCTTCGGAGATGATGCCCCTGCTGGGGAATATGTGGTGCATGCAAGGGCTGAAAAGGACGGCTACGGGCCGGGAGAGTCAGATGACAGTTTCTTCGTGAAAGCAGGATGGGGATTTGAAGATCCGGTGAGCGCTCTCCACATATCAGAGCCATCCTCTAAGGTAAGGTCAGGAAATGGCGGCATCAGTACGATAGAGCTATCCATGTACAGCGGATACCATGCATCATCGGTTTCCCTTGTGGTAAGAGGGCTCAGGTCTTCACAGCATATAGCGCTGCCACTTTACGATGACGGAACGCATGGCGATAGTAGCGCCGGAGATTCCGTATTCACGGGAAGGATGGACACATCATGGCTCTCAGGAATATATGTCGTGGATGTAGTGGTGGATGGAATGGTTTTCGATTCAATGGACGCATTCTATGCCGGAGGTGGCTACACGCCCTCAATGGAGATAATAACGGATATGGATATGCCTGAAGGACCTAGCATAAACCCGGTTTCCGATACCGGAGTTAGTGTAGACATGCAACTGGCACATCCTGTGTCCGATGGTAGGCTGATAATCATCAGGGAAGCAGGAAAGCTGCAGATAGTGCCCAGTTCAAATATAGATGTCTCCCTCGTGAATGCGGACATAAGGATGGCTTACACATCAGAAGATGTTCCAGATGGGGTGGATGAGCACGACATGAGGCTCTATACCTTCAACAGATACACAGGTCAATGGCAGGTCTGCCAGACAGGCTGGGTTGAGTCCGGAGGAAACATATTTGCGGAGACCGATTCCTTCGGCGAGTTCTCCGTAAGGCAGGCACCGTACACATATTCCTCCCAGGCCGTACATGAGGGATGGAACGCATTGACGCTTCCCTGGGCCACAGAGCCGATGAGCATAGAGGACGCCCTCTATTCCGTGGAATGGGACAGGGCTATGGTGTATGTCAATGGCCAGTGGTATACCTATAACAAGGAGAGGGATGCGAAGTTCAACGCAGGGTTCCCGCTCGTGGACAACACCATGGGTATCTATGTGCATGTGATAAGTGGGGATACGCTGAAAGGCTCATACAATGCGCCCATAACCAGCACTGTGATACACCTGAACAAAGGCTGGAACCTCATAGGATTCCCCAGCGGAAGCGATATGAAGGTCTCATCCGCACTTGCAGGCCTTGACTGGAAGTACCTGGAGGGCCTGGATGCCAGCGGGAACACATACCACATGGGCGCATCGGACTACATGATATCCGGGAACGCATACTGGGTCTATGTGGAAGAGCCCTGTGACATAAGTATAGAGTGGTAAAAACCCCTTAATTACTCATTTTTGGTTACTTACCAAAAAACTATTATTTACTCCTTGATGGCTGAGCCATGGAAAGACTTGAGAGAGCGCTCTCCGACCTTAAAAAAGGAAAGATCGTGCTTGTATACGATGCGGACAACAGGGAAAGGGAGACCGACATGGTGATAGCCTCGGAATTTGTTAGGGCGGAAGACATAAGGACACTGAGAAAGGATGCAGGTGGGCTGATATGTACCACCCTACCCCCGTGGGCATGGAAGAGACTCGGGATTCCCTATCTCGCCGAGATAATCGAGATGGCAGAGGAGAAATATCCTTGGCTGAAAGGCATGAGGGCGAATGACCTCGCATACGATGAGAGGAGCGCTTTTGGGCTCACGATAAATCACAGAAGGACATTCACAGGGATAACGGACAGGGACAGAGCGCTCACTGTCTCCCGCCTCGGCGAGTTCATAAAGGAGATTGATAACAAGGGCGAGGATGAGAGCAGAGCGCTCTTCGGAAAGGAATTCCGCTCTCCGGGACATATTCATCTATTGAACGCAAGGGACGGTCTCCTCGATACGAGGTTCGGGCATACCGAACTGACAACGGCGTTGTCCCTCATGGCAGGGCTATCCGGTTCCACAACGATATGCGAGATGATGGGTGACGGCGGAAACGCTCTCTCCAAGGAGGATGCCAGGAGATATGCGGAGGAGCACGGATATGTATTTATAGAAGGAAAGGAAATCATAGAGGCGTGGAAAAATGGTAAGCGTGATGGCATCAGGCGTGTTTGACCTCCTTCATCCGGGTCATCTCTACTATCTGAAAGAGGCGAAGAAGCTCGGGGATGAACTGGTCGTGGTGGTCGCAACCGATAATACCGTGAGAAAGAGGAAGCACGAGCCGATAACCCCGCAGGAGATGAGGCTTGAGATGGTGGAGGCCCTGAAACCGGTGGATAAAGCGGTCCTCGGCCATGAGGACGACATGTTCAGGACCGTTGAGGAGTTGAAGCCCGACATCATCGCCCTCGGCTACGACCAGGACTTCGATGACGACAGGCTGAGGGAGGAACTGAAGAAGAGGGGAATGGACATCGAGGTTGTGAGGATAGGGCCGCTGTCCGCGGACCTGAACGCGACCCGCAAGATCATACAGAAGATAATAGACTGGTACGAGTTCCAGAAGAGGATGGAGGAGGTGGAAGGGAAATGAAGAGAATAGGCATTGTGGACACGACATTCTCAAAGGTGAACATGGGCGATATCGCCATTGACGAACTGAAGAGGCAGGGCACCGGGTTTAAGATAATAAGAAGGACCGTGCCGGGATTCAAGGACCTTGCGGTGGAGTGCAAGATACTCATAGAGGAAGAGGGATGCGACATAGTCATGGCCCTGGGTATGCCCGGCCCTGAGCCAATAGACAAGCAATGCGCTCACGAGGCATCGCAGGGCATAATGATGGCGCAACTGCTGACGAACACCCATATCCTTGAGGTCTTCGTGCATATGGACGAAGCCAGAAATGATAAAGAACTGTTATGGCTTACCGATAGAAGGGTGAGGGAGCATGCAATCAATGCCTACAACATGCTCTTTTACCCCGACAGACTGGTCAAACAGGCCGGAACAGGCCAGAGGCAGGGCTTCGATGATGCGGGCTCTGCAAGGAGATAAAAGGAGGTCAAAATATGGAAAAGATAAGACTGGGAATAGTGGTGAGCGAGTACAACTACGACATAACGATGATGATGCTCGAGAGGGCGAGAGCGCATGCCGAGTTCCTCGGAGCGGATGTCGTGAAGGAAGTGAAGGTACCCGGAGTCTTCGAGATACCCCTGGCGGTTAAGAAGATAATAGACGATGTGGATGCCGCCGTCGCTCTCGGATGTGTTATAGAGGGGGAGACGGACCACGACGAGATAGTCATGAACAACGCGGCCAGGAAGATACAGGACATAATGGTGGAGACCGGGAAGCCCGTTGCCCTTGGAATATCCGGCCACGGACAGTCAAGGCTTCAGGCAGAGGCCAGGATAGAGAAGGCGAGGGAAGCGGTGGAGAGCGCCGTGAAGATGGTGAAAAGGCTGAACTGAACAGGAATGGCCGCAAACCCTTTTATACACCCCCTATTTTGTCTTCCCTTCTTCGGTGAATGACATGAAGACAGCGCTCGTTGCTCTTGGCGGAAACGCACTGCTGAAGCCCGGAGACTCGGGCACCTACGAGAACCAGATGAGGAATGCGAGGGAGAGCGCGAAGCATCTAGCCAGCATGGTGGAACTGGGCTACGATGTGGTCTTCACCCATGGCAACGGCCCGCAGGTGGGCAGCATACTTCTTCAGAACGAGATCGCCGCCAAGCAGGGAATACCGCCCATGCCCATGGATGTCTGCGTCGCAGAATCACAGGGGCTCATCGGGTATATGATACAGCAGGCGCTCACCAACGAACTGCACCGCAGGGGAATGTACCGCGCCGTCACCTCGCTCATAGTTCAGGTGGTCGTGGATAGGAAGGACCCTGCCTTCCAGAACCCGACGAAGCCCATCGGCTCATTCTACTCCGAAGATGAGGCCAGAGCGCTCATGAATGAGAAGGGCTGGGTGATGAAGGAGGATAAGGCGAGAGGTGGATGGAGACGGGTCGTGCCGTCGCCGAAACCCGTGGGTGTCGTGGAGAAGGAGGCGATAAAGAGGCTCATATTCGGAAAGTCGCCGGGAGAGATAATCATCGTCGGAGGCGGCGGGGGAATACCCGTCATAGAGACCGAAGACGGATACAAGGGAGTGGATGCGGTCATAGACAAGGACAGGGCATCCGCGCTCATCGCCAGACTTATCGGTGAAAAGTTCTTCATCATACTCACCGCTGTGGACAATGTCTTCGTCAATTTTGGAAAGGAGGACCAGAAGGCCCTTGGAAAGGTCAGCCTTGACGAGATAAAGGCATATTACGAGGAAGGGCAGTTCCCGGCAGGGAGCATGGGGCCGAAGATAGAGGCTGCCATTGACTTCCTTGAGAACGGCGGCGAGAAGGTGATAATCACATCACCCGAGAACCTGGAGAGCGCTATCAAGGACGGAACAGGAACGCACATAATACGCTGATGCAGAACAGAACAATAAAAAAATGGGTTGGTTGTTAAGTGGTTTATTCGGAGTAGTACGCAGCGTCGTAGGGCTCCGGCTTCAGTCCCTTTCTGGTCCTTATCTCCCTGACTATCTTGTCCTGGAGTTCCCTCGGGACCCTCTCGAAGCCCGAGTTCTCGGTGGACCAGAGCGCTCTCCCGCCGGTAACGCTCCTTATGGCACCTGCGAAACCGAACATCTCGGCCACAGGCGCCTTCGCTATTATCTTCGAGGTCGCCCCGTCCTGCTGTATGTCAAGTATGGTCCCCCTTCTCTGCTGCATCTCACGGGTGACCGTTCCCATGAGCTCCTGTGGGACATCTATGAAGGCCTTCTGCATGGGCTCGAGAAGTATCCTGTTGCCGTTGCATATTGCTCCATATATGCCGTTCCTTACAGCAGGTATGACCTGTGCCGGCCCTCTGTGTATGGAATCCTCGTGAAGTTTGGCATCCATCAGCTTGACCTTTACACCCATGAGCTTCTCATTGGCCAGAGGCCCTCTGTTCACGACCTCCTCAAAGGCCTGTATGCAGAGTTCCATTGTCTCGTGAAGGTACTGGATACCTTTTGTCATGTCCAGGAACATGTTCTGGCCCCTGATGGCCTTCACTCCTTTTGCCTCTTCTCTGCTCATTCCGAGTTCTTCCAGCTTTTTGGCCAGTTCTTTGGGGTTCTTTATCTTCTCGTCACTGGGTATGTCTCCCTCATGTATTGCGTCCACCACAGCCTCTTCAAGCGGTTCCACAACTATGTAGAACCTGTTGTGCTTGTTGGGTGATTTGCCCTCAAAGGGCGCTCCGCTGTTGCGCTCCACGGATTCCCTGTACACGACTATGGGCGGTGATGCCTTCACCTCAACACCATGCTCGTGCTCTATCCTGTATATCGTTATTTCAAGGTGCAGTTCGCCCATACCGGACATCAGGTGCTCACCTGTTTCCTGATTGATCTGAACCTGTATGGACGGGTCCGCCTTAGACACTGCCCTCAGAACTTCAACGAGTTTAGGCAGGTCCTTCATGTGCTTTGCCTCAAGGGCAACCGTGACCACGGGTTCGGAGTAGTGCTTCATCTCTTCGAAGGCCTCCATGTCTTCATCACTGGTCAGTGTGGAACCTGCTATGGCGTCCTTCATACCGACCAGTGAAACTATGTTCCCTGCAACTATCTCCTCTACCTGAACTCTGTCAGCCCCTACCGAGAATGATACCTGCTGCACCCTGTTCTTTTTGGGCATTCCAACTATCCTGAGCTCCATTCCCTTCTTGATTGTACCGCTGAACAGCCTTCCCACAGCCACCTCTCCCGCATGTGGATCGAGGATTATCTTTGTGACCATCATGGCTACGGGACCATCTGGATCGGCATGTGTCATGGCCTTTCCTATGGGCGATTCAAGATCGCCCCTCCAGATATTGGGTATCCTGTATTTTTGAGCCACTATGGGGCTGGGCAGATGTTCTATGACCATGTCCAGAAGGACCTCGTGTATAGGTGACTTCTTTGCCAGTTCCCTTATGGCGGACTTCTCCTCCTTGCTGTTGTACTCGTATATATCCTTGAAGGTTATGCCCGTCTTCTTCATGAAGGGAACGGATATGGCCCAGTTATGATACGCTGAACCGAATGCCACGGTACCGTCCTCGATTTTCACCTGCCAGTCTTTCTTGTGCTCTTCGGGCGCATAGCGGGCTATCAGCCTGTTCACATTTGTGACTATCTTCACAAACCTCTGCTGCATCTCCTCAGGCGTCACTTTCAGCTCGTTTATCAGCCTGTCAACCTTGTTTATGAAAAGGACTGGCTTCACCCTTTCCTTGAGCGCCTGCCTTATGACCGTCTCGGTCTGAGGCATTATTCCCTCAACGCCGCATACGACCACTATGGCTCCGTCCACTGCCCTCATGGCCCTCGTGACATCTCCTCCGAAGTCAACGTGCCCGGGCGTGTCTATCAGGTTGATGAGGTATGTGTCTCCCTTGAACTCGTGAACCATTGATGCATTGGCTGCATTGATGGTTATTCCTCTTGCCTGCTCCTGTTCGTCAAAGTCAAGAACAAGCTGCTTTCCAGCCATCTCCTCCGACATCATGCCCGCACCTGCAATCAGGTTATCAGACAGGGTGGTCTTTCCATGGTCTATATGTGCGGCTATGCCTATGTTCCTTATCTTCTCAGGTTTTCTCATGATTTCCTGAGCTTTCTTTATATTATCCTCTTTACGGCCCATTATCAACACCTTTTAACTTATCTGGATGAGGCGGCTACCCTCTCTATCTCTTCCTTTCTGCTCACTGCCATGCTTGCCGGGTCCGCTCTCGATGCCAGGATTATCTCATCTGCAAGGCACTGTTCTATGGGCTTCTTCGTTTTGTATGTGCTCTTCACGGCACCTTTGCAGATATTTCTTAGGGCGATGTCAAGCCTTCTTGCAGCAGATGTATCCACAGCCTTCTGAACGGATATTCCTCCGAACTGCAGTCTCGTAATCTCTTCCATGGGGGCAGCATTGGCAATAGCGTCAACCAGTACCTGTACCGGGTTCTTTTTGGTCCTTTTCTCTATTATCTCAAATGCTCTCTTCACCACTTTGTATGTCTTGACCTTCTTTCCGGTGTACTTCTCGGTCCTCATCATGTTGTTCATAAGCCTCTCTACTATGTTCATCCTGTGCTTTCCGAACTCCCTGCGGGTGTATTTCGCCTCAGTATGAGGGAGAACAACCGGTGAGAGATTTATGTACTTTACAAGTGAAGGGTCATTGACCTGAACCTCCGAAAGGTCATATTTTCCGAAGAGCGGAGGTATGTTCACATGTGAAAGAAGCTCTATTCTCTCTTCTTTGCTTATCGGAATATCAGACGGAACAGAGGGCTTTGCAGGAGAAGCGGTCTCTGTTTTCTCCTCTTCTTCAATGGACTGTGCATTATGTTTCTTCTCGGGTTCTGAAATTTCCTTTTTATCCGGCTGAGGCTCGGGCATTTCAGACCGGACTTCCTCCTTTTCACCGGTTTTCTCCAATTTTTCAGGCTCTTCCTTAGGAACTTCCGTGGGCTTGTTCTCTTCGCTCACATCATCACCTCACTGGCTTCTCCTTCCTTCCTCTGACGAGTTCCCTGAGGGAGACATTGTTCACCTTTATCACCTTGAACCTGACTCCGGGAAGGTCTCCGTATGACCTGCCCAGCCTTCCCCCTATTCCCTCTATCATAACCTCGTCGTGTTCATCTATGAAATTTATGGCACCGTCACCCACTGCAAATGCGGTGACCTGCCTTCCATTCTTTATGAGCTGCACTTTAACGCACTTTCTTATGGCGGAGTTCGGCTGTTTGGCCTCTATTCCGACCTTTTCAATGACTATGCCTCTGGCCTGTGCGGAACCCTCCAGAGGGTCAGCCTTCTCACGGAGCTTCAGGAGCCTTCTCTTGTAGTATCTATCGCTCCATCTGAACTTCTGGCGTTCATGCTTGAACTTACGTGCAGCGTATAATCCGTTTGCCACATTATCACTCCTTTTATCTTTTGAGTAAGCCGCCTAAACTCTTTTGGTATATAAGCATAACCAATCAGCTTATGTTCTTCTCTATCTCGTCCACTATGCCTTCTCCACCGGGATAAATCTTGTTCCTGCTGAAATCGAACATATTTCCTCTTATCAGGTTCTTCGGCTCTCCTGGGTTGAAAAGTGAGTTGAAAAAGACAGACTCTCTCCTTCCGTTCGTCAGGTATGTGATTACCATACCATTCACTCTTGATACGGGAAAACTCTCTATCACCAGGTCTATGCCGATGATGCGCGTGCTTTTTTCCTCCATCTCTTCCATGGCAATTTCATGGAACTGTTTTGCAGAGGAGACCTTTCCGCTTATCTCGCTTCCGGGTCTGGCTATATGGGGCATCAGTTTCAGAGCAGTTATACCGAAAATGTTCGAAAGGTCGGAATGATTTCCCGGGAAATCCCATCCCATCAGGTACCTCATGAGCGGCTTCATACCATGTGCGGGCGGGTACGGGTTATCTGTACCGAAGGCTATTTTGGATGACCAGTAATTGTGCCTCGAATAGCCGAAGGCAAGGAAGTACATCTCCTCAACCTCCTTTTTAGAGAGGCTTTCAAGCCCGGGTGCCTCGAACATCATGTCATAGTCTATAGACTGTGCGTTGGAGAAAAACGTATCATAGCTGTCCGGTTTCAGGGTTGAGAGTTCCCCGAATATGTTCGGATGGGAGAGCGCCTCGAATAGCCGGGGGTTCTCTGAACCGTTCCATGGAGCATGACCGATTATGACCTTCAGGCGAGGTATCAGGTCGAGTTTGTCCTCCTGAACCAGCTCTTCAACGGTCTTCGCCACTGCCTTATGCAGCTGCTCCCCCATTTCATCCTGTGTGTGAAATATTGCAGGTATGTCGTGCTCAGCCAGCCTTTTAAGGACATTCCTCACATTCTTTGAGTTTATCTTGAAGCTCTCGGATTTCGGATGGAGTTTGAATCCCTTGAGCCCCATCTGGGCTCCGCTGTCAACCGTGTCCAGAGCATCGCTGTGGTTCGGGTCCACCCTTCCGAAGCCAAAGAAACGCAGGTTATTGTGCGGTTTCCTGCTGGGAGATTTCTCGGTCAGGGCCTGCCTTACAGATTCATTTATTCTGCGGTAATCTCTGGGAAGTGGGTCCTGTGTGTCAGAAGGAAAGGTTATGAAGAAATCGAAGCCAAGGTATTTCGTTATATCGCCCACAAGGTCCTCCCCGTGTACGAGGCCGTACACATCCCTCTGGCAGAAGTCATAGAAATCGGGAGACTCCCCGTCAAGCTCCCATGGAAAAGAATATCGGTATTTCTCCCTGTTATCCCTCAGCTCGACAGCGAGCTCTCTGACGGCTTTATGGTATCTGCTTACGAATTCGCTTGGCAGGAGGCCCTTAAGCCCTTCCACGTTTATGTGGGTGTGAGCATCCACCATAACGAAGGTGTGCGTCTCACCGTACTCATCTTTTACGAGAAGCACGTTTCTTACCTCCGAGAGCCTCTTTACAGGTTATAGGGTGGTACACGAGAGGGTCATACCACATATTTCTCCCGTTCCTTGTGGCCTTTATCATGTGCTTGACCACTGTTTCCATGTCCTCGCCGCTGCGCACATAATCCAGCATCCAGTACTGCGCTGGAGAGCATCCGTTGCCATCACAGGCATAGACCGAGGACCTTATCGGGTTAAGGAAGAGAGAATGTATGACCTTCATCTCTTTGAACTCGGGATTCAGGAAATTGAGCATTTCAAGGGTGGTATCCGAAAATATCGGGTCCGCAAATCTTGAATATTTCAGTTTCCCCCCTCTCTTTGAGAATATGGACATCTTCTTTGGTTTGAACCAGTTTCCCCCCTGTACTGCCACTTTTTTCATATCAAAAAGATCCCGGTTCGGTGTTTTCATGGCTGAATTTATCGCCGGGTCTATCTGACCTTCTTTCGCCATCTTCATGGCTTTGAGCGCAACGGCCTGAATTATCATCGCTATGCCTATTCTACGCGCCACACTTGGCTGGGAATCAGATATTCTTATCTCTGTCGTATGATTGGAGGGAGACCAAGGGTCCATATCCAGAAAATGTGTGTTTGTTCTGAACGAGTTATTCTGTCTTTTGAACTCATTTATGAAGTATTCCGGCCCCTGCCATCCCTTTTCCAGATAGGGGACATATTCCTGAGCACTGAAGTTGCAGAGGTGTTTTTTGTTGTGCATAATCCTCAGGCTTCTCACGCTCCCTATGAACGGTGCGTCCGGGTCTCCGTAGCGGATATGCCCCATCATCTTTCCGTCTATGAATGGAGAGTTTGCAGAGAGTATGGCTATCTGGGGAAGGAAAAGGCGCATCAGGTGATAGAAATTGGAGAGTGTCTTTTTCTGCATCTCGTCATTCGGATCCATTAGTATTCCTATGTGATGGTGGTCTCCACATGTGGGGAAAGATTCCCCTTTCATGGCCTCCTGAAGGTCTTCGAATGGACTGGAGCCTGCTGCCATCAGGTACACTTTCAGGTTTATCTCGTCCAGCCTTTCGACTATCAGGCTTATAAGGGCAGACGTCCACCATGCGAGCTCATAGAAAGAATCAGCAGGAGGGGTTGCGAGTTCCAGAACAGGCCATTCCACGACATTTCTGTCTATGGAAACAAGCTCGTTGCTGACCTTTTTCCCTCTCACGTTGTAATCCACCTTCAGAGCATCGTAAGTCGAACCTTTTGAGGTTCCCCAGTAAATCTTCAGAACCTTTCTTTTGTATTCTTCCGGCATCCTTCTCTGCAGTATCCTTGCCAGGTCGGAGTCTGTTATCCTGCTGTATATCTTTTCAACGGCACCGTGGCCAAGTTTCTTTCCATGGTTCGTTACGAGGAAATACTCCATTTCCAGAGCATGGTTGAAAGGGAGCTTGGAGCAGTCGCCCTCAACCGTGAGCGGATGCTTTGCCCCTGGCTTGTCGAACCACCTGCCTCTATCTTCTTTCATGGACCGGAAGCCATTACTGCCATCTTTTTAAATCTTTGTGCAATAAGGCTTTCTCCTCTGGCGCTCCGATGACTATCATCTTTATATATCGGCAGCACTCTTCTCTTTTGATTTCCATCGCAATCTCGCATCTGGCACGTCCTCAGATGGCTCTGATGCGAAATATCCGGCAGTACGGGAACAACATGATAGAGTTGAAAGAGACCGAATCGACCAACTCCTACGTCCTGGAGCACGCAGACGAACTCAGAGAGTGGGAGATAGTTATGGCAGAAACGCAATCCTCAGATAATGGGGGTGAAATCTATCCTGTGGGGGGGCTCTGGATGTCCGTGCTTCTGATGGAGGAACAGGGGCTCAGGACCGTCCTTACAGGAGCTCTGGCAGTGGCGGATGTTCTAATATATGCCGGTCTCAGTCCGTGCCTGAAATGGCCGAACGAAGTTCTTGTACACGAGAAGAGAATAGCGAGCATACGCCTCGATAAAAAGGGAGATATCGCTGCTCTCGGCATATACATCAACTCCAATTTCCATGCTGCTGAGCTTGGAGAGAATACCCATTCAAGCACAACCCTACTGGATGAACTTGGCATGGAGAAGGACCTTTACATGCTTGCCGAGGCCATACTGCAGTCTTTGAAGAGAATAATGGAGCGCTCCGATGCACTTCCTTTATGGCGCTTCCTGTCATGCAACCTCGGAAAAAGGGTGAGAGTGGAGGACGGAGAAGTGCTGGAAGGTGTGGCCGAGGACATAGACGATGAAGGAGCACTGCTTTTAAGGACTGATGCGGGCCTCAAAAGGCTAAGCTCTGGAAGATGCACACCCCTATAGCATGCAGTCCATGGCCCATTCCTTTCTTGTTCCTAGGACAACCTCGAACTCACGCACCGTGAGGATCGGCCTGTCATAGTTCATATGGTCGTCGAGCGCTATCCTCGGGCATGCGGTCGAGACATAGATGTCGTATCCGGAACCGAGAAGGCTTTGGGGTGATATTTTGTCCATGATGAGTATGTCCGCGCTCTTCCCCATCTCTTTCACCTTTTCTTTCAGTTGCTCTGCGATCCCCATCCTGTTCTGCCCGGGTTTCGTGCTGACAAGTATCGCAGCCCTCTTAAAGTCCATTGCCTTCGCTATTAGTCCATATCGAACCCTTAGGAAGCGCTCCCCACTTTCTATTATTTCATGTCTTCCCGTGTGCGGGTCAACCGCAAGCACCTTCTTTCCCGTGACCATAGCTGCGCCAAGAGGGTGAAAACGGCCTGTGCCGATGTAGATGTACATATTCACCTTTGATCTTACCATGAGCGCAGGGGAGAAGTTGCAGCCCAGCACCTGCCCCGGATACTTCACTCTGCCCGTCGGGTTTCCGATGTACACCACTATCCCCTTTCTTTCCAGAAAATCCTTCACATCCTGGAGTTTATGCACATGCTGGACCGTTGTGAGAAGACCCACAGGCCCTTCCACTTCGTTCAGGGCGTTGCGGAGCGCAGGGATGACATCGCTCTCATCCCCGAGTTCATGGAAATACACAGGATAATCCAGTTCAAGATTAGGCATCTCTGCATGGCCGATGTGGATCAGGGCATCGCATCCTGCAATCCGAGGGTCAGCGGCATCGCAAGCACCGAAGTTCCCCCCCATCCAGACCACTGCCTCCATGCCCTCTTTCTCGAATTCAGAGGCTATCTCGCCTGCAACAGGTATCAATCCATCGGGTACCTGAACCAGCACCTTGGCATATCCGTTCTTCACAGCCCACTCCACAGCAGGGCCCATATCATATTCCATGGAGCGCCTCCGTGAACCCATCTATTACTTCTTTAGTGACATAGGGCATGACGACCATGCGTATCGCGGGAGGCTTTCTGACGGAGGATATCTTCCATCCCATCTCGTCCATCTTCGCTCTTATCTCCTCCGCCCTGTCAGTCCTGAACGCCACCACATTCATGATCGGCTCTATCACGGGCTCATACCCTATCTCACCCATCCTTTCAACGAGGTACCTCGTGTTCTCCATGCATTTCCTGACGATTTCCCTGTAGCCCTCCCTTCCGAGTGTCTTAACAACCGCATAGGCCCCTGCCACCGAGCCGCTGGGCCTTGTCCCGGCAAGCCCTATGTTGCGCTTTGTAGTAAGATACGGTGATTCCACCGATATGGAGTCCACATATCTCCTGTCCTTGAGAAGCAGTATTCCCGAGGGCACCGTGGCCATGCCCATCTTGTGCAGGTCAACCGATAGCGAATCAACGCCTTCAACCCTGAAGTCCCAGTCCCCTTTCCACATTCCCATGTCCTCAAGGAACGGAAGGACCATTCCGCCGAAGGCCGCATCCACATGAAGGAATGTATCCTCTGCGATATCCGATATCTCGGCTATCGGGTCAACGGCCCCCAGTTCCGTCGTGCCTGCAACGGCCATCACCGCCGCGACATCATCGTCCATGGCAGCGCTCAGCGCATCCGTATCCATGACATACTCTTCCGTCAGCGGTATGTCCACGAGTTCCATGGCAAGAAGGTCCGCCGCCTTTCGCATTGAGAAGTGAGCGCTCTCCGGCGCCAGTATCTTCCTTTTTCCCGAGAGGTTGCGGGCGATCCACATGGCGGTTATGTTCGCCTCCGTGCCTCCTCCCACGAACTGCCCCCAGCCGTCCCTAAGGTGCATCAACTCGGATATATCCGCAATGAGTTCATCCTCGAGCATGGCGGTTCCGGGGTAAAGGCCTCTGTTCCCAAGGTTCGCCTCGGAGAAGAGGGCGTGGTACTTCACCGCTATCTCCTCCGGTTTTGAGCACATGGAGCCTAGAACCCTGCCTTTCTCGAAGAGAAAATCCCTGTGGAGCGCATCGGAGAGCCTTCTCTCCACCTCTTCCATGCCGAGGGCCTTTTCGTTCACAGCTGTAAATGTGCGTTCTAAATAAGGCTTTAGCCCATGATGGGCAGCATGGCGTATGTCATTATACCAAGGCCGATTATTCCCGGAACGAAGCCATATACTGCCGTGAGCACCTTCTTTGCGTAGTTCTCGCCGCCCATCTCCATGTCCGCGGACTTCTTCATGGAGAATATGGACGGTATCGTCAGGATAACGAAGAGAACCCCTGTTGTGAACATCGTTGATGAGAGCTCAGGGCTTATGTCCTGAACATTTCCGGTTTCTCCCATCAGTCCCGTGAAAACCAGGAGCTGTATCGTTATAAGCAGTATGTATAGGTTGTTCGTCTCGGGGAGTGTATTGAATATGAGATACCTGCCGAAATACTGGTCGCTCTTACTGAGCCCTTTCTCTTCCACATATTTCTCCATTATCGCATACCTTTTGTTAAGGTCCTTTTCGGCGTTCATAGCCTGTTTCACATCATCCGGAAACGCAGGGTAATATGCGATATCCCTCACCGCATTCTTCGCATTCGGTATCCTCGCTATGTTGCCTATGAGTGCAGTGGCACCCATGAGCATTATGAACTTTGCAACAAGGTCGCTGGCAACGGGAAGTGAAACGCTCTCTTCCGAGATCCAGAGAAGCATGGTCGTGAGGAGCACGAATACCACAGGGGTGCTTCCCATAGCTATGAAGACCATCATCTTTCCCATGCTCATCTTCGGCTCATACTGCTTCGACAGCGTGAAGTCCTCCTCTATCTTCCTTTTCTCGTCCTTCCATGCCTGAAACACCTGCATCGCAAGTATTCCGAAACCCGTGAGTGCCAGGATGAACCCGATGGCTATGTACATCATCTCGGTTTCATTCATGAACGGAGATATGAAAGGGATATAAATATCTTTTTCAAAAAGGGTAAGAAATGGTCCTGCCTCGTCCAAAATCCATCAAAGCATATAACCAAGCGCCATTCTTTGTACTGTGGCCGGAGAACCTATATAGGTCATCCGCCTTTTTTCTCCCCTCTCCATGCTCTGTATATCAGAAATATTCCGAGAATAAAGATAAGTCCAGATGCAATCTAGTTGTTCTCACCACTATAAAAGAAGAGCCTTGCTATGGAACCGATGACAGCCCCTATTCCAAGAAGAAGAGTGATAACATTTTTATATTTCATTTTCAAACCTTCTTTTTCTTCCACTCAAGCCATTCCATCTCAACCCATGGGACATCAGGGCATTTCTGTTTCAGGAGGTGTCGAGCCTCCTCGTAAAAGTCGTTCAAAAAATCGGCTTCCTCATATATGACATTGTGTTTCCAGTTCCCATCCTTAGAGACCGCCACTATGAATCTTGACTTATCATTTCTGTCTGGAACTCTCCCCTCACCAATCACCTTTACCTCGGAAAATGGAAGAAAAGATGCATCTATTGCAGATAGCCCGTTCTCATAGATTACATTAAGGTCATTCCAACCAGATGGACGATATGTCCACATACCCAAAATACTGAAAAACAATACAAAGAGCATAAGAACCAAACCTGCTACTTCTTTAGGCCCCCATATTATAGGTAAAAACATGTATAAGATAACAAAAATTGACAGAATAGTAGCGAATAAAAACTTAAAAAAAGCATTTCTCTGACCTTCTTGAGAATTCAAATATTGTTTGCTCGTAACCCCTCTTGCTAGTATTTTTCCTTTTTCCATGTCCGCATCTATCTTTCCGGTATGCACGACACCCTCATATCAAATAAAGTATATGGTTTTTTCTGTTAAAAAGGATAAGAAATGGGTTTGTTTCAGAGATTCCGTATCATCTCTGCCATGAACTCCTTCGTCTCGGTGTCGTCCGGTATTGTCAGGGAGCGCTTGAACTTCCTGCTACCGTCCCTCGCATAGTAGCCGCGGCTGACGCTGATGAACTCTGTCGAGCCATCTGCGCTCACCGCCCTCTTCCTTGCGATCTCTATGAAGTTGTTCCTTCCGAACTCCTTTATCTCGGCTTTCACGGTCTCGAATGAGACCTCATTGCTTTCGGTTCCGTTCTGTTCGTTTTCCATTTTCTTTTCCTCCTGCCTCAGCAGGCAATAACAACTACCTCTAGAACCGATATAAGAATGGCTGTTGCATGCAACATATGGGTAACGATCACTTCTTTTTTCCCTTAGTTCCACCCTTTCCTCTGCTGTTTTTCTTCCCACCGCTATTCTTCCCGGATGCAAGCAAGGACTCTATCTCTTCCTTCGAAAGCTCTCTCCACATACCCTCCTCTTCTATCCCCTTCAGGCTCAGGTTCCCAATCCTCACCCGGCACAGGTCCTTCACATCCTTTCCAATGGCCATGAACATCCTCCTGACCATGCGATACCATCCCTGCCTCACGGTTATTGACACGAGGGTCCTGTTCTTCTTGCTCCAGAGTATTTCCACCTTCGCAGGTGCTGTCCTTCCCTCTTCGAGCACTATTCCCCTTTCCAGGGCCTTCTTCTCCTTCTCATCCAGCCATCCCTTTATCAGAACATGGTATTCCTTCTCAGGTGCGAACCTCGGATGCGATAGTTTGTGCGCCGCATCCCCGTCATTCGTGACGATTATCAGGCCCCAGGAGTTTATGTCCAGCCTTCCGACAGTGAAGAGCCTCGTCCTCGAGGGTATGAGGTCAACCACAAGGGGCCTTCCGTACTGGTCCTTATTGCTGGAAACATATCCGATGGGCTTGTTCACGGCATAGTAGTGTATCTGCTTCGCATATATTCGCTCCCCGTCAACCTTTACCACATCAACCTCAGGGTCCACCTTTATCCCCAGGTCGCGCACGATGGAGTTGTTCACCTCCACCCTGCCCTCCATGATTATCTCCTCGCATTTGCGCCTCGAAGCGATGCCGCACCTCGCCATGTATTTCTGAAGCCTCTCGTATGCCATCTCAATCCACCAGTTTCCTGTAATACCTGTCCCTTTCGCTGAATACGCAGCCGCAGTATGGCTGCCTGTAAAGGTCGAGCTCCTTTGATATCCTTATGGATTCCTTCCACCCGACCCTGAAATCCCTGTGCAGATATTCTATTCCGTATTTCTTTCCCGCCTCCATCCCTATCTTCTTTATAAGTGCTATCGGCTGGTATTTCGAGAGGGTAAGCGTGGTGGAGAAGGCATCGAATCCCATCTCCCTTGCCTCCTTCGCCGTCCTTTCCAGCCTCTCGCGGTAGCAGTACTCGCACCTCGATTTTCCCTCGTCCATCCAGTGAATCATCCCTGTCATGAACTCCTCCAGGGGATATTCGTCCCTGTAGATTATCTCCGCACCTGTCAGGAACTGGTATCTCTGGAGGGTCTGGAGCCTTCTCCTATACTCCTCGAAGGGTTGTATGTTCGGGTTGTACCAGAAGCCCACCACCTCATGCCCTTCCTCTAACAGTGCCTTGTGCGGATAGGTGAAGCAGGGAGCGCAGCAGATGTGTATGAGGACTCTCACGGGAACGGATTGCCGGAGCGATAAAAAGGAATCGGTCAGGTCTTTCATCCCCGACCTTCGCCACTCAACATCTCGTCTGTATCTTCATGTGTCTTTTCGAATGAACAATAAAGTACCAAAAAGTATATTTACTGCCTCTGAAATCTATCTCCAGAAAAATGGATTCCCGAGGAGGGAAAGAATATGAAAGACGATAAAAGATATATGAAGAAGGAAATTGCCATGTTGATGGGCATTGTTATGATAGCAGCGCTCTTTGCCGCACTACCGTCTGTAAGTGCATATCCAAACTACAGCGAGAGCAACAGATGGAACTTAAAGATAACCGATGACGGCCTCAGGGAGGCATACTATTCGCCCGGAGAACAGAACGTCTCATTCAACATAACGATAACGAACGATAATGGAGGCAGCGATACCGATGATGCGGATGACTGTACTCTTATAGTCTCCACAGATGTAAGAGATACGACAGGAAACATAGTTGTACCATCACCGATATCGCACTGGGATCACAGACAGGACGGAGGCAGAGGAACAAACATATCCGAGGGACAGAGGCATGTGTTTGGTCCCTTGCAGTTTGACATATCTCCAAATGCACATACGGGCACATACAGGCTCTATGTCAGCATGAGGTTCACTGACTCAGGCGATAACAATCAGTACACTTTCAATGGTTGGGTGGAGTTCAAGATATACGATGTGGTCGTTCACGACCCTGCAGCGGTCTATGCAGGAGAGAAATTCACACCTCTGAACATCCTTCTCACGGATGAGGGTAATGGAATAAGCGATGTACACATGAACGTTTCACACATACCGACCGGAATAAGTTTCGACCAGAAAAGCGCATGGGTGCCGGGAAGCCTTCCTGCCACTCTGGGCTACAGAATAGATGTTGAAAGGAATGTAAGCCCCGGGGTATATGATTTGAACTATGAACTGCAATATACCAATAATCACAGTGCAATAGGGATTCAGAACGGTGTTTTCCATATAATAGTCGAGTTTACACCTGTGATAACTGCCAGTCTCACAGGGCATAACATAACCGTTATTCAGGGCAATCAGTCCATACCTGCCATGGGTGTGAACTTCACAAACGCAGGAAACGTTCCGCTCAGAGACATGGCCATAGACCTCGCTTATGACGGCACATTTTTCTTCGAACCTGCTGCCTACTATGAGGGGAATGCGAGTTCCAACTCTCAGGAGCCGGTCAGGGTATCAGAGGTTCATATAGACTCTCTGGGTGTGGGTGAAACAGCCGAAGGAACATGGTATGTTGCTCTGAATCCGTACATCCAGCCTGGAGAACATAAGATACTATTTACATGGAGTGCCACGTACTTCGACAACGGTGCCACTAACCGTGCAACGCATTATGTGGATGTCCAGATGCAGTGGGGGGGCAACAGCAGTGCTTCATCGCCCCTAATGCCTGAAATGAGGTTTAACGATGGAAGCGGATGGACCAACTGGTCAGCGTGGATAGCAGGCCCCTATGTCATGCTTGATGTCATTGACAACCACACAGACATGAGCGCTTCTTCCATTAAGAATGATGAGACCGGGCATGCTTTCTTTGATACCAGTAATGACAGTCTCATGAACGTTGAAATCTCATCTGTCATACATAACTTCGAGATGGTTGACTTTCTTGAACTGAAAGCAAGCCTCAAGGTTGGCTCGGGGACTCCTTTCTTCAATCCCACGGACCACAGCCTTACGAGTGTGGAAAATGCCCATGTGCTCTCCAATTCATCGATCTCTGCAGGTGGAAACGCAACGATGTTCTGGCACGTTGACGTAGACCCGAACATTCATCCCGGAATGTACACCACGTATATCAGTCTAAGCGGAAGGAACGCTGTTACGACCGGGTACTTCAACACAACAATACCGGTTTCTGTTGAGATAAGAGGAATCGGCCCGATTCCAATGATAAGCTCTGTAGTTACCGGAGATGTCGAGCCCGGTAAGATATTCTATATGAATCTAACAATAGAGAATAAAGGGGATGACACGGCAAGAAACGTATTCGTCATGCTGCCAGGAGATTTTGGCTCTAACTGGGAGGTCATAGACGGCTTTGTGGATTCGATATCCTCGTACAATTACACCCATTATGGAGAATCCCGTTCAAGGAACGTAACAAGCAACCATATAACTCTCGAGCAGCTGAACATAAACGATGCAAAGGATATCGTCGGCCTCGACCTCTATATGCGCGGAGTTTACAATCCACCCAGTGCTGAGATATGGCTCATAAAGACAGATAACCTTGCTCCCGGTCAGAGTCTGAACGTGAGTTTCAAGATGATGAGCAACATAAACATGGTGAAGGGAAAGCCCTACGAAGAGGATGTTTTTATCAGATATTCGGACTCATACGGGGACAGCAGGGCATTCGTTGAACCTCTGACCCTGAGGACAACAAGTCCGGGACTTCCATATAACGGAGAAACAAACGCATTCACCATAGTTACCAGCAACAGCACAGGTTTCCTGATGTTGTTCATACTCTTCCTCATATTCATCGTGCTGATAATAGGGCTTGGCGTGATGAAGGATGATAAGGAGAAAAAGCCGCGCAAGGAGGCGAAGGGAAAGGAAGAGATGAGCCTATCCAGAGAAAAACCGGTGGACGCAGTCGTTGAGAGCGGAGAAGAACATAGTGTCCTAGAGGGGGAAGAACTCGGAGAAGACCTTGACGTGAGTGAAGAGGAAATAGAGCCGGGGTTCACTGTGCCGGATGAGAATGAAATCCCGGAATCGGAGCCCGGTTTCACGCTGGAAGAGAATGAGGGCGGAGGCTCATCCTTCTGAGACCATTTTGAAACCCTTTACTTTTCCTTTTAATTCAACGGAAGTTTTATGTGAGTCCGGATGATGGGCAGATATGGATGTCATTTCAGGAGCGCTCTACAAGGATCGAAAATCCAAGTTCTACGCCCATCTTTACAGGGTATCCTCCGTTAAAGAGGCCGAAGATGCTGTGAAGGATCAGAGAAAGAGGTACAAGAAGGCGAGGCATCACTGTTGGGCATACAGGATAGTTCAGGATGGAAATGTCATTGAAAAGGCCCATGATGACGGAGAGGTAGGTTCTCCCGGAAAGGCACTTTTAGAGCTTCTCAGGGGAAATGACATGGAGAACACCCTGATAATTGTCTCAAGGATATTCGGGGGTGTCAAACTGGGCGTAGGAGGTGTCAGAAGGGCATTTTTAGAGGCAGGAAAGGGTGCTCTGGAGGAAGCAGGGAAATCGGAAACCAGATGATGAGCAATGAACCTCAGGGGCTATCCTTGAGAATCACTCCCCTTCCGGAGTTTCCGTCAACCCTTACTTCCAGTGGATTTTTCAGATGTAGGTGCACTACATGAGAGCTCTCATGTGCGGGTTCCTGATCTTCCAGCCATTTCCAGTCTATGTGGTTCTTTTCACTTCTGTATCCGACTGTCAGGTACGGGATGTTAAGAGATGCTATGTTATGGAAGAAGTGTGAGCCCTGAGAGAATTCAACCCTGATTTCTTCCATAGGGGTCTCCACAATTGCTCTTGTGTTCGATATATGGTTCCATTCAACCGGGATTCCAAGCCACCTGTCCTTCGTACCCCAGCGGCCGGGGCCTATCAGTATGTAGGGTACGCCATCCAGCATATCGTTCATTTTCTCTATTTCCGCGGCTATATCCGGTGTTTTACTGCGCTCAAAGCGCCCTCTATGGACGAAGACAATATCTCTTATATTGTTCAGAACCCCGTTTCCGAGCGACCGGCTGGAATACACGAGGTATCTGTCTATATTCTCGGGTGAGAAGTACTCAACATCTATCTGCCTCTTCATGGTCATCACAGGCCTTATCTGGAGGATATAAAGTTCAGGCTTCTCGTCCTTCAATCTTGCTGCGAACTCTATTTCCACCGCTCCTCCCATGGCCATCTGGCATATTCCCAGAATGTCCTTCAGCATGGAAGGCAGAGGATACATATCGTATTTGAGGATTGGAGAGAAGGTTATTATCCTATATCCTTCGGTGTCATACGAATCTCTGAGTATGTCGTCGGCCGGGTCGTATACGCTGGCAGCCCACCTCATAACACCTCTGTGCTTTTCGGCGTCCGAGATGTACATCTTCTTTATGGTTGCGTCCTCACCCTCCAGCAGATTGAAGTCTTTTTTCTCCATATCGAGGGCATAGAATATCTCCTGTGAGTTTTCAAGTATTTCTCTGGTATTTGCAAATCCGAGTATGACCTGAGGTCTTATGGGTGAAAATGTCAGGAAATTTCCACCCTCAACCACTATCTTTCCTAGCCCAACGGCCATGTTAACTATTCCGTCCTCCCTTTTCAGGGGCTTCTGCGGGTAGAAGTTGTATGACTGGGCAACGCCCGAGAAGAGAGGATAGAAAGAACCGTCAAAGCGGTTACCTACAAGTTTCTGGATAACCACGGCCATCTTGTCCTCGTCAGTCGTGTGCAGTGTTGTCTTTATGTATGCCCGGGAGCGCTTGAAATATGTAGAGGCATAGACCAGCTTTATGGCATCGGTAAGATGTTTGAGCCTTGTCTTCACACCCCTGCCGTTGTTCGGGAGGACATATGTAGAGTAGATTCCGGCGAAAGGCTGGTTGTAAGAATCCTCCAGAAGGCTTGAGGAGCGTACCGCTATCGGTTCCCTGACATATGTAAGGTATTCTTTAAGAGCATTCACCAGGTCATCTGAGAGCTTTCCCTCGAGGAAAACCTCCATTATCTCTGTATCGGATAGACCTTTGTTCCGGACATCGTGCAGATTGTTACGATCTATGAAGGTGTCAAATTCATCTGTTGCTATTATAAGTGATGATGGTATCTTTATCCCGCCGTATTCCGCATATCTTTCGCTTATCTTCGTTTTCTGGAAAAGATATGATAGAAAGGCTATACCTCTGCCCTTCCCTCCAAGGGAGCCGCCGCCGTACCGGCTTATGCTTCCGTCGTATATGAAGGCCTTTGTTGAGAAATCCGCTATGACCCCCCTGCTTTTCTTCATCTCAGCGCTCTGGAAGAACTCGATGAGGTGCTGGCGCATCTCCTCCCCGTCCCTGAAATCCGATATCTTCTTCGGCCTCAGTTCACGGGCGAGCTCTATCTCCCCTCTGGCCAGAAGCCATGCCGAGAACTGGTTCTTTCTCCCGTGATATATGATAGACTCCGCAGGGACCTTCTTTATCATCTCGATGAACTCCCTGAGATTGGATGCCTCACCAACCACTTCACCATCTGGCATCTTGAAAACGAAGGTTCCGAATCCAAGTTTTTCCTTCAGAAAGGTTCTGAACTCATACATGAGGTTGTCAGAGTTCTTGTCTATGAATGGAACCCCGAAGTCCTCCGCCTCCTTTCTGTGTTCTGGGTCGGAAGACTGAACGAGAACCGGAGTGTCAGGGTCTATGTTCGATATGAGTCTGAAACCCGCTTTCTCCTCTCGCTTTCCCTTTCTCGGGTATGTGACATCTGTTATCACCCCTAGGATGTACTCTCTGTATTTTCTGTATATCGATATGGCATCCTCGTATGTCTCGGCCAGCATTATCTTTGGCCTTGCCCTCTTCCTCCACATCTTTTCCTGTTCGTTGGCGCTCTCCTCTATGAGCATCTGCGTCTGTGTCATGATCTCCCTGTACATCAGTGGAAGGAATATGGAGTAATACTGCGGCGAGTCCTCAACTAGAAGTATCACCCTCACGCTCCCGTGCTTCGTGTCGTGGTCAACATTCTTCATGTCCTCGAAGAGCTTGATTATGGCAAGGAAGAGCGCCGAATCCCCGGTCCATAGAAATACCCTGTCTATGCCCTCATTTTTCCCTGCTTTGTGATACATTCTCAGCTCTCCTGCCTCGGTTGCAAGCAGGACAACAGGAACATCCGGCTGTATGCTCTTTATCTTCCTTCCGAACTCCACAGGGTCGGAATCGAAGAGGTGTGTCATCGTTATGACGAGGTCATAGCGCTTCTTTTTCATCTCCGCCAGTGCCTTTTCCGTGCTCGGAACGAGTTTCACCCGTGGGGGGGAGGATATTCCCAGGCTGAGGTATTCTCCGAATATCTGCTCGGAAAGACCGCGGTCCTCCTCGAGTATGAAGGCATCATAAAGGCTGGCCACTAGAAGAATGTCCCTTATCTTGAATGGCATCAGGTCATGCGATGGAGAGAACAGATCGCCCATTTCATCTATCTTATCGAGCTCACTACCCATATCCTTCTCCGCTTCTGACTGCATGCCTGTACGATTGCCATTCTCTATTAAACCTTTCCCGGTTCTTTGCACTTATGCATTATGATACAGGAAAAATACTTATAGCGGCACATGGAATGGAATACCATGGAGGAGAAAAAGGAAAGAAGACCTGTCTATACCATCTGTTTCCTTCTGATAGCCTCGCTTTTGCTGCTATCCTCAGTAATGCCTGCTAACACCTCTGCTTACTCGGAGTATACGCCGCTTCCGGAACTGGATGGACTCTATGTGAATTCCACCATAACCGAGAACTATGCGGTGACGGAGGTTGTGGAGAAGGTGAGCAACCCGCACAGTGAATCTCTATGGGTATCATTCAGTCTCAAGGTTCCAAACGGAATGTTCATCTCCAACTTCACCATGTTTGCAGACAACAGGACGTACTATGGAATAGTGGTTCCCAGAGATGTTGGTGAAAATGAGTTCGAAGGTGCGGCTAAGAACGGTACCGATGCAGCACTTCTCAGC
>JALTFR010000014.1 GCA_027006785.1 Thermoplasmata archaeon | reverse complement strand
GATGGGACTGGAAGGCCGCAATCGCTCTGGTCTTCGGTTTTGTCGCCAAAGAGATAGTTGTGGGGGCATACGGAACCTTCTATGGAATATCGGATGCGGACGAGGGTAATGCAAGTCTGAGAAGCGAGTTACACGGTGCATTCACGCCGGTGAGCGCCTATGCATACATGGCCTTCGTGCTGATATATGTGCCCTGTCTGGCCACAATAGCTACGATAAAATCTGAGACAGGCTCTTGGAAATGGACGCTGTTCGCAGTAGGTTATATGATGGCGCTGGCTTACATCGTTGCGCTTGTAATAACCGCCGTAGGTCATCTTCTGGGTTTCGCATGAGGTGATAAGATGGATGGAAAAGTAAGAATAATCGGGATATATTCCGCAATAATCGGGATCGCATACATAGTATACGGATTAATAGAAATGGTAGGATGGACAGTAAGAGCCGTGCAATTTCCGCTCTCTCCAACTCCGGACATATTCGCAGGATTCATACTCCTCATCATCGGTTCCATACTGATATATCGGATCAAAGCCCTGCTTGATATGAAATACGAGGGTCTTTCGTTCCTCTTCGTCGGACTGGTGCTTTCGGCGATAATCGGTATGATGTACATTCTGATAATGGGCGCCGATGCACTGGATGCGGTGATTGTCGGAGAGCCTTGGAATTTCGATACCGCAGCATATAATCTGCCGGCCATAGTGCTCTTCATACTTCTGCTACCGGGGTGGCTGATACTAAGAGATAGAGAAGGATTCGGCGAGTAGATGTTCAGAGAGATAAAGAAAGAACTAGGAAAAGGACCCACGACCGTAGATGAAATTGCCAGAAAACTCGGTGTGTCGAAGGAAAGAGTGAAGGACGCGCTCCGCCTAATGGTCGAGATGGAGATAATAGAGGAAATGCCTCCGCATTCGTGCCCTACAAAGAGCTCAATAACATGCTCCTTCTGCCCTCTGAAAAATAAGTGTGGGGTTGCGGATTACAGGACATACGGGTTGAAAGAAAAACCTAATAAACAATCCTGAATGGCAAAAGGTGGCTGATAAGGAAAGGTTCACGGACCTTATGTTCTCCCGGACCTCTTCGACATCGTAGGAGTCAGCGCTCTCCACCTTGTTTATGACCACCACATAGGCGAGCCTTATGTTCACATCTCCGGGATAATATGATATCTCATCCCCTGGGCCTAAGCGGGCCTGCAAGCTCCGGCGGGTACTTCCTTCCCTCTATGTCAGGGATCTGGGTAGCCGTGAAGGCCACGACCTCGTAGTCCTCGTTGTCCCTGAAATAGGTGTTGAAATTGTGGAAGTCCCTTCCTGCTGCTCCAAGTATCACAACTCTCGTCTTTTCTGCCATTTTATCAACTTTGACGCCTCATAGACGGAATGTTTAAAGAGATCTTGGGCACTTTCAGGAAAAACTTAAATAAAGTCTATTGTTAGGCAAGCCTAAATCAATGAGATTTGTCTAAAAGTGATGGAGATGCCCAAAATAGCGCTCATCGGAAACCCGAATGTGGGCAAGACCGTGGTGTTCAACGCACTGACCGGAGCTAAACAGCATGTGGGCAACTGGCCCGGGGTCACCGTGGAACGGAGAGAGGGCAGGTTCAGGCACAGGGGACTGGACATCTCTGTCGTAGACCTTCCCGGCATCTACACATTGAGCCCATTCTCCATAGACGAGAAGATATCAAGGGACTACATAGTGGATAAGAGGCCGGATGCTGTGGTTGACATAGTGGATGCCTCCAACCTTGAAAGGAACCTCTACCTCACGCTCCAGCTCCTTGAAACGGGTGCGAATGTGGTCGTAGGCCTGAACATGATGGACGAGGCCGAGAAGAAGGGGATGAAGATAGATGTTGAACGCTTGTCTGAGATATTGAAGGCCCCTGTCGTTCCCATGTCTGCCATAAAGGGAGAGGGCATAGATGCGCTCAAAGACGCCATATACGAGGAGATAACCGGGCACGAGCACCACCGACACATGGCTGTGGGCTACGGGGAAGAGGTGGAAAGGTACATAGTGGAACTTGAGGAGGAGATCTCAAAGTGCAAAAGCCTGCGTGATTACAGGAGCAGGTGGCTTGCGGTCGGCCTGCTGGAAGGCGATGGCGATATTATCTGCAAGGTCAGGAAGGCAGGGTGTGAAGGTGTCATAGAGCGCTCTGAATCCATGAGAGATGAACTCTCGAAGAAGATTGGAGAGATGATGGACATCTACTTCGCCGACAGGAGATACGAGTTCATCGAGGAGATGGTGCGTATGGTCATGGTGCGAGGCAAGGAGAAATGGACATTCTCCGATATGCTGGACAATGTATTCACGAACCCTGTTTTCGGCATACCCTCGTTCTTTCTTCTGATGTGGGCGGCATTCCAGTTCACCTTCGCAGTTGCGGAACCGTTCATGAACATGATAGACATCGGATTCACATGGCTGGCCGATGTGACCCGAGCCAGCATATCCAATCCTGCTCTCGCGTCCCTGCTGGCAGACGGAATAATAAGCGGCGTGGGCAGCGTCCTGATATTTCTGCCCAACATATTCCTGCTCTTCTTCGCACTGTCCCTTCTGGAGGATTCCGGATATCTCTCAAGGGCAGCCTTCGTAATGGACAAGAGCATGTATAAGATAGGGCTTCCCGGAAAGTCCTTCGTTCCCATGCTACTTGGATTCGGGTGCAATGTGCCCGCCATAATGTCCACAAGGACGATAGAGGACAGGAACGACAGGCTCATCACCATACTGATAAACCCGCTTATGTCCTGTTCCGCCCGACTTCCCGTATATCTGCTGTTCGCAGGTGCATTCTTCGCAGGGAACGAGGGAGCCGTGGTCTTTTCGATGTACCTGATGGGAATACTGCTCGCTGTTATAATGGCCCTCCTGCTCCGCAAATTCCTTGTTAAAGGCAGGCCTGCTCCTCTCATAATGGAGATGCCGCCCTATCGCATGCCAACGCTGAAGAACAGCCTGATGAAGATGTGGGAGAACGGGTACCTCTTCATAAAGAAGGCCGGCACGGTCATAGTCTTCGGAGTCACGATAGTCTGGTTCCTCTCCACATACACCTATTCTCCGGATGCAGCATATGGCATAGTCATGAGCGGCGACATAGAGAACTCCTTCGCAGCATATCTCGGACAGTGGCTTCAGCCGATATTCGCTCCGATGGGCTGGGACTGGAAGGCGGTCATGGCACTTTTGTTCGGATTCATAGCGAAGGAGATCGTTGTCGGGACCTTCGGCACCCTTTATGGCGTTGAAGGAGGCGGAGAGGGCCTGCAGAATGCCCTGATGGGAAGTTTCACCCCGGTGAGCGCCTATGCATACATGGCCTTCGTGCTCATCTATGTTCCGTGCCTTGCCACCATTGCGACGATTAAGGCCGAGACAGGCTCGTGGAAATGGCCTCTTCTCGCAATAGCGTATATGATGGGTCTGGCATACCTCGTTGCATTGATCATAAGCCTGGTTGGAAACGCTCTGATGGGGGTGTTCGGATGAAAGGGCTGAAGCCAATAGCGCTCTGGACCGGCCTCATCGGTGCCCTCTACCTGCTTTACGGATCTATTGAGATACTCATGTGGGTCACAGGCGAATTCCCCTTCCCTCTCATGCCTCCCGGAGATGCGCTGGCAGGGGCCATGCTCATAATAATCGGCTCCATACTCCTCTATCGCATAAGGGAGCTCATCGCGATGAAGTACGAAGGCCTCTCATTCCTGGCGGGAGGACTGGTCCTTTCGGGAATAATCGGGATAATGTACATTCTGATCGCAGGAGCGGACATGCTTAATTCGGTGGTCGTCGGAGAGCTCTGGGCATTCGACCCTGGCTATAACATGCCCGCCATTGTCCTCGCCATACTCCTGCTTCCCGGATGGATGTGCGTTAGAAAGGGGGCTGATTTCTGTGAGTGACCTCGCACGGGTGAAGGCGGAACTTGAGAAGGGGCCTGTCACCGCGGAATACCTCTCGATAAAACTGAAGATACCGAAGGAAAAGGTCGAGGGCATACTTGACATACTGAAGGGAATGGGATATCTGGTGGAGGAGGAAAGGCCGGAATGCAGGGAGAAAGGACCGTACTGTACATTCTGTCCGCTTAAGGAGCACTGCGGAGAGAGCCCGATGAAGACATACACCGTAAGGCCAAAAGAATGATAAAGAGGGCGGGGATGGGCGAAGGTGCATAAGGACAGGCTTCCGGATATAGCGCTCTTCATAACCACGCTCATCTGGGGAAACTCATTCGTGGCGATAAAGATACTAGTGAACTATCTGAGCCCGACCACGATAGCGTCCCTTCGCTTCCTCATAGCATCGCCCCTTTTCATAGCGGTCCTCTTCCTGAAAAGAAATGAATGGCACATGGAAAGGCAGGATATGGGGAAATTCCTTCTGTTCGGATTTCTCAGCGTGCCGATATACCATGTCTTTTTGAACTACGGTACGCAGTATATCCCGGCTGGCACGGTGACCATACTCATCGCGCTGAACCCGACGATCACGGCGCTCCTCGCTTCCTTGATGATAGGCGAGGACATAGGTAAGTGGAAGGCGCTGGGCATAGGACTGGGATTCATGGGTGCCGCGACGATAGCTCTCAGCGGCGAAGGCCTTGGCTGGGGACATCTAATCGGCGTTGTCCTCGTCGTTCTTGCCACCACAAGCTGGGCTGTATATACCGTGATGAGCAAGCCCATGCTGAAAAGATATCATCCGCTCCAACTGACAGCGTACATAGCGCTCATCGGAACCGTCATGATGGCTCCCTCATGGCCACTCATGGTGAGGGAGGCGGCAGGTCTTTCCTTCGATGGATGGATGGCCATGTTCTACATAGGTTTCATCTGCATATCCATCGGATACTCCATCTGGTACTGGGCGCTCTCGAAGAAAGAGGCATCCAGGACCGCCACCTTCGTCTATTTCATACCGATATCGGGCATCATAGGTGCGTATTTCATACTGGGAGAGGTGCCGGGACCGCTGGCGCTCATCGGCGGTTCCCTTGTCCTTCTAGGCATATGGCTCGTTAACCGAAAAATAGATTAAAGGCCTTCCCTGTGGATATGTGTGAGACTGATATCTCTGCTCCTGGTCATACTTCTTATTTCACCCGTGATCTCGGGTACCTACGTGATGGGAGAAAGCGGACAATCTAACGAGCAGATAGGAGACTGGATTGTGACCCGAGAAAAGGTCGTCAGAGATGAGAACATAACACTGCAGGGCAACCTTAAAGTGGTTGCGGGGGGCATAACATTCATCAATTCGACGATAAGCATAAGGTGTTACATTGACGGGCAGTACAAGGTGGAGGTCTGGCCGGGAGCATATCTGAGGCTTATAAATTCAACAATAGAGAGAGCGCCGGGATATCATGCGTATTATATCGTGAGCAATCCCAAATCCAGCGTGGAGATGCTCAACTCATCGGTAAAAGGCGCTGGCTATCGGGAAGGAGAAAGAAGCGGCCTCTATGTGCAGGGAGGATTCACAAGTATTAATACGACTTTTTCGGACAATTATTTTGGCCTTGTGGCAATTAACGGGACAGGCATAGATATAAAAGAATGCACTTTTCAGAACGAGCTCAGGGGCATATACCTTAAATCATGTTCGAAAACAAGAATTGAGAATTCCATGTTTGAGACGCACCTGAACGAGAGCATATTCATGAAAGGGGGGCATGACAATTCGGTAGTGGGATGCAACATCAACATATCCTACGGAAAGAACGGGACTGCAATACATGCGGTAAATGTGGAAGGACTCAGGATAATGTATAATTCCATCAACCTCACCTCCATGTATGGGATATGTGTTGAAGGCGGTGACGAAAACACGACGGTATATGGAAATGATATCGGTACTGCAGGAACCTCACAGATCGAACTCAACGGGTGCAGGGATATGACAATACGAAGGAACGATATAGGGAATTCGTATCAGGCAATCCTTATAAGGGATAGTGAGAACATAACGATACACGGTGAAAGGATTATCAACGGCACTGTGGGTGTGCGCTCCTATTCCTCGGATGTGCGTCTTGAGAACATGTTCTTTCAAAATCTCAAATATGCCGTTATGTCCTATGAATCCCGGGTATTCATGTCCTATGTTTACTGGAAAGACCTTCAACACACGGGTTTCTTCAGAAACTCAGTGATATACAGCAATTCCTACATGGAATCCAAGGATTATTACCTGAGAAACGACACGACACTTTATTTCTACAAATATGTCCCTGTAAAAGCGCTTTCGGCACACGGAAACCCGCTGCCGGATGTGAAAATAAGGGTGAATTTCATGGGAGAAGAGGTCTGTTCCGAAATCACTGACAGCCATGGAGAAAGCATCCTGATGTCACCTTACATGATGCAGACAACGAAGTACGGGAGGAACTACTCATGGTGCGAGGCCAGAGCATATGCCAGACACCACTTTGTGGAGAACCCCATAAGATATTACTCGTGGAATACCGATGAACTCGTCTTTAAGGAGGAGCCCAAGGACCTTCTGGTCATGGTCTATCCGAAACCCACAGAGCTTCTACCGGGAGATAGACTTAACATCACGGTGAAGGTGAGCAACGATGGAGCGCCTGTGAACAATGCGACATTGAAACTATCCCTGAACGGAAACGAAACGGAGGTTCCCGTGAAAAAAGGAGATAACGGTACCTATTTCCTGTCTGTAATGGCCCCGGACTTCAACGAAACCCTCATAGTGGATGTGGAGGCACATGCGGGAAGCCTCGGTGGCATCGGAAGGACGAGGGTGATGGAGGAGAAGTACACTCCACCGGAGGAAAAACCTGTTGAACAGGAGAAGGGGGGCATCCCGACCATATATTACTACGGGGGCTCTGCAGGAGTTCTGGCACTTGGAATCTTTCTTTTGCACAGAAAAAGGAAGAGGAGGCATTTTGAGGCCTTTCATCCCATTTCTACGGATGAACTTGAAATAAAGGAGAGATAGGCATTTATACTTCACACGGATGCTGAACTGTGAAATTCAGATTCCTGGGTGGAGCCAGCGCTGTTGGAAGCCTCGGCCTTATTGCCGAGGAGAACGGGCTGAGACTCCTCTTCGACTACGGTATGACACCGACCTCGCCTCCCGGATATCCTCAGCCGGCTCCCGAGGTGGACATGCTCCTTCTATCACACGCACATGTGGACCACTCGGGAATGGTCCCCTGGGTCGTATCGAGATACGAGGTGGATGTTCTGGCAACCCCTGCCACATCCCTCGTTGCTCAGATACTCATGGAGGACATACTGAAGATAAGCGAGATAGAGGGATATCCGCACCCCTACTACAAGAGGGATGTCAAGGAGACGAAATATGCCTTCAGAGACATTGCATTCGGAGAGTCCGTTTACGCCGGAGGCATGGAAATCATTGCACACAGCGCGGGACATATACCCGGAGCAACGATGTTTCAGGTTACGAACGGAAAGAGCTATATGTTCACTGGAGACATAAACACGATAAACACAAGGCTTGTCTGGAAGGCAAAGCCTGTTAAGACGGATGTCCTGATAATGGAATCCACCTATGCGGGAAGGGAGCACCCTGACAGAAGGGAGCACGAGCTGGACTTCCTGAACTCAGTGGAAGAGGTCGTATCCGGAGGCGGGCAGGTCATACTCCCGAGCTTTGCAGTGGGAAGGACGCAGGAGATGATGATGACACTTGCCGGAAGGGGCTACGACATCTGGGTGGACGGAATGGGAAAGGGGATCAGTTTCATCTACTTGGACAATCCCGATTACATACGCTCGCAGGCGAAGTTGAAGAAGGCAATAAAAGGCGTCAGCATGGTCCGGGGAAAGAGGGACAGGGAGCGCGCTTCCAGAGAGGCAGATGTGATAATCACAACGAGCGGAATGATGGACGGTGGGCCGGTGCTGACCTATGTGGAGAGGATAAAGGACGACCCGAAGAGCGCAATATTCATCACAGGATATCAGGTTGAAGGCACCAACGGAAGGAAGCTGCTGGACACCGGAATGCTGGACATATCCGGGGTTGAGGAGAAGGTGAGCGCTCAGATACGGCAGTACGACTTCTCGGCACATGCCGGGCATTCGGAGCTCCTCGAGTTCGCAAGGGCCTGCGAGCCGGAGACCATAGTGCTGATGCACGGAGACCAGCGGGAAGTGCTGGCAAAGGACCTTTCAGAGGAATTCGAGGTGATAACCCCTGTGGAAGGTGAGGAGTTTGAGGTGTGATGGGAAAAGTTTTCGAGAGACAAAGTTTAAAAACAAGAGAAATATACACCCATGTGAGTGACAGATACATTAAAAAAATAGAAAGCCGTACGAACGGTGTGGAACTCAGACTCGAAAAAAAGAAAAGAGACGAAAAACAGATATGGGAAATAATGCTATGGGACCATGTTTATCAGAAATTTCACAAACCGCCTTTAAGGGGGAAATGGAGGGGGTGAAAAAATAGAGGCTAATGAAAAAGAAAAAAATACATCAAAATTAAAATTATTCATGTCTTACTCACATATTGATGAAGAATATGTTGAAAAATTCAAAAAACATCTTGCTCCATTAAAACAAAAAGGCATAACTGAGGAATGGTATGATAGGAAAATCGTTCCTGGAAAAAATTGGGAAAAAGAAATTGAAAGTAATTTATCAAATGCGGATATAATTTGTCTTTTTATATCTCCAAATTTCTTGTCATCGCAATACTGCCAAAAAGAGAAAGAAGAAGCATATAATTTAAAGAAAAGAAAAAATGTTGCTGTGGTTCCAATAATTATATCACCCTGCGGGTGGAAAGATGATGATGTACTATCCAAACTACTGTCTATTCCAAAAGACGGAAAACCGATATCAACTTTTTCTGACAGAGATTCTGCATGGCTAGATGTGTATGAAAGACTAAAGAAAGTTATAGAGGATTTAACCTATTCGAGAGATTTGAGTTTAAAGGAAGATTTCATAAAATTCCTTCAGAATTCTGACTTGTTAATGAAGGCCCATCCTCAAAAAGAAAATGTGTATCTAGAAGATGTTTTTGTATCGCCGGAATTTACCGTATTTGATGAGTCAAGAGAGTACGATAAAAAAATAAGTTTTGATGATTTTATGGAAAGTATCTTAGATCTACAAAAAATTGTAATAGCGGGAGAGACACTGTCAGGCAAAACCGCAATTAGTAAGATAATTTTTAAAAAATTGCGAGACATTGGTTTGACACCAGTATATATTAAAGATCAGAACGGACTTAGAGGAAGATTTGAAGATGTAATTTCTAGGTTTTTTAATCAGCAATATTGGGGCGATATTAAGATGGTTGAGACCACACATATAGTTCCTATCATAGATGATTTTCATTTAGCAAAAAATAAAGATAAAGTTATATCACATGTGCTAGAGAGATTTGACTATGTTATACTTATAG
>JALTFR010000013.1 GCA_027006785.1 Thermoplasmata archaeon | reverse complement strand
ATCTGCCTTATGGCAGTTCCTGAGAAGTTTATCTGGTGCTCGGAGCCCTCGTGCGGGCATATTTTGTCGCTCACTATGGCCCTGCACTTGTCGCAGTAGTAGAATGAGCGGAAGAATATGGGCTCTATCACAAGGTCCGGGTACTCGCGAAATATCTTGTGTGCATCGAATGGTCCGTAGAACTTGCCGACTCCGGCATGGTCCCTTCCGACTATGAAGTGGGTGCATCCGAGGTTCTTCCTCATTATGGCGTGGAATATGGCCTCTCTTGGCCCTGCATACCTCATCTCTGTTTCGATTATAGACATGGTTGCCGTGCCCTTCGGATAATACTCATCGAAGAGAGCCTCGTATGCCTTGATTATCACATCGTCCCTGAAATCGCCTTTCTTCTTCTTTCCTATGAGGGGGTTTATGAGCAGGCCATCAACGACGGTGAGAGCCGCTTTCTGTACATATTCATGTCCGAGATGGGGTGTGTTTCTTGTCTGAAATCCAACGATTTTTTTCCATCCTTTCTCTCTGAAAAGTATTCTCGTATCTTCCGGCCAGAGTTTGTATTCTTGGAACTGTGTAGGTGGGTCTTCCAGAAGTAGTATCTTTCCACCTACCAGATGGTCCTCCATCGCAAAAACATTCTGCACTCCCGGATGTTCCATCGAATCTGTGCCGAATACTGACTTGGCATACCTGACCTTGTCGTACTCATAGATGTCCTCGGCATGGAGTATTCCAACTGGCCTACCTTCATAGGTAAGGGCTATCCTGTCGCCTTCCCCCACATCTTTCAGCTCTTCCTCTGAGAAATCAAGGACTATGGGAACCGTCCACGGAACATCGTTCTCCAGTCGCCCTTCGCTTAGAACATTGTCAAAGTCATTCCAGGTAAGATATCCTTCGAGTGGAGAGAAAAGGCCGTGTGCGATGTTCGCAAGATCCCTGAACTTATCCAGATTTATCTCTTTTGCTGGTAGCTCCTTTGCCTCTTCTTTCGTTTTATCCTCAAAATCTATTCTGTTAACAAGCTTCCCGCCGTGTGGTGCTATCATTTTCATGTCCTCCTTATTCCAGGTATCCCAGGGATTTAAGCCTCTCTCTTATGCGATTTTCCTCGTCCTCAGAAAGACTTTCGGTCTCCATATCCTCCGATAGTACCTTTCTCAGGACATAGGTGACATAGCTGTCAACGCTCTGGAACCCAGTATCTTTTATTCTGGATTCTATATTGCGGTAAAGGCTGGCAGGTATCTCTATCTGCTTGACTTTTTTTTCTTCCATGGAATCACCTGTACTGTAGCTCAGATACACAACATATAAAAGAATTTGTCCCTGCCTCTTAAGGAAAGGTTAAATAACCCCTTTTCGTATATCTTTCCATCGCCTAGGAGGCGCTCCCCATGGACGAAGCCACAAAGGAAGAATATGAAAAGACAATCGCAAAGCTTGAGAACGAGAGAGCGGAGCTTCTCGAAGAACTGATGAAAAAGGAGCATCATGAAAGATATATGGAGAGCGAGCTCAGAAGGCTTCAGAATGAGATTGCGCGGATGAAAAAAGAACTTGAGAGGTTGAAAGAACCTCCCCTCATAATAGGGACCATCCGGGAGGAGCTTCCTGACGGAAGAGTCATAATAAAAAGCAGTACCGGACCGGATTTCATCGTTGAAGTTGCAGAATATGTTGACCGCGAGCAGATAAAGGTCGATGCCAGAGCTGCACTTAACAAGCAGAGTCTTGCGGTTATGAGTATACTTCCACCGCCGCTCGACCCGATAGTTATCGGTGCGGAGATAATAGAAAAGCCAAACGTAAGCTACGAGGACATCGGGGGACTTAAGGAGCAGACAAGAGAGATAAAGGAGGCGGTCGAGTATCCTCTTTTGAACCCCGAGCTATACAAGAAGGTCGGTATAGAGCCTCCGAAAGGTGTGCTCCTGGTGGGCCCACCCGGAACCGGTAAGACCCTTCTTGCAAAGGCTGTTGCGCACCAGACTAACGCCGCTTTCATAAGGTTCGTGGGCTCGGAACTTGTTCAGAAATACATCGGAGAGGGTGCCAGACTGGTAAGGGAGCTCTTTGAACTTGCAAAAGAAAAGGCACCGAGCATAGTTTTCATAGATGAGATTGACGCAATCGGAGCGCGAAGGATGGATGTGGCCACATCAGGTGATAGAGAGGTGCAGAGAACCCTTATGCAGCTTCTTGCGGAACTCGACGGTTTTGACCCGATAGGTGATGTGAAGATACTGGCTGCCACCAACAGGCCGGACATACTGGATGAGGCGCTCCTCAGGCCGGGCAGGTTCGACAGGATAATCGAGATACCTCTTCCGGATATCGTTGCGAGAGAGGAGATATTCTCCATTCATCTGAAGAACATGAATGTTGACAGTGGCGTTTTGGCATCGAATCTTGCCTCAAAGACGGATGGAGTGAGCGGTGCCGAGATAAAGGCCATATGCACAGAGGCAGGAATGTTCGCAATACGAGACGGAAGAGATGTTGTTATAATGGACGATTTTGAAATGGCCATAGAAAAGGTTATGGGGACACATCAGCCCGTGAAAGATGAACAGCATGCAGTTATGTTTGCTTAAGGAAGCTTAAAGAAAAATAAAAAGTTTTGGAGCTCAGAGCTCCTTTATGAGGTCGGCTACGAAATTCCTCATCTCCTCATCATCCGGTATGGCAATTGACTTTTTGAAGCGCTTGCTGCCATCCGGTAGGTAATATCCTCTGGAAACAGAGATGAACTCGTTCGTTGTACCATCCTCTCCGGTAGCTCTCTTCCGGGCTACCTCTATGAAGTTGTTCCTTCCGAAGTCCTTTATTTCCGCCTTTATGGTCTCAAAAGAGACCTTCTCTTTCTTTTCTTCCATTTTTTTCCTCCTTGCTTTAAAGGCCCTCGACCATTTACATATGGAATATAAAGGTTTTCCAGAAATTGGAAGTAAATGGATTTTATACTGTTACCTGTGTTGCAGACACCACCATACCGTTGCTATCATATAAGACGGCTAGCACGGCTATGTTCCCGGGTTGCAGGCTTTCTCCATGGTTTTCTTCCCACTGTATCTCGCTATCGAAGGGGTAGGCAGGAGAGGCACTTATGTTCTCATCGAGAGCGTACCCGAGGAATGCATTCGGTATCGGTTTGTTCTCTACATTGAAGTATCTGGAACGTTTCTCAACTACGAAAACACGTACATGGCCATTAAAGCTCTCATGAGGCGCAATCTTTACAGAGCCAGAAACCACCATGTTTCCGTTCATGTGCGCATTGATTGATATCGGTACCGCGGGTACATGAACCTTCTTGCAGTAATCTATGTCCTCTGCGAACTTGGGCGCACCAACATCTCCCAGCTCACTTTTTCTACCGCCATCAAACTCTATGTCCGGAACACCCTGTTTCTGAGAGATATTCATGTATCTGTTGTAGGCATCCCTGTTCTTATCTGCCACAAGGCTTACGAAGTAAAAATCGCTCCTGTTCTGTTCCATCTGAGATAATTCGTCCTCTGCCGCAGCACAGTGGGGGCAGGTCGTTGTTACGAACATTTCCGCAACCACCATATGGGTGCCGGGAGCATAAGGGTCATCTCCGCCTCCGCCGTCACCGGGTGGTTGGGTGTTTCCCGGCTCATCTATTATTCCACCTCCGGGCGAGGAATAAACATAATATGCCGCAACAGCCGAGGCGGTTCCTACAGCCAGTATCATAATCACGGCCATGAGGAGAGCCCTGTTTTTATTTCTGATCTCCGAGGGGTCGGGTTCCTCTTCTCTTATGGTCTTTTTTCTCTTTGACATCTGGACACCTTGCACTTCCCATACACGCAAACACTATTAAAGATATCGGGCAGGAAAGGGGGCATCCGATGGAAATTTCATCAAAAGGCTTTTATCGGGAGTTGGAATCTCATAGTAAATGAACGATGGAACATGGGACTACATCATACTCATGATACTCAGCCTTGCTCTTCTGGGGAGTGCGCTCTACCTCGCGAGGTACTGGAAGAAGCACCTCAAAAAGAAGCTGGAGAGCGGGGAGCTCGGGAAGACCAGGAAGGAGGATGTTGAGAGTTCCATAGCAACTGCAAGGACCATGCTTAAACTTCTGGCAGAGCGGGGTGTGGATACCACTAAGGCAGAGGCCCTGGTGGTGCAGGCAGAGATGGCTGCTGATGCCAGACTGTATTCAAAGGCGGATGATTACTTGAAGGAAGCGAAGGAAGAGGCGCTCCGCGCCAATAAGGCACACCAGGACGGAACGGACATACTGAAAGCACCGGAACCGACAGGCCCGGTGGAAGAGAGCCCTAAAAAGGTCTTTGAAGAGTTCCCGCCATACTACATGCAGGCGAAGTTCGAAATGAAGCGCGCTCAGGATTCTATAGACAATGCCGATGTTCTGGGAAGAGATACGGTTAAAGCGAGGGGTTTTCTGGATGAAGCAAGGGAGCATTTCGAGGGAAAGCTCTATGAAAAGGCCTTTTCAATGGCTGTCAAAGCGAGGAAGAGTGCAGAGGATAACCCTGTTGAATATATAGCGATCATAGAAGACGGAGAGGAAGATACCGAACCTGAGTCCGAGGCCCATCTGGATGTCACCATTTCCAGAGGCCTTGAAGCAGAGGCAAAGGAAGCCATAGCATGCGTGACAGAGAGAATGGAGGGTGCGGAAGGAGAGAAATTCTTTGAAGGAAAAGAGGGTCTGCGCTGCCCTAATTGCGGAGCGAAAATACGTAAAGGAGACAAATTTTGCAGAAAATGCGGCCTTCGACTACTCTTCTGCCCGAATTGCGGGGCAGTTGTTGAAGAAGAGGATGTTTTCTGCGGAAAGTGCGGATACCGCCTGAAATACGAGGAAGAGGTCTATGTGTGTCCGAATTGCGGGGCAGAGGTCGGGCCGGATGACCTTTTCTGTCCTAACTGCGGTGCAAGTTTTCAATCCTAGGCAGGATAAAAGAACCCTGCTCAGAACAGGCCTTTAATATTTCCCTCGGAGTCTATCTCTATGTTCTCAGCCGCAGGGTGCCTGGGAAGCCCGGGCATTGTGGTCATGCTTCCGGTCATGGGCACGACAAATCCCGCTCCAGCGCTCACCATTATCTCTCTTATTTTTATCTTGAAGCGCTTGGGAACGCCTTTCTTGGAGGGGTCATCCGACAGAGAATATTGTGTCTTCGCCATGCATACTGGAAGGTTTCCAAGACCGAGTTTTTCCAGTCTTTCAAGCTGCTTTTCGGCGGATGTGGTGTATGTTACCGTGCGGGCTCCATAGATGGATTGAGCTATCATCTCAATCTTCTCTTTTATGGGGAGTTCAAGAGGGTAAAGAGGCCTGAAATTCGCCTTTCCTGTGTTCTCCACAACCTTCTCTGCCAGTTCAAGACCACCCTCGCCCCCCCTGTCATGTATCTCCGCAACCGCAACGGGTACATCAAGGCCTTTGCACAGTTCCATTATACGATTTATTTCCGAATCCCGGTCTTTTTCAAAGCGATTTATGGCCACGACAACGGGAATTCCGAATAGCCAGATATTCTTCATATGCCTCTGAAGGTTTGCAAATCCCCTGTCTATCGCCGACAGGCTCTCTTTTTCAAGGTCCTTTGCTCCCCCGTGGTACTTAAGGGCCCTGGTGGTAACCACCATGACGGCCATCTCGGGCCTGAACCCTGCCACTCTGGAGACTATGTCGAAGTACTTCTCAGCCCCCAAATCTGCACCGAAACCAGCCTCTGTGACAACATAGTCCGCAAGTTTCAGGGCCATTTTGGTTGCCATTATGCTGTTCGTTCCTATTGCAATGTTGGCGAAGGGCCCTCCGTGTATGAATGCGGGAACCCCCTCTATGCTCTGTACCAGATTGGGCTTTATGGCGTGCTTGAGCAGGGATGCAACAGCGCCAACTATCCCGAGATCACCCACGGTAACGGGCTTCTTTTTCACGTCATATGCAACTATTATCCTCGATATGCGCTCCTTAAGGTCATCTATGGATGTTGAAAGGCAGAGTATGGCCATTATCTCCGATGCCGCAGTGATGGAAAAGGAGTTCTCGTGAGGGACGCCATCGGTCGTTCCACCCAGTCCGACAACGATGTGGCGGAGCGCTCTGTCGTTCATGTCCATGACCCTTGGCCAGACTATGCGCCTCGTGTCTATTCCGAGTTTGTTCCCGAAGTGTATGTGGTTGTCCAGACTTGCGGATATCAGGTTGTGGGCAGCGCTTATCGCATGTATGTCCCCGGTGAAGTGCAGGTTTATGTCCTCCATCGGAAGCACCTGCGAGTATCCACCGCCTGCGGCTCCACCCTTTATTCCGAAGACAGGGCCAAGTGAAGGCTCCCTTATCGCTATGAATGCCTTCTTTCCAATCTTCGCAAGTGCCTGGGCCAGCCCTATGGTCATGGTGGTCTTTCCCTCACCGGCAGGTGTCGGGTTTATCGTGGTCACGAGTATCAGTTTCCCGTCCTCCCTGTCCTTTATGCGCTCCCATGCCTTCAGTGATACTTTTGCGATGTACTTGCCATAAGGTTCTATCTCATCCGGAAGCAGCCCTGCCTTTTCGGCGATCTCCTCTATGGGCCTCATCTCGGCCTCTGCTGCAATCTCGTAATCCGCTTTCATAGGTATCTGGCCTCCTCCATCTCTCCCGCTATGTTCCTTCTCATGAATTCGGCGATCCCACCATCAAGGTTGGCGAGGGCCCATGACAGTTTCACATAGGCCGTTTCCGGAAGCATATCTCCTCCCGGCACCACTCCCGCCTTTATCAGATCCCTGCCTGTCGAATACACATTCATGTTCACTGTGCCATAGAGGCACTGGCTCGTCATGACCACGGTCTTTCCGTCCTTTATGTGGCTTTTGAGGGTTCCTATGAGGGATTCTTTCACATGCCCGAGCCCTGTGCCGGCTATGACAATCCCGTCGGAGCGCGACAGTATCGAGTCCAGAATATCCTCGCTCATGCCGGGGTATGCATATACCAGAGCGACTTTATCGCTGAAGTCTGGCCTCACCTCAACATCGCCATCGCTCTTTTTCCTGTGATCGTAGAGCTCAACTCCTTCCGGCCACGCCTTTCCTATGGGCCTTGAGTTGGGGCTGACGAAGGCATCCCTTCTGCTGGTGTGCATCTTCCTGACCCTGTTTCCCCGGTGCACATGGCAGTAATCGTCGCTGGTGCTGGCATGCATGACCACAGCCACCTCACCAAGATTAGATACCGCGACCTGAGCCGCTGAGAGAAGGTTCATGGTAGCATCCGAGCTCGGCCTGTCGGAGGAGCGCTGGGAACCCACGAAGACCACAGGGCCGTTGAGGTTTGAAAGGGCAAAGGAGAGCGCCGCAGCGCTGTACCCCATCGTGTCCGTGCCATGTGCTATTATCACACCCTCTTTTCCTGAGTTCAGGGCCTCAGCGGCCTTCTCTGCCATCCTGCTCCAGTGTTTCGGCTTGATGTTCTCGCTGAGCACGCTGAAAAGAACATCGGCCTCCACATCAGCTATGCCCGATAGCTCCAGCACGGAGAAAAGGAGTTCTTCCGAGCTCATGGCAGGATGGACGGCGCCTGTGCGGTAATCAACATAGCTCGCTATGGTCCCACCGGTGTTTATCAGGGCTATTTTCGGTCCTATTCCCCGGGGGGCTTTGCCTGTGATGCCCTTTCTTTTTCCGATGCGCTCCACGATCTTCATCTCGAGTATTTCGTCCTCGGGAATGGTTATGTTGTACCCGCTGTCCAGCTTTATGAGCACTATCCCTTCCCTGCTGAAGGCATGCTTCGGCATGAGTATGCCGGAATAGACACCCTTCTCAGTCCTTATCTCAACCCTGTCGCCGGTAGAGGCATCGTTATCCATGATGCTGCATGCCCACCGTGTATTTTAAGTTTTCAAAAAAGGAAAAAGGGTTCAGTGGAGGTTCACTCCGATGCCGAGGCTCTCATCGGTCTTCTTCATGCTCTCCTCCTTCGGCATCATCTCCATCATTGCCCTGACAGCGTCTATGTTCTCGGGAACCACATCGCTCTCCTGATGCACTGCCTGATAGTAGTAGAGAGTGTCGTCCACCACATGCACGCCGTCCTTCCAGATGGCTATCTCGTAGAGGTCGCTGTAGGGCCTTCCGAGGCCTCTGGCCATCTCCATTATCTGAGCCGTTGATTTTATTCCCTGGGCAGAGTCCACAAGTGCGAGCCTCGGATACTTCGACCATATATCCAGTACATCCTGAGCGCTCACCTCCTTCTCAAGTTTGACAACTATGGAGTGCATATGCATGAGCGTGGTCGGAACCTTGACCGCAGTGGTCTGTATGTCCAGGTCCTTCATGACGCTCTTGACATCCGGGCCGTGGTGGCTCGGGACCTTGAGGACAGGCTCTATGGCATTTATCGGGCCTTTCTTGGAATCTCCCGGGTCGGTGGCTCTCCTCACAAGGACCGCAAGGACATTCTTGACGCCTATCTCCTGCTGCAGAGGGTAAAGGCTCCTTATGAGCCCTGTGGTGTTGCACGATACCACCCTGACCTTGTCCTGCCCCCACGCCTCGTCGTAATTGGCCACGGCATTGAAGGAAATGCCGGCTATGTCATGCTTCTCTCCGCCCTGCCATATGGCCTTGATCCCGTGCTTGGCATACAGTTCTTTATACGGGCTCTTGGGCGTGGCATCTATCACTATGTCAGCCCTCTCAAGCATCTCGTCAGTGGTCCCCTCCACCTTTATTCCAGCGCTCTCCAGCCCCGGAATGCTCTCGGGGGGAGCGTAGAACGGATATCCCTTCTTCTGTGCCATAAAGGCGTCGAAGTTGGGGGTTCTCTTGGATACCCCTATGAGAACCATGTCATCCTGCATGCTGACGGCATCGGCTACCCTCTTGCCGATGGTTCCGTATCCGTTTATCGCCACTTTCACTTTCATGTGTGGTGCATACCCATGAGATTTAAAGACTTTTTCATGCTCAGTAGATGAGGTTCCATGCGTATATCAGAGCGCCCAGCCCTGCCAGGAACAGGAGAGCATGTATCCGGTAATCCAGCATTCCTCGCGATGTGGAGTATATGTCATCGAAGAATGCGGGGAGCACCACCCACAGGCTCAGGTAGGGGAAGACATACATGTTGAACCTCAGGGTCTCCCAGAGCGCTATGGCGTACGCGTTGTCCGCATATTCCAACCACAGAAAGACATTGATTAGTATCGCCGAGCCGAAGACGATGAGGTCGTAGTAGATGAAGTCCAGGGCCTTCTTCTGGCTCACCTTCGCTCCGGGATGCTTCAGTTTTATGAAGATAAAAAGCGAGAGATTTATCAGTACCCACACCACCCATGCGATGAAGTGCCAGTCAGGGTTCTCCAGAGAGAAAGGGTCCTGGATCACGGTGGTGTATGGGCTGGGATATTAAACAGTATTCCGAAGGGGTGGAAACTGCTCATGAGGAGAATGAAGGGAGCGGGCGCGGAGGTTGGAACTGCAGTCGGGGGTATTGGGTGAAGGAGAAGAAACCGTGGGAAGATTCAATGGGCTTCTATTGAGACATAAAGATTTCACTCCCAATCACAGCCATCGTATGCAGCCCGCTCACGCTCGCCAGCGCTCTATGTCTTGGGTTACCAACTATGCTCACATCTGTCATGTTTTCACACATAAATACTCCAATCTATCTTATGCTTTTCCTCTTGTGTAAGTTGCCTGTTCATCTCATAGACTGCAATCCTGTTATTCTCAGCAAGGTCCTTTATCAATTTCAGGGACGAATTTGAAATGCCGGCAACCAATATATAATCACTATTTGCCTTTCTAAATATTACATTATTACATTACCCACACCCCACGGATTACTCTCCACCAGCAGTTTTTTGCTGATAATCTCCACCTCTTTTACTTCTTTTAGATTTACTTCCAACTTTCTCCGCACCATTTTTTACCACCTTATGTAAACGCCTCTGCTACATGTGCCATCTTTTCTTTTTTCCGGATGTTCATGGTTTTACCTCAATATCCTCTTTTCTTAAATCTCTTTTCCTGCTCAGTAGAAGAAAACAAACGGTCTTTTGTATCCACCCATTCTATGTTGTGCTTGTCTAACAGAAGCTTTATTTCTTTCGCTATCGCAGGACTAATTCCTACAATGATTACTACATCTCCATCTTTAATATGTGCTCTGGCACCTAAACCTATAGCGTGTTCTGGAGGAGGCGAAGTTCCCCAGAGAAATTCCATTCTTTTTATCTTATGTATATCTATCGTTAAC
>JALTFR010000012.1 GCA_027006785.1 Thermoplasmata archaeon | reverse complement strand
ACGTTCTGCTACTGCAAAAATTGCCGAAGAGTCAAAACTTCTGGTCATAACACGAAAAGCTTTTAATGATATGATCTATAAAGAGCCCGGCATTGCTTCAAAAATCCTTTTTAATATTGCAAAAAAATTAAGTGATCGCTTAAAAAGTATGAATGATCGTTTAATTGAACTTGAGAATCAGCAAAATGGTTAAGAAAAAATATATCATCGACTGTTGATGGGAATAAATATGAAAAATATTTGAATCAAGCTACATCGGCAGCGGAAAATCAATCAATGCAATGGTTAAGATCTGGAATGAACTCAGTTATGGGATGGCTTTCTAAAGAATTTTCAATACGAGGTGAAAATAAAGAAGAAATGAATTCGTCTTTTTTAGAATGGATTAAATCTTTAGGGGATGATTATGCTCAATTAAAGGTAACTCCTTATAGATATGTATTTAGAATAAATCCAACTCGAATGGAAATAGTAATGTCAAAGGATATTTCATCAGTTAAAACCGGCTCAAAAAATTTATATATGCGTTCATGGGGAGAAGGATTAAAAACAATAACATATACAATGATTCGGAACAGGGAATTTATCTTCGATACTCTAGCAATGACAACATTATCCAGAATAATACCATACACAATATTTCGTCGGAAGGAATATATATTTGTTGTTCAATTGACAATAGCATACAGGATAACACTATATACAACAACTTTTGCGGCATCGCCCTCTCTTCTTCCAGTAACAATATCATAAAGACAAACAATATATCTAATAATTCTGATTATGGCCTTTTTCTTTATTCTTCAAGCAATAACAACCTTATTCTTAAGAATAACTTTTACTATAACCATGGGTCTGGAAATAGTTATGACGGTTCGCACATTCAAGCCTATGACGATAGCGATGGCAACCGCTGGAACTCCACTGACGGCATAGGCAACTACTGGCATGACTGGGCTAACAATAATAATACAAACGACCAGAATAACGATGGCATCGTTGACTGGGCATATCTCATTGATGGTGATACAAAAACTGTGGATTATTATCCTCTGAAAAAACCATATGAAAATCCTACTTCGCCCAATAACCTTGGTGCTAAGGTAGGCAACATTTATATAAGTATAACATGGATAATCGCCGCTATTATTACTGTTATGTTGCTTCGTAGAAAAGCATCTTCCAATTCCGAAGAAACCACTCCTCTAACAGAGCAAAAAACCGAAAAACAAACAGAAGAAAAGATGGATGAAAGCCCCGAAGAAGAAAGCTCTGAGCCAGAACAGCCACTTGACCAACCTGAATAAAGAGGGGACAAATACGAGAGGGCGTTCTTCCATTCCTCCTGTGTGCCTCATCTGGTATTAAACTGCACCAAACCATTTCCTTTTCCCTTCCATTTTTGTTAAAAATTTCTGCTAGATATGTTCCATTTTCCTGAAGTGATGTACCGCTCCCCTGTACAAACCATATAAATACTGAGGGCGAGGGCACAGTGATGGACAGAGACTCCTTTAGAAAGATGCTTGCCGTCTCAGGCATAGGCACTCGAAGGGCGGATGCTCTCTTCGAGGCGGGTTTCACCTCTCCCGAGGCCATAAGGGACGCAAGTATCGAGGAGCTCTCTTCCGTCAGGGGAATAGGGCCCACGCTGGCGCAGAGGATAAAAGGGGCTTTTGAGGGCTACGCTCCCGAAGAGGAGGGCCCCAGCCTCTACCTCTGTCCAGAATGCGGTGCTTTCGTCTCTGAGAACGACGACAGGTGCCCGAAATGCGGGGCCATTCTCACCGATGATGACGATTCTGAGCCGGATGAGGAGAGCCAGGCTATAATGGACATGATGGAGGGGAAGGAGGAAACTCCGGAGGAGGACGATGGCCTTGCCCTCTACATATGCCCCGAATGCGGAGCCATAGTCTCAGCAAAGGACAACAAATGCCCGAAATGCGGCACCAAACTGGAGGACGAGGAGGAGATAGAGCTCGACTACACACCGATAGAGGGCCTCGTCGAGGCCGACGGCCACTGGTACAAAGAGGAATCCCCCTCACTCTATGTCTGCCCGTCCTGCGGCGCTCTCGTCTCGGAGAAGGACAGCACATGCCCCAAATGCGGTATAGAATTGATAGATGAGGAAGAGGTGGAGGCCACAGATATTGAGCCGGAGGGCCCTGTGGAAGCCGACGGCCACTGGTACAAGGACTCCGCACCATCGCTCTACATATGCCCCAAATGCGGCGCGATAGTCTCCGAGAAAGACAGTGTATGTCCCAAGTGCGGAACCGAGCTCATCGGAGAGGAAGAGCTGGAAGTTGAGCAGGAAGCATCAGAGGGGCCCGTCGAGGCCGACGGCCACTGGTACAAGGACTCCGCACCATCGCTCTACATATGCCCCGAATGCGGCGCGATAGTTTCCGAGAAGGACACAGTCTGCCCCCACTGCGGAACAGTACTTTCTGGAGAAGATGAGATAGAGGCCGAAAAGGGAGAGATAAATGGTGAGGCAGACGGGTTCTGGTATAGAGATGACGTGGAGGGACTGACTGTATGCCCGGAATGCGGAGCAATAGTTCCGGCAGGTGCTGAAAGCTGCCCTTCATGCGGTGCTGCAATTGAAGATCACATCGATTCGCATGAGACCCATGTTTCTTACGATGGCCAGAAAGCAGGTGAAGATGATGCGGAGGATTCTGAGGTAAGTGAGATAATACCTGTTCTGGATGATATCCTCTCAGATATGGACGGAGAATCTCCCGAAGAGCCGGGGGAGGCATTCGAAGATGCCGAGGCGGATCTGGACGAGATTCTACAGGAAATAGAGTCCGATACATTTCCTGTCTCTGCGGAGGCAAGTTCTGATGCGCCTGCAGGCCGAGATGACGAAGGGAGCGAAAGTTCCGACGACATACCCGATATCGAGGAACTTCTTGTGGAAACAGATGAAGCTCCTGTCTCGGGAGACTCAGGGATTTCAGAGGAAAGCGAGGATTCATATCTCGAATATCCAGATGAAGAAGAGGACCTTATTGAACCCGTATCGGAAGATGCACATCATCCCGAACTGGAAGAAGCGGACAGCATAGAGGAAATATTCGAATCCGGTTCCAAGAAAGGTCTGTCCCTCGGGTTTGCGAGCAGATGGCAGGAGATGTTCAGCGATAAGCCATACGGGCCTGAGACGGCAAATGAAAAGGAAAATGAGGAACATCCTCCCGAGCCGAGGTCTGCAGTCCAAGGGATGACAGGTGCATCTCCCGGAGAGGTGAGGAATCCGTCAATCGGTCTGACAAGGGGGCTGACCAACGGCTCTGGAAGGAAAGGATTCACAAACGGCTCGGCAGTGGGTCGCACCAACGGACTTACAAACGGATTGACCAATGGTTTGACCAACGGGCTTACAAACGGTTTGACCAACGGGCTTACAAACGGTTTGACAAATGGCAACGGTTTCATAAACGGCGGAGGGTCTTCGGGGCGGATAAGAGAGGAGGAGAGCCTGAAGAGACCTCTGGTGCCCATAGCCATCCTGATGCTTCTTATGCTTCTGGCACCTCTGCTTCTGAGTTTCATGATAATGCCTGCTCCCCATGAGATACAGGTAGGCGGCGGTTTTTCCGACTGGGACAATGTCATAATGTATCCAGATTCGCTCAATGACGAGGTTTACGACCCTCACATAAACATCCAGAGGGTGAGCGCATACAGTGATCCCGGAGGATTGTCTCTATATGTCGAGGTCCAGAACGGCACGAGTCTCTTCGGGAGTTCTTCAGAGGATACGTCAATAAGTTCTGTACTGGCATTTATAGATCTTGATTCATCGTCAAAAACGGGCTATCTTATAGACGGGATTGGAGCAGACATGATGTTCAGGGCGGATGGCTGGAACGGAAGTGTTTATCGTCATTCACTATACTCATGGAACCCTCAGAGAGCACAGACTGACTGGAACGGATGGAGCTCGTACTCAAATGTTCCAGTATATGTCCAAGGAAACCGTCTTGAGACAAAGTTCTGGATTGGAAGATATGAAAACCCCAGAATTCTCTTCGCCACCCGTGACACCCACGGATACGAGGACCGCTCGGACGTCATAGTTGCTCCGATGAGCCCCTCGCTGAGAATCACTCAGGAATCACAGCCCCCATCTGTAGTGCATCCGGGGCAGACTTTAGCTCTTCTTACGTTACATATGCGCTCTTACGGTGCCACTGCAACGATAGTATCCATGAACCTTTCCGAAATGACCCCCAGCACGATTTCCGGAGCATTTCTATATCGGGATTCCGACGGAAACGGAGTTTTCAGCAGCGCTGACAGGATGATGGCCGTATTCCACAAGAGTAGCAATCAAAGCCTGTCGGCTGAAATGGATACGCAGATCCCGATGAAGGAGGATACCTTCTTCGTTGTTGGAACAATAGCTTATGCCCCGGCTCAGACTCCGGTCGCGGTATATTTAACGGATTCTTCCGTATCACTGAAAAAGGGCGGTGTTACGGTTTTTTCCTCACTCTCAGGCGCATTCTATGTTGATTCCATACCATCCTCTCCTAAGATAGATGGCTCTTTCCTCGATTGGAAGGCACTACCACCCAATGCCGACCCTGCCGGCGATGTCATACCCTCGGATAATCCGAATATTGATATGGCAGACTATAAAATATGGTCAAAAGACGGGCTTTATTTCTATGTTAATGTGGATGGCAATATGCTGGGAGGGGAGGATATGCCCTTTACCGCAACAAGGCCCAGACCAATACTCGACCATGACCATGATGGAATACCGGATTCGGAGGACCCGTATCCCTACGACTTCAACAACGACGGAATACCGGATGATGAGAGCTATGTTATTGTAAATGGGCAGAAACTACCGGATGTGGATGGAGACGGAATACCGGACTATCCTTATGGTCCCGACAAATGGCTGAATAATACATATACCGGTGCGAGCATCTACATAGGACCGGTTCACATACCTGTTCTCAACGGATACGACAGGATAATGCTTTTCATAGACATAGACGGGAACATAAGTACGGGATACAGAGCGCCATGGCTTCCAATGGGAGCCGATTATATCCTTCAGGCAGAGGGCAAGGATATGAAGGTCATGTCCGCGGGACTCATGAGATTCACCGGAAGCTCTCAGACGGTGTGGAACTGGACAGAGATAAATACTGCCGATGCGGCCACCGGCCAGCATGAGATAGAATGCGGAATAGCCTCGGACATAGGCCTGAACTCCAACAGCACTTTCTTCGTTTACACATCGGATTGGCAGCAGAACAGAGATTATAGCTCGGAAGTACTGCATGGCACGAGGTCTGGGGATGTCGTCAAAAGCCTCCACCTCCATGATAAGAATGAGATGGATACCTTCCCCGGAGATAATGAGAAGAAGGTAAGGATTCGAAGCGGAAGCACTTTCGAATGGTTGCAGGAGCCAGAATTTGCATCAAATTTCACTCTTTCAGATGATATAAAGGTCACGGTATATGCAAAGAGGACCAGAGGATTTTCAAACCCGGACCTTACCATAGACCTCAAATACGATGGAACAGATATAGGCTCCGCCACACAGACTATATCCAAACGCAGAATCACTGAGTACACATTTGACATACATCCGTCCGTGAGAGTGATACCTCGGGGTTCAAAACTGAAACTGTCATGCAGTGTGAGCACATGGACTCCCGATGTAAGGATCTATTTCAACTCTACTGAATATGATTCCAGAATAGATATGCACACTACGACATATGTACATGTACGCAAGGTATCAACATATGCACCGGGCGATAGGATAAGCTCCGAGTTCCTGCCGGGAGATGATGTACTTGTAAGGGCGAATGTCACTGACCCCTTCGGAGCGCAGGACATAGCAGGAGCGAACATCACTGTCTATTATCCGAATGGGAGCGTACTTCTCGGCGAAACATCCATGTCTCTGGAAAATACCGACCCATCTGACCCTCCGTTCTGGAACATATACAACCTCTCTTTCTCGTTACCTGCTAATTCTCCGACAGGGACATACGCTGTGGCAGTAAAGGGGATAGAGAGCAATGGTGTGACCGATACGAACTACACCTATTTTGAGGTGCCTTCATCGCAACCGGCAGTAAGCATCTATCCTGACAACACGGAGAGCACGGTACAGAACAGCACGGTCGTGTACACGCATACTGTGAGAAATCTTGATTCTGTCGGCAATGACACGATCGATATAATCTATCATTCTCAGAGGGGATGGAAGGTATCTTTGTATCACTCTGACGGAACAACACTCCTACAGGACACGGATAACGATGGGATACCCGATACCGGAGCTCTCGGTCCTGATTCATCGCTGGATATAGTTGTAAAGGTTCTGGTACCGTTAAACGCACCGATTGGCGCTCAGGATATTTTAACGATAACCGCAAGATCATCTCTGAACACATCGGTAAGCGATATGGCGAACGATACCACCAATGTTATAAATGCAAAACATGCGACCAAGACCCTGCACTTACATGATAACAGCGAGATGGACACATTTCCGGGAGACACTGAAAAGAGCCTGAATGTCAGAAGGAGAGGGAGCACAGAATGGACACAGAAGCCAGCCTTTGCCTCGGATTTCGGTATATCTGGAAACATAACAGTGACGATCTATGCTGAGAAAAGGAGCTGGTGGACCAGCACAGGAGACGCAACGGTAGCTCTGAGCTACAACGGAACCGAGATTGGCTCGGCAACCCTGAGAATCTCATCCACAAGCCCTAAGGCCTATACTTTCGTAATAAACCCGTCGGTGAACAGTATACCGAAGGGTGCGGCCATAACCCTTACATATACTTCAAGTCAGAGGACAACAGTATATTTCAACTCCTCGCGCTATGACTCTCGCATAGATTTCAGCACGACAACCTATGTCAATGTGGCCGACATACAGACCTGCAATTCCACCACCGGTAATGAACAGACCGACTTCGCAGCAGGCGACACGGTTCTTGTAAAGGCCAATGTCACAGACCCCTTCGGAGCACAGGACATCGCAGGAGCGAACATCACTGTTTATTATCCGAATGGGAGCGTACTTCTCGGCGAAACATCCATGTCTCTGGAAAATACCGACCCATCCGACCCTCCGTTCTGGAACATATACAGTACATCATTTGATTTGCCCCGGGATGCGCCCGTGGGTACATATACCGTGAAAGTGAAGGGGATAGAGAGTAACGGGGTCTTAAACAACCTGTCATATGATTTCATAGTTCCGTGTGGAGTGAAGATCCAGGACAACCACAGCGTAAACGGGAGCGCTCCCTCAACGGTATCTTTCAATCACACCATAATAAACACAGGAATGGGGGCCGACATATACGACATACACCTTGCTTCTCAGAACGGCTACAATGTGAGCCTGTATTCCTCAAATGGCGATTTGATGGGTTATGACTCGAACGGAGACGGAAACTGGGACTATGTGAACCCATCATACGATACGGACGGAGACGGAATACCTGACACAGGATTGATGCTACCGGGACAGAGCACCACGATACGGGTGAGTGTACAGATACCACAGAATGCCTCAGAATGGGAGAATGTCACGGTCAATGCGGCATCTTCTTTCGGTTTTTGTAGCGCTCAAAATCACGATACCATTCATGTGCCCGAGTTCGGATCCCTGCTGGTGCCTGTATTCTCCGTCATCTTAATCGGTGTGGTCTTTATAAGAAGGAGAAAGCGTCAACCGCAACCCTATTAAATCACATTATGATACAGCACCATGTCCCCGAGAAGGATAGACCCGCGCCAGATGAACCGGATGATGCGCCAGATGGGAATACAGACCGAGGAGATGAAGGGAGTGGAGGAGGTCAGGATAATAACCTCCGATAAGGAATACGTCTTCAAGAACCCTGAGGTAACGATGACGATAGTGCAGGGCCAAAAGACCTATCAGATAGTGGGTGAACCGGAGGAGGAGCAGAAGGAAGGCGCCATACCGGAGGAAGACATAGAACTTGTGATGCAGCAGACAGGAGCATCTTACGAGGAGGCGAAGAAGGCCCTGGAGGAGAACGATGGAGAGCCTGCAGAGGCGATAATCGCCATAATGTCCGGCAAATAGCATCTTTCCAAAAGCTTATTAATGCATTTTTGCTTGGAGTTGTGTGTCGGGCTCCGATAAAATCTACCGTCAGCTGGCAGGTGCGGCCCTGTTCTCAGCAATGATATTCTCTTTTCTCAACCTTCTCCTTGTCTTCGATTTTGCCAAGGGACACGAGATGGCCCTGTTCAGGTATTCCGTATATGCGGCAATGGCCATGTTCCCTCTCATAATACTCGGTTCAATAATTTCTTCTACACTCTCCGGTCCATCAAAAAAGAAGGCCAAATCAAGAGATACAGTTCATATGGCAAGAGGAGAGCATTTGCTCCTGAACACCACACCTCATCCCTTCTATTTCCTCAAGCTTGCCATAAGCATAGGGATGTTGATGGTCCTTCTCCTGTATTTTCTACTGGTCAGTTCCTACAGCGCTCCGATAACGGATGCATGGTGGTGGTGGACTTTGCTCACTATATCCGGAATAGTTGCATCGTTTGCATATCTGGGGAGCGCCGACCTCCTACCGCATCATTCATATCTCGAAGGGATGGAACATGTTTGGGCACTTTTCTTTGCTTTCTGGTGGTCCGTGACCGCAACGGCTGTTCTTAAGGCACAGATAGAGTTGAACTATCCAAAAGCGTTCTGGGAGGAGTTTCTCGGGCTTCCTTCCATTGCAATGATGATGTTCGCTTTGATACTCTTCCTTATGAGCAGTATGATATGGAGAATAGACCGCTATTTCTCCGGTAAAAGGGGGAGCCCTCTGGGAACCATATCAATAACTCTTATGGCTGCAGGAATAGCGGCTCTTTTCCCTCCTCTTTGGTTTCTTTTCTCACCCACCGTGCGCAACACATTCTTCTATGCAATAATGATCATAACTCTCATTCTGTGGGTGATGCTATCGCTGTTCATTTACTACAAAGGCGGTATGCGCTTCATATTCACAAATAAGCGTATAATCGTCATAAAGAGATTTACGGGAACAGACATAAATGAGCACCCCTATGACAGTATAATCTCCGTTGAACTGATGCAGGGCGTCTTCGGAAGGTATTTCGATTACGGGGACCTGAAGTTCAGGGTTAAGAGAGGAAAGAAGACGGTATCCTTCACTGTGAACGGTCTTCGCAACCCAGCGCTGGCTAGGAACATGGTACTCATTCTGTCCAGAAAAAAAGGGAAGATGAAAAAAAGCACACATACTAAAAAGAAAGAAATCAAGAAAAAAGTATATTATAGGAAACCATATTAATATATTAATATTTAATTTATATTCTTATAAATTTGAACCATATTCTTAGAAGATGGTGTAAAATTTGACGTAAAATTTAAATAGTGATATGAGAAAGTGGATATTAGGGGCGAGATTATGAAGGGGAATAGCGATACATGGGTACTGCTGGGTAGGGCCGCCATGTTGATTGCATTCGTGGCATCACTCATACAAATTACTCCATATTTTAGCAGAGATAACATGATGGAAAAAGAAATAATTATTAATGGTTTATATGTAATTTTAATGTCATTACCGATGGTTTTTCTTTCCACCAAAGTAGGAAATTTTTTTATAAATGATACAATTTATATATACAGAAGAGCTCACAGAAAAGAAGATCTAATGCGCCATTCAGGCGATCTCGAACCTGGAGAGTTTCTCTTAATGGAGGAGAAACCACATCCTATGTATTTCTCTGGATTGTTTTTATCTCTTGCTGCTCTAATATTTATCACTTTCACACCATTAATAATGCAATCTAAAGCAGACATATATGATTTGTTCCTTTTCCTCTTCACAGTGTTCATAGCACATCGTCTTTCAAAAAAGAAAATAAATAATTATTTATATATAAAAATTATACATAAAACGTGGGCAACTTTCTTTGCATTATGGTGGGGGACTTCAATCATAGGGATTATAAAAGAGGAAATAGAGAGAATTTATCCTACTGAAATGTGGGAGAAACTCATCGGTATCCCATCTATTTCACTTCTTCTCTTTTCTTTGATACTCTTTATGATTAGCAGTATTTTATGGAGATTTGATACATACATCGATGGAGACAATCGCGGCCCCATAAGCGCTCTTTCAATAGTATTTATGGCTGCAGGAATTGCCTGTGTGTTCCCACCCATATGGCTGCTTTTTTCAGACAATTA
>JALTFR010000011.1 GCA_027006785.1 Thermoplasmata archaeon | reverse complement strand
AAAATCAAATTGTAGACGAGGATGCAAAGGCTGCTTTTGAGATGGCAGACATTGTCATCGCAGGCCCATACATAGAAGAAAAAAGGAATTTGTTTCTCAGATGGCGTGGTTCAGAGAATCAAAAACTGATATTTCACAACCATATGTATGAAAAATTGTATGGAGGAGATAATTCAGAAAACGTTGTGGAAATACATATAGATGAAAAAAGCGGAGAGATTGTAGTTGTCGGATTTCCCGACGAGGAAATGGAAAAGGAGATGGAAAAATGGTAATGGAAAGCACATATCAAGATGACATGAATAGAAAAATCCAATCGAACTATCCCATAGTCTTATTGGTTAGCTATGAATGGAGGAGAGCAGAGGGAATAGTAATAAAAGCCTCTAAATCGGCCAATAAAGATGTTTATTGGTGGACAAATACATCTGGGGTAAGAAAATGGGATATGGATGAAAGAGAATGGGGTGTCGTAGAAGAAGGTTTGAAAGATCCAGTGGAGGCTTTGGAGTGGTTTATAAAAGAAATAATGGATGAAAATCGAATGAGTTTTGTTATGGAGGATTTGCACCAGTATTATGATTCCCCTCAAAAAAGGCAGATCATATCATTATTGAAAAGAGTTCCTAGGATAGATGCTGAAAGAACTCTGGTGCTGTTTCAACATTCTCGTCGCATACCTCCAGAAATTGAGAAAGAGGTGTATGTTATGGAAATCCCTCTCCCCAACAGAGGTATAATCGAAAGTGTGATAAAAGAAGTTGTTGAAAGTGTTTACGAGGAGTATGAAATTGATGAGAGAGCCCCTCTTGATGATAGAAAATATCTTGCAGAGGCAGCTCTTGGACTTACTGAGATGGAGGCGAAGTACACCTTTATGGAGATTGCAACATCGGAAAAGAGGCTTACGAAAAAAGAAATTCCGAAAATTGTTCAGAGAAAAGAGCAAATAATAAAAAAGAGTGGCATTCTGGAGTATTTTCATCCAAAAGAGGGTTTCAAAGATGTGGGTGGCCTAAACAACCTAAAGAAGTGGTTGAAGGTCAGGCAGAAGGGATTTGACCCCGGGGCAAATGATTTTGGAGTTTCATCGCCAAAAGGTGTTCTTTTACTTGGTGTTCAGGGATGCGGTAAGAGTCTTGTTGCAAAAGCGATATCCTCGGAGTGGAATCTTCCTCTTCTTAAGCTGGATGTTGGAAGGGTATTTGGGGGCATTGTTGGAGAATCTGAGAGCAATATCCGAAAAGCTCTATCCATAGCAGAAGCAGTATCTCCGAGCATACTCTGGATAGATGAGATTGAGAAAGGACTCTCCGGAGTAGAAAGCTCCGGGGCTACAGATTCTGGAACAACCTCTAGGGTCTTTGGGACAATATTAACATGGATGCAGGAGAAGGAAAAACCCGTATTTGTGGTAGCAACTGCCAACAATATCGAAGCTCTACCCCCTGAGTTGCTCCGTAAGGGAAGGTTCGATGAAATATTCTTTGTAGATTTGCCCGGTGAAAAAAGCAGGAAAGAAATATGGGAGATTCACCTCAAAAAGAGGCTTGGAGATGAGAGGTTTAAGGAACTCGTTGAAAAAGGAGATATCCACATAGACCAGTTGGTAAAAATGACGAGTGGTTTCTCTGGAGCAGAGATCGAAGAAGCCCTTAATGAGGCATTGTACTCCGCCTATTATGTTGACAGGGAACTCACTATGGCAGATTTAAAAACAGCAATAAAGTCAACATATCCTCTGTCCAAGATAATGGGTGAAGTCATTATGAATCTTAGGAAATGGGCGGAGGTTAGAGCGAGGCGTGCGACAGATGAGAGAGTTGAGGATATAAAGATTGATAAAAAAGATAAAGTTCCAAGGCTGAAAAAAGAGGTCACCAATCCATTCATTGATTGAGCACTGAAACAATACTCTCTGGTAAGATATCCACACATCATCTTAGTTCTAATGCTCTCCTCTACCACCCTTTTCTGACAAACATATTGTTGGTGTGGGTCACAAAGGCGTAACCGTGCTCCTGTTGACTTCTCTTCGAGAAGTCGCACTCGCAGAATACTTCGTATTTTGCCCCTCCCGGCCCCGCATGCATCTTTAATTCTAATGTGGTTGTGTAAACTCTGTTGGTAGAAAAAAAAGTCACTATGAGGGTCTGCGCTTTCCCCTCTCTATTTCTCCTCACACAGCTCCCTGAAATCACAGTACTTGCATGTTTGATAGTTCGGTGTCGCCTCGAAATTCCCAGCCTCTATGTTCTGTATGATTTCGAGCGCTCTCCTCTTTATCTCTTCGAGCTCATCCGGCGTTATCTCAACCATCTTCCTCTTGTCGTGCCTGAGATACCAGTGGCCAACGGACCTGACAGGGATCCCTTTCGCTTCCTCCGTGCCCATCCAGTATAAGCCCATCTGAAAGTCCTTCTTCAGTTTCGGGCCGCTCGTGGGTGTCTTCGAGGTCTTGTAGTCTATGACCACAATGTTATCGTCCACAAGGTCCATGCGGTCAACCCTGCCGTGTATCCTCTTCCCGCCTATCTCCATCTCCACCCATTCCTCTATTCCAAGTATCTCGCCGGGCATGGATGCCTGTGCCCTCAGGAACATCCTTATCATCTCCTCGGCCAGTTCCCTGTCCTTCTTCTCTTCGGGTTCCGAGCGATAGACGGATGGGTTCCACAGCGTGTCCAGGAGTTTCAGGGCATCGCTCTCATCCACATTCTCCCCGCCCTTCATCTTCTTTGTGATTATCTCAACCACCTTATGCACAACGCTCCCCAGGAAGAAATATGTCTTCGGCGCTCCCGGTATGCCCAATATGTAGGAATAGTAGTACTGCCTCGGGCATTTATCGTAGGTGCTCAGCTGTGTGGGGGAATACGAGTTCCTCTCAGCATGGGCTTTAACCGGCTCCATCCGTATGCTCTCTATCTCCGACAGCACATCCTCCACCTTAAGCGAGGAATGTATTCTGAACGATGAGATGGATTCGCCGTGGCTCATTCCGAGGGCAAGGACAGCATCCAGAGCGCTCTGCCATTCCTTCCTCTGCACCATCTTTATCAGGTGATCCAGGAGCGCATCGTGAACATCGCCAGATGTGGCCTCGAGAGGCTCAATGGACGGCTCATCCACGCCTTTTACCTTCTTAATATCATCCCTGTATCTTGACTTTTCATACTTTCCCTTCCTGCCCGGGTAGAAATCAGCGTATGATAGGAATAGCCTCTCCTTTGCCCTGGTCATTGCCACATATAGAAGCCTGCGCTCTTCGAAGTAATGCAGTTGCTCATCGGAGAACCCTGACCTTATGCCATCCGAGAGCTCGTCCGGAACCGGTATGTGGTCCTCCCTGTACTTCGTGGGGAACTTGGACTCGTTCAGGGCAGGAACGAAGACCACGGGATATTCCATTCCTTTGGCACCATGCACCGTGGATATGTGTATCCTGTCCTCATCGGAGCCTTCGTTCTCTTCGTCGCTCACCCCCAGCCTTTTCATTGTATCCAGTTGCTCAACGAATTCGCCGAGAGTAGCATCAGGGTATATGTCAAGGTATTCCTCGGTCATCTTCAGGAACCGGTTCAGAAGCCGTATGTTCTCTTTATTCTCTCTGGCCACTTCTATCTTGAAGAAGTCCCTGCTGAACAGTATGGAGCGCACAAGCTCATAGAGCCCTTCGTCGCCCAGTTTGTCGAAGAGATTCTGCATGTTCTCCACGAACATACGGACCCCTTCGGTGTATCCTTCGAAATCCACCTCTCCGCTTGATATTTTCTGCATGACCTCCCATGCGCTCTCCTTCCGCTCCTTTGCAAGGTCCTCTATGAGCCGGACATCCAGTGGCGTGAGGCCATATGCGGGCCTGAGAAGCAGGTGGGCGAGAGGTGCCTCTATGGATGGGTCGTTGATGTATTTCAAATATAGATAAAGCGACCTTATGACCGGTTTTTCGAAGTAATCCCTTGCACCGAGTATCTCATAGGGCATACCTGCTTTACGGAGTGCCTCTGTTATGGCCCTGGCCTCCGCCCTTCTCCTTACAAGTATCGCAAAGTCCTTCCAGTCCCTCCCCTCCTTCTCCCTGAGTTCATGTATGGTCCTCACTATGCCGTATGCCTGGTCCTGTTCGGTCACATAGTGCCACAGCAGGACATCCTCTCCCTTTCCTTTGTGTGTCCTTATGCTCTTCTCCACCCTCTCTTCATTGTGGTATATCAGTTCCAGCGCGGCGTTCAGTATCTCTTCGGTGCTCCTGTAGTTCATGTCCAGCACGATCTCCTTCGGAGGCATGCCCTTATCTGTGTAGAACTGCCTGAACTCCTGCACATTCGTTAGATATGCGCCTCTGAACCTGTAAATTGACTGGTCATCGTCCCCGACTATCGTTATGTTGCCATCCTCGGCCAGCCTGAATAGGACCTGCAACTGTATGTAATCCGTGTCCTGGAACTCGTCCACGATGATGTACCTTATCCTCTCGCTGTACTTCTTCCTTATATGTGGCATCTCAAGGACTTTCAGGGCGAGCAACTGCATATCCTCGAAATCTATGAGCCCTTTCTCCTCCTTGAACCTCTCATATGCTTCGTACACATGGTAAAGTCTCACAAGTTTCATCAGGGCTGCGACATCTTCCTCATCGGGATCCTCTCCAAGCTCTCCTTCTTTTCTTTCTATGTATTCTCTCAGCCTTTCAAGGCCTATGTTCTCCTGCTTGAACCTCGATATCGCCGACTGAAATATCTTTGCAAGGTCCCTTGGGTCTCCGGGAATTTCGGGATACTCCAGCCCTAAGCTTCTTATGTGCCTGTAAATGAATGCCTGCTGATACGGCTCAGTTAGCACGGTCCTTCCGGTGTTCACGCCGAGTTCCAGCGCATTGTCGTTCACTATCTCGTTGCAGAAGGAGTGGAATGTGGATATCCTTATCCCTCGTGCATCAGGAACAAGTTCTCTCACCCTATCCTCCATCTCCTGAGCGGCCTTCTGAGTGAAGGTGAGCGCCAGTATCTCCTCGGGCCTGTATCCCTGTTCTATCAAATATGCCACCTTGTATGTGGTCACCCTTGTTTTCCCGGTTCCCGGGCCTGCGAACACCGACAGCGGGCCGTCGAGATATGTCACAGCCTCCCTTTGCGTCGCATTCAGAGAGGATAACAGGGACATCTTCCCACCCTTGAGGATTAAAAGGGTTTCAGAGGAAGTCCTCGAACTCCTTTATCAGTTCGGGATCCTTCTCCTGCACTGCCTTCAGTATGTTGCCCACATTCATCTCTTCCATTCCGACATCGGCCAGAATCCCTATGACGCGGTTGAAGACATCGTCACTCAGGGTGGTCATCTTCTCCTTCACCAGCCAGTTGCGGAAGAGATGCTCTTCAAGCCTTCCTCTCCAGAGCTTCTCGTACTTCTGAAGGAATTCCGCCGAGCTGTCGCCTTCCTGCACTGCCTCTGCAGCCACCATTCCTGCGAACTTTCCGGCTATTGACGCATTGTAAACTCCTCCGCCACTGACGGGATCTATCATGCGGGCAGCATCGCCGACCAGCATCACGCCATCGGTGGTCGTGCGCTCTATGGGTGCGGATATTGAAACTGCGCCCGACACCTCCCTTATCGGCTTTCCCTTGGCGAGTTCAGGATGTGACTCTATGAACCTGTCCAGATACCACTTTGCAGCTCCGGGCCTGTCTATCTTGCTCATCTGGACACCTATGCCCACATTGGCCACTCCATCGCCCTTCGGGAAGACCCAGATGTATCCTCCGGGCACCATCGAACCGAGGTAGAAGTCGTTGAACCTCCTGTCCACATCTATGCCCTCGAGGGTGTACTGGTAGCACGAATCTATGTCCTTCGGATGCAGGGCCGTGTTTATCCCCGCCCATCTTCCGACCTGTGATTCGAAGCCGTCGGCACCTATGATCACCTTTGCCTTCACCTTCACATCCTCGCCCATGTGCTTCATGACTATGCCGCTGACCTTTCCGTCCTCCTTTATCAGCCCGCGGGCATAGGTCTTGACCATGACATCAACCCCCGACTTGGCCGCCTTCATGGCCAGTATCTTGTCGAAGGCATCCCTGTCTATGACATATCCAGATTCGTCACCTGCCTTGGACTCGTCCACTTCCACATAGGTCCCGTTGGGTGCGATTATGCGGGCTCCGTCCACTTCATTGGCTATCCATCTCTTGGAGGGCTGGAGACCTATCTCGTCGAGCCAGCGCTTTGCGATGCCCTCTCCGCACCGGACAGGGCTTCCTATCTCCTGCCTTTTCTCTATCATAAGCACGGAGGCTCCGTTCTCTGCCGCATAGCGAGCGCTCACCGACCCGGCCGGTCCACCGCCGACAACCACGACATCATAATCCATTTCCTTCATTTCTTGGCCTCCTTTATCATGGTTATCGCGCCTACCGGGCAGACCCTCTCGCAGAACCCGCACTGGATGCACTTATCCTCGTCCACCTCTACCCTCGTCTCGTAGAGGAACATGCAGTTCACCGGGCAGGTGCCGACGCAGGCACCGCAGTACATGCATTTATCCCTGTTTATTTGTATCATTGGCTCACGCCTTGGGAGTGTATGGGACGCTCCATTCCCTGTATATCTTCTCTATCTTCTCAGGATATTTGTAATCCGCCGGCATCACCGTAGCATCCGGGTAGAGATCGAATCCCATGGGGTGTATGTCGGGATGGTTCTTTATCCATTCCTCCATTGGTATTCCGAACTTGCTCTCCACCTCTTTCCTGTACTCCGGTCCGGTATTGTAGGAACAGAAGGGTATTATCCTGTGGTCCGGAGTGGTGTAGTGTATAACACACCTCTTTATCCTTTCGATGTCGTAGTTGTACAGGTCCTGGAAGTGCATTGAACCGATGAACAGAGAGCGCCACTGGATTGCTCCGACGGAGTCCTTGTCTCCCTTCACGAAGAGCTCCTTCAGCATGCTCAGCATATTGAGACCCTTCGGAGCCTTGCTGTTGTCTATGTGCCTCTTGAGAAGCTTGTATGCCTTGAGGCCACCTCTCAGTTTTCCCATCTTTTTGAGCTCTCCGCTCATCACAAGCTCATATGCTTCATCAAGTAGGCCGTCCGCATCTATAAAGCGCGTTATCGGCATGACTTCTCCGCTCTCACTGTCCTTGAACAGATATGTTGCTGTTCCACATGCGGGGTGCGAAGTGAATGCGAGTTTTGGCTGTCCAGTTATCTGAGATACAAGCTCCGATATTATCGCTCCTGCCGGAATCGGGAAGAAATCATCCTTTCCCTCGAAGTAATCCGTCTGTTCTGTCAGATCGCGAATCAGGTCTCCTGAGGTGTATCTCCCCTTTATCCTCTCATTCTGGTTTATCCTACCAGAAAATGAGACGGGTTGGAAATTCACGGCCTTTATGACATCGAGGTTCTGAAGACCGAACTCTATGAGCTTTCCAACCTCATCGTCGTTTATTCCCCTGACTATTACAGGTACAAGGACTGTTGTCAGAGGCTTCGGCTTCGTATTGCGAGCATGTTCTATTGCCAGAAGCTTATCCTTCAGGAACATCGGTCTGTTCCTTGCCCTGATGTATGTTTCCTCCTTGAATCCATCGAACTGAAGATATATTGTGTGCATCCCTGCATCCAGCATGGCCTGTGCGAAGTTGGGGTCCCTCGCCAGCCTTATTCCGTTGGTCGCCACCTGTATCTGCGAGAAGCCGAGTTCCTTACCCATCCTCACCGCTTCAAGGAAGTGGGGATACACTGTTGGCTCTCCGCCTGCGAACTGTATGGCAGCGGTTGGCACCGGCCTCTCTTCCCTCAGGTCCACCATCATCTGCCTTATGGTCTCAAGATCGGGCTCATAGACATATCCCGCTGCGTTCGCATTTGCGAAGCATATGGGACATTTGAGATTGCACCTGTTGGTGAGGTCTATGTTGGCCAGCGATGTATGACTGAAATGGGTTGGACACCCCTCACATGATGGGGGAAAACCATCATATACCTGTGCCACAGGATCTTCCACGCCAATGCCATCTACCGCCCATCTCTCAAGGCGAAGATAGGCCTCCACATCTCCGAAATAGACATCTATGAACTCTCCGTGTTCCGGACATGTCTTTTTATACATCACCTTGCCGTTCTCCTCATATATTATTGCCGGAATCACCTTCTTACATTCTGGGCACAGGGACTTGGTCTCCTTCGGCAGCCCCTTCTTCAACTTGGAGGGCTGGATAACCAGTCCTTTTTTGAGGTCATTGTTGCTTACGACCATGATAACACCTTGTTTTCCAGCAAGGCTGATTTTAACTTAAAGATTTTGTAGTCACATAAGCGACAAAAGAATTCTTAAATTAAAAGCCATAACCTGTTTGGATGGAAATAAGCGGGTTAAAACCACAATTTCCGGTGGAAAACTTTGTAATAAGATATGGAAAAAGGGTTTAATGGGACTTTGTTATCCTCACACCTTCCACAAGGGCATAGGGGGAGAAAACAGAGCTAGTCTCGCCCCACCAGTCAGCAGGAATTGTATCCGAGCTAAGTTCCAGCAGATTTTTAGCTATTCTCAGCATATTGTCACTTATTCTGATGCCCTTCCATGATTCGACGATCTCACCGTCCTTTATCCTGAAAATCCCGTCTCTGGGTATGGTAGAAAAGTCTCCTTTTCGATAGTCCTGATATCTGGTGTACCAGGTGTTCGCTATGTAAAGTCCGTCCTTTATCTCTCCCATGAGGGCTTCCATCTTCCTCTTTCCCGGCTCAACAGATAGCTGCCAGTACGAAGGATTTATGGAGCTCATCTTCCCTGCATCCCTGCCGTTTCCTGTTGTTTCAGTGCCAAACTTCTTGGCAGTTGAAACGCTGTGAAGATACGTCTTAAGAACGCCCCTTGATATGGCCTCTGTCCTCCTTGTGGGGGCCCCTTCATCATCGAAAGATGCCTGTCCTCTCCCCGGCCTTGTGGGGTCATCATATATTGTGAGGGCCTCGGAAGCAACCTTCTTTTCGAGCATATCGGTGAAGAAACTGGTGCCGGTATCAACACTGAAAGCCGACAGAGACCTTCCCACAGAACTGAGAATGGAGCCGAATGTCAGAGGGTCGAATAGAACGGTGAATTCTCCCTCTTCTCCGTCTTTCACACGGGTGTTCATGGATGCAATCCGCCCTGCCTTATCTCCGACGAACTCTGGACCATAGTTCAGCATATCCGCCATGCTTCCGACATGTGTGCTGGCCTGACCGGGGTTCCCCTCAGAGTTGAAAGCCCTTACGGTACTGAGAAGGTATGCCCTTAACTCCTCGAGATGATTATACCTCGTGCAGACTTCCACCCTGTGCCTCGCAAGATATATCTCACCCGAGACTCTTTTCACATCATGGGCCAGAGCGGAATTGATGGCCACATCAGCCATTTCCGATACGTCGATCTCCTTTAGCTCCGGACCGGAAGAAGACTTCGTTTTTCTATCGTATATTCCCCTGAAATCAGGATTTTTCGGCAGTTTTTTTGCAAATTCCATGGCCTTTTCAAGCTCTTTTTCGGCAAACTTCTCATCCTTTATCTCCACGCCTGTCGTCCTTCCATCAACTGCTATGAAAACATTCGTGGATTCCGATATCCAGTTGTTGAGTATGTCAACCCGGTTCTGGGAGAATCTCACCTGCAGATCGTCCTTCACGGTGCGTTTTGCAATCACTTCCTCTGCTCCGAGCCTGAGAGCCATATTCAGGATATTTTCCACATCCATGTTTACCACCTCATGTAAACATTCCTCAGCCTCATATGTGGGCCACCAGTCCATACATCCACTCCCTGTTCGGGGTCGCTCTTTCCGCATGTCGCTCCTACGAACTCAAGGTCCTTTCCCACTGCATCCACGGCTCCCCAGAATGTGGGTGTGGTCAGCTCTATGATTGGCCTTCTTATCGGCCCTTTCACCTCTCCGTTCTCTATGAGGTATGCTTCCCTGCCGGTGTACTTCTGGTTGTACCTCACATCATCTATGTTCCATTCAGTGAAAGACTTCATGTACACGCCATATTTCACATCCTCAAAGAGCTCCTCAACCTCATGATCTCCAGGCTCCACGAATGTGGTGCTCATCCTGACTATTGGCTCGCGGTCCCATGAGCTTGCACGGGCCGCTGCATTGCTCCTTGTCCCGAGAACAGCTGCAGTCTCCCGGTTCTGAAGGAACTCGTTTATCAACCCGTTTTTGTAGAGATAGCGCTTTCTGGCAGGCACGCCCTCGTCATCGTACTTGTAGTAACCGAAGCTGTTAGGCACCGTTGGGTCATCCACCACATTAACCACATCGCTGCCGACCCTCTGGCCGACCATGTCCGGCTTTATGAAAGATTCTCCCGCAAGGTATGCTTCCCTTCCGAGTATTCTGTCGGCCTCGCTGGGATGCCCCGATGACTCATGAGCAGCAATACCTGCCACCTCCGGCCCGACTATGAGATCCATCTTCCCGTTCTTAAGTGTCTTTCCGTGTTCGATGGAATTGAAGAGGGCCTTTGCGTTGTCGTTTATCTTTTTCATAGGGTCCCATCGCTCCCAGTGCTCGTATCCTCCGGTCCATCCCAGCTGGTTGTATGCCTGTTCCGTCCCGTTCTGACCAGCTACAACTATGAAATAGAAGTATTCGATTGTCGGAAGTAGAGATGAAATCTCCGTTCCTTCCGTGTTCATTATATGTTTTTCATTGAGGGCATCACGCAGTACCTGTATGCGGGCAACGACACGGATATCTCCGGCAATAAGGCTCTTTTCAATCTCGGAGAGCCACTCTACCTTCTGCTCGTTAGGTACCTCCTCTATGCTCTTCTTCTGCTCAACAGTCCAGAAATCCCTGTGTATCTCTTCTTCTGCAAGTGAGATATCAGATATGGACGAGGCTTTTTTTGCCTGAGATATGGCGGAATCAATGACTTTTTTCAGATGCTTCCAGTCGTTTATGTTCGTATATGACGCACCCATTCCTCCATCGTGGAGTGCTCTTACAGAAAAACCGCTGTCCGTACCCTCAACGGATGACGTCAGTATGCCATTCTTCATAAAATTGACACTGTATTTCCTGCTTTCCGACCTTATCTCCAGAAATTCTGCCTTATCTCCACCATAGGAGATGCCTTTCTCAACAAGTTCCTTCATAGTATCACTATAACTGCATGAGCATGCAAGTATATAGGGGTTTCGGATACACACAGATAGTAATTAGTAAAGTTAAAAATCTATAAATTTAAAGGGTTTATTCAAGCTCAGGCTCCATGACCACGACATCTTTTACCGCCTTCATCTCCGTGAAAGGAAGTACAAGGCGACCGTCAGCATCGGTCTGGAAAAGCCTCGGCTCTATGTCCTCTGCCGGGACCACAAGGACGCTTTTTATATCGCCGAGCTTGGTATCTACCACGAAGTCATCTATGACTCCGAGTATCTCACCATCGTTTGTCATTACGGTCTTTCCTCTGAGTTCGGTGACGAATCTTCTGACCATTGCAATACCTCATCAGGAGTAATATCCCAGCCCTATATCAATCTTTTTATTTCTAACACTTTTGTTGAGGGTCTCCTTCAGGGATTCATAGTACTTTCTGACATCCTCGCTCACTGAAGGGCTTATGTCTTTGAGAGCTGCGTCAAAGTCCTCCTGCATAACTCTGTCTCTTCCGGAACGAAGAGCGTTCATACCTGCTTCACGGCATAGAGATTCAAGATCCGCTCCGACGAAGCCTTCCGTCCGCTTTGCAAGAACATCCAGATCGATATCGCCCGTGTTCATCCTCCGGGTGTGAACCGCCAGTATCTTCTTTCTGGACTCTATGTCCGGTACACCAATATATATCTGACGGTCAAACCTGCCGGGACGCATAAGTGCGGGATCGATTATATCCGGCCTGTTTGTAGCTGCGATTACCACAACACCCTCTAGGGATTCAAGACCATCCATCGAGGTGAGGAGCTGGTTCACCACCTGTTCTATGGCTCTGTTGTTGTTTATGCCAGATACTCTCACAGGTGCAATTGCATCGAATTCATCGAAGAATATTACACTGGGTGCCGCCTGCTTGGCTTTCTTGAATATCTCTCTAACAGCACGTTCACTCTCTCCCACCCACATGCTCATTATCTCCGGGCCCTTTACACTGATGAAATTTGCCTCGCTCTCTGTTGCAACCGCCTTTGCAAGAAGGGTCTTACCTGTTCCGGGCGGGCCGTAGAGCAGAACTCCTCTGGGAGGCCTTATACCCAGGCTCTCAAAACGCTCCGGTTCCTTTATTGGAAGCTCCACAACCTCCTTCAATTTCTCCTTGACGTCTTCAAGACCCCCCACATCCTCCCAGTGGACATTTGGAACCTCCACGAGAACTTCTCTGAGGCTGCTCGGCTCAACCTCGCGGAGGGCCCCTTTGAAATCTTCCTCTATCACCTTCATTTTCTCGAGGAATTCCGGGTTTATCGGTTTGTCAAGGTTTATCTCGGGCAGATAACGGCGAAGGGCCTTCATAGCAGCCTCGCGAGAGAGCGCGGCAAGGTCCGCACCGACAAAACCATGGGTGACAGAGGCAAGCCACTTCAGAATCTCCTCTCTTTTCTCATCTCCACCTTCGACGGGCATGCCTCGCGTATGGATCTGAAGTATCTCGTATCTTCCCTGTGTGTCAGGCACACCTATCTCGATCTCCCTGTCAAATCGCCCGGGTCTTCTCAGGGCAGGGTCTATCGCATCAGGCCTATTGGTTGCTCCGATTACAACCACATTCTGCCTGCTCTTCATGCCGTCCATAAGAGTGAGAAGCTGGGCGACCATTCTTCTTTCAAGCTCACCTCTGACATCGTCCCTCTTCGGAGCAATGGAATCGAGTTCATCTATGAATATTATGCTGGGTGCCTCCTGTGCAGCCTTCTCAAATACCATTCTAAGATTTTCCTCTGTCTCGCCGTAGAACTTGCTCATTATCTCCGGACCCTGTATGCTGAAAAAGGATGCTCCGGATTCATTGGCAACCGCCCTGGCTATCAAGGTCTTTCCTGTGCCGGGAGGTCCGTATAGCAGGACACCCTTGGGCGGGTTTATGCCGAGGGTTTTGAAGAGTTCCGGGTGTTTAAGGGGCAGTTCTATCATCTCCCTTACCTTGTGAATCTCGTCTCTCAGCCCCCCGACGTCCTCATAAGTAACTCCGTCAAGGCTCATCTCTATGTCCTCGGCGCTCCCTTCCTTGACCTTTACATCCGTGTTCTCCGTTATTCTAACTATCTCGGCGGGCTTTGTTGCAATGACAACAAAAGGAAGGAATTTGCCGGTGAAGGATATCCCGGGAACTGCAATTATATCGCCTTTTGAGACTGTACGATTGAGCAGCCCTCTCTTTACATAGATATCTATGTTCTTTCCCAGACTTATCCTAGGCTGACTGCGGTCAAGAGCCAGAACAAGTGTTATTCGCTCCGCATCGTTAACTTCTGCCTTTCTCACAAGCACCTTGTCTCCGACCGATACTCCGCCTGCGTTCTTTCTGATAAGGCCGTCCATCCTTATTATGCCTCTGTCCTCGTCCTCCTGCTTCAGACGGAAGACCCTTGCGGAGGTCTTTTTAAGGCCTGTTATCTCAACTACCTCACCAACCTCTATTCCAAGCTTCATTCTCGTCCTAGAGTCTATACGAACTCTTCCGAGACCCACATCTTCCTGGAGGGCCTCGACAACTTTCAGCGTGACCGCATCTTCTTCCATGATATCGATGTGCCATGCCTGCAGTATTAAAAGACTTTTTCCATGAGGTGTGTGAAAGTGGAGGCCGGCTAAAAGATTAAATACGATTTCCGGGAATCTGCCTGCATGAAAAAATCCCTTGCAGTGTTGAACCTGATATTCGTAATAGCTCTTCTGTTTTCAGGTTATACGCTTTACAATGCAGTCACTCCGATTGTTACGGGAAAAGTGAGCCTCGAGATGCAGGACCAGGATGATATCGAATGGAAGTTCGGCAACGACACCATAAGCGCTCACACATGGTTTGATATAATAAACGGTGGAAATTATGAAATAAGGGATGTGCACCTCCATCTCTGGATAATCCACAATGAAAGCGGAATGAAGATATACGAGATGAAAAGAGACATACCGCCGGTGGCACCGGGAAGCACCCATAGAGAGCACATAAATGCAAGCATAGATTTGAACGAACTTCCTGAGTCCATAAAAGAAGACATATGGAAGGAATATGCAAACTTCACTGTCCATGCGGATATCAATGCATATTTCATGCGCAGAGGCGGAGAAATACTCGTACATTACCGCAATACAATCCCCTGGGAACCACTTATTAAATCCGTAATAATAGACAGAGACAACGGCACCATATATTATGATTCATCGAGCGCCAGCATGAGGGTATATCTTCCTTACAGCGTATCAACCTCACATCTTCTGTCCGGAACTGCCGATGCAGTGGTAAAGATATACAACGGAAGTTCAGTTCTCTCATCCTCCTGTGAAAAAATTCAACTTGGGACTGATTACTACGATACTCTGGTATTCAACATATCGGCAGGGGACACATATTATCTCATGACACACAGCATGAATATTCCGGTTATCGCCACAATAGAATATTCGGGCATTTACACCAACATAAGCAGAACATATGAGTGGGGAGCACCCTTCAATGATTTGCAGGTTGGCAACCCACAATCCAGCGGCAATACTCTCTCCATAGATTACTCTTTCAAGAACGAATACACGCGCAATCTGGACCTCAGTGTGAACGTGGTTGTCTATGATTCAGGTGGCAATAGCATAGGAAGCCAGAGCGACCACTTTACTGCGCCTGTTATGCAGAGAATTGAAAGGGAGACAAGTGTTTCGGTCAGCGGCTACCCGTCTTACGCAATCATTACCATAACAGAGAACGTCTCAGGATGGCATTACGGTTTCAGGAGGGATGCATAATGGGACATGCAGGAAAAGCTGCTGGAATAGGGATACTCTACGGCCTTATATTCATAGCCGCCCCTCTCGGTTTCATAAATGCTGTCAGTCAGATACTTATCTCCAATGGAGCGGACCCAACGGATTACTTTCATAATACCGGGAGCTATATCCTTGTTCTGGGAATTCTTCTTACCGTTTTTGCATCGTTGACAGCCTATTATGAAAAAGGCAGCGCTGGACGCCTCGCATTCGGTACGATAGCGGCATTCTTTCTCATTCTCTGGGGCTATTTCTTTATAGAAAGCATGAGCATATTCTATGAATCCGACACATATAGCTATGAGGTCCTCGTGCCCGGAATAGCGATTATACTGGCGATATCATTCTCAATAAGGTTATTCTACAGGCTGGTGGAGTTCGGAGTATATCGCAAGGAATATCTCGGTATGTATATTGGACCTCCCGGAGCGATTGGAATGAATGGCACATATCAACCTCAGCCATATGCAACACAACCCGCTACAGGGTATGCTCCAGAATACCCGCAATATCCGCAATACGGACAGCAATATGGTCAAGAATACGACTCACAATATTCTCCCCAATATCCGGAATCATCCAACCAGTCAGGATATGCTACCGCACCTGAAAGCAGAGTACAACGAGATGAAAAAGAAGAGGATGATGTAAAGGATTACTTCTGAATCTTTGATGTGCACCTGCTGAGAACCGGACATTCGCATGCATTCGCATCAGGAAAGCTCCACTTTGACTCTATCCCATGCATTCCGTATTGCCTTTGCCGTCTTTCCCTCCGGCTTGTACTGTATGATTGATTTTCCCTGCACCATCGCATCGGTCATCTCCCTGTCGAATGCTATCTTTCCGACCACGGGAACATCCTGTTCCTTGCAGTAATTCTCTATCTTTTCAGTCATCTCTTCGTTGAGGTCGTACTTGTTTATCAGGACGAACGGCCTTGCGCCGAAGTGCCTTGCAACGCTGAGAACCCTTTCCATATCGTGTATGCCCGACATGGTGGGCTCGGTGACTATGAGCACTGCATCCACACCAGTTATTGCGGATGTGACCGGACAGCCTATTCCCGGAGGCCCGTCTATGATGACATATGGATAGCCCTCCTTTTCAGCGATGTTCCTCGCCATGTTGCGCACAACTGTGACGAGTTTACCTGAGTTCTCCTCCCCGATATCGAGTTTAGCATGGACCATTGGCCCGTATTCGGTCTCCGAGAGATACCAGTGGCCAGATAGGTTCTCCTTCATCTCTATGGCCTTTGTGGGACACACATATGCGCAGAAACCACACCCATCGCACTTGAAAGGGTCTATGTTGAACTGCTCGTCCACCGCATCGAATCGGCAGACCTGCCTGCAGAGCCCGCAGTCTATGCACTTATCGTCGTCCTTGGCCGCCCTCACTCCTCCGTAGAAATCCCCACTGTCCTTTACTTCAGGGTGAAGTATCAGGTGAAGGTCGGGAGCGTCCACATCGCAGTCCGCTATGACCTTTCTCTTCTCCAGTGTGACGAGTGCCGAGGTTATGCTGGTCTTTCCCGTGCCACCCTTTCCGCTTATAACGGTTATCTGACGCATAATTCTCGAAAACCGCATCCTCTTATGAAGATTATGCCGAATTTCCGGGATTGAAATCACGGGCAGGGCAGGGCCCTCTCAGGCATTCACGGCAGTGAACGCAGTCCCCCGGGTTCGCAACGGCTATGCCGTCGATTATGGAGAGCGCTCCCGTCGGGCATCTTCCCACGCAGACGCCGCAGCCCATGCAATTAACCGCCTGCTCCAGAACGCCCACTATGTCTCTGAACGACCGCATATCATGGATTGAAACAGAGCCCTCGGATATTGTGCATACGCCCTTTACATCTATCTTCCCGTCCTTTTCCTCCCAGTCTCCCAGTATGGATGCGAAGGCCTTCACCCTCTCCATGTCAAGATCAACTGATGGTTTCAGTTCCTCCTTTCCCTCGAAGGAAACCCCGCCTTTGCCCCTCTTTATCTCCGGTGCCTTCATTCCCCTCGATCTCGCCCACGGCGGGAACCTTCTCCATCTCCAGAGGCCATATTCAAGCCACTCATCCTCAAGTCCCTTTTCCTTTGCATACTCGCTCAGGTACGAATCCCATCGCTCATAGCCTTCAAAATTCTGCTTCAGTATGACGGCATCACCCATATCCGCGGACGGGCAGAGATAACAGCCTATCCTGTAAAGTCCTCTCTCATACCACGGGTTGTAATCCGCTCCTTTCATGAACAGGTAGAGCCAGACCTCCAGGGCTGTCCAGTCCTGTATCGGGCTTATGCCCTTCTGCTTTTTGACCCAGGGGTTCTCCCATTCCTCTCCCTTTCTGGAGCGGGATTCGGACTCGTACTTCCTCTGGCCTATGATGGATATCATGCCTTCAGGGTAATTCTCCTTTATGAAGAGCGTCGTAGGTCCTAACTTACATGCCTTGCAGCACCACCTATAATCCTTAGCAGGCGGCCCGAATATCTCTAACCCTCTCCAGAATGCATCCCCTGCATCTATCTCCTGGTATTCCAGCCCGTATATCTCCGCCGTTTTTCTGGCGTTCTCTATTGTCTCAGGCATCTCTATGCCTGTGTTCAGGAACATCACCGTGGGCTTGTAACCTGCATCGAGGGCTACGAGGAGCGCTGCCAGAGAGTCCTTTCCACCACTGTACGATGCCACCAGTGGCATGTTGTTCTCCTCCACCACCCTTTTTATGAACCCGGTGCCCTTCTTCACATTCCTTTCGATGGCATGTCTGTTGGCCTCTATGGCCATGTCCCAGTCCTGACCTCCTTTCAGTATATGTACTGGCTCTTTCAACCTGTGCCTGACCTTTATTCCGACGCCTCTCTCCGCCTTTTTCATCTCCTCTCCGCTCATCATCGCCCTGCCAACGGCAATCACTTCCCCATCGGGAGACAGTACCACAACCTCATCTCCCTTTTCTATACCCTCGGACATCTCGCTTATGCCGACAGCGAGCGCATTTGCGCTCTCCAGTATCGGCCTTACGGCCCCTTCATCCACAACAACCCATGACCTTTTCAGGCATGGAAGCAGGCGAACAGCACCCTCAACACGAGGCGAAAGGATAAAACGGCCGCGGAAGATATCGTATTTGAGCGAACCGATGACCTGTCCGTCCGAGATTATCTCATCTATTCTGTCCTCTCCTGGAGCTCTGTTAAGGACAAGGACCTTGTCTCTGGGATCGAAGGCCTCTCCGCATCCGTCTCCGAACTGCTTTTCCGCAAGTTCCCATATCATGTTCAGGTCATACTCAAAGGCAGGCCTCACATCTCCGGGAGGTGTTACCTCTACGCTCTTTCCTTCGGAACCACATACGGAGCATCTTTTTCCGACTAGCGGAAGGTTGCATTCCTCGCACCATTTCAACTTCATACGGCCTAGCCTTTTCAACGACACGGTACAGCGAAAACAGGGGTGTATTTAGTTATGGCGCTCAGAACTCCCTTGCCACAGGGCTCCAGAAGGTGGAATTGCAGACATCACAGTAGGTTGCGTCCTTGTCCACCTCAGCGCCACACACAGGGCAGAAATACCTCACTTTCCCGGTGTAGAATGTCGTTCCGCAGTGCGGGCAGGTCTCGTCATCCACTGAAACCCTTTCTCCACAGTTACCACAGGTATATACGCCGATAAGGAAGCGAGCGCCGCATTTGGGACACACGGGGGCGGTGGCATCGACCTCTTCCCCGCATACGGGACACATGAAAGGCAGGTGCCTCTCTTTCTTCGGTTTGACCCTTGAAACGGCTTTCCTGGCCTTTTTGAAGATGGATTTCACGCACAGGCCATTCCCTCGCACTATATATGCTTTTCAGGAGCAAAACTTTATTAATGCTATCAACATTATCCGCTCGGTCAGGAGGCCTTCTTAATGAGGATTTACCGGAACGGACGTAACGGCGCAATGTTGATTGTGTTCATCATGGTGGCAGTGATTCTTCTGCCGGCAGTCCATGTTCACGCGACAGATCAGCCGCAAAAGCCCATAAGCACAATCGCCGCACCGAACAACATACTTTTCTATGGAATGGCGTGGAATGAAGATAACTATGAATACGCCATAGCAGGAGGTGCATATCTTAGGAATCAAACTCACACCGCCCTGTTCAGATACTCTCCTGAAGAAGGATGGACAAATTTAACGGATAAGATATATAGAGACTGTGTTGTGCATGATGTGGTATATTACAAAGAGAATTCTTTCTTCATTCTTGCGGATGACGGTGGGGAATCCGCTGCATACTTTATGGAAGATGCAAATTCGAGCGATCCGACTATGCTGGACCTGAGCGCAGAGTCCACAGGTGGTGGTTTTTCAGCAGGATGTTACGACCCGTTCCACGGGAGCAAGGGCAGCATTATCGCAGTGGGAACTCCCTACGATAGCACGCCTTACGGGATGATATCCTGGTTTGATATAGATGAAGGAAAGTGGCACTCAATACAATTGAATAGCGATATCTCTCTCAGGGGTGTGGCATGTGATAAAAATGCAAGTACCTCCTACTTCATAGCTGTCGGATATGACACATCGAAGAACAGAGGTGTTGCATATCTATGCGATTACAAGGATGTTTATCCACTACAGGTGCCCCCGGATGCGGCCGAATTCACGTCTGTTTCCTGGAGGCCCGGAAACGAGAGCCTTCTGGTGGTTGGGTATGACACCGACGGCCATGGAAGGATGTGGAAGATCAGCAACATAAAAGAGACCATTCATATAGCATATTATGATCAAACATCGGGCAGTGAAGAACTGAGATATGTTGGTTTTGACGGATATTCCTGGCATGCATCGGTAGTTGACGGAAACAGATATGCCGGTTACTATCCATCTATAGCACTGGATCACGAAGGAAGACCGCACATAAGCTACTGGGATGGTGGAAGAACACATCTCAAACAGGCCTATTTTGAGAACAACAGATGGAACATAGAAGAGGTGGATACCTCCGGAAATGTTGGTGAGTTCAGTTCAGTAGCAATTGACTGGAACGACAATCCGTCTATCAGCTATTATGATTATAGTAACAAGGCCCTGAAATATGCGAAATATGACGGGAGCTCATGGAACACTGGGTTCGCACACAGCGGGGGCTCAAGCGATGTGGGAAAGTACACATCTCTTGCACTGGACACAGTATATAACCGCCCTGTCATTGCTTACATGGACGCTACAAACTCAACACCCATGTATTCATATCTGGATGGTGGTGTATGGCATCATTATGTTGTAGATAATTCTGGAAAATCCACGGTTTCCTACCTGCAACTCTGTCCTTATCCGACCGATCGCGACGATTACTGGAACCTTGCATATTATGACGGAAACAATAACATGCTGAGGTATGCATATACGGAGGGGCTCCAACAGTCGTGGACTACCGAATCTGTAACGAGTTCAGATGCAGGTTTTGTTTCGATGGACCTTGATCAGTATGGGAATCCCGTCATTGCATATGTGGACAATGATGCAATACAGGTAGCAGAGAAAAACGGAGGCTCATGGACATTCAATACCGTGGATTCTGGCAGCGGTGCCGGTGCAACATCAATAAAGGTTGGTATATACGGAGACAAGTTTGTCCTTTACCATTATTCCACTCGGGGGCTTGACCTCGCAATACAGAGGCCACCGGAGACCTCCTGGAGTGTCTATAGCATAGACACCCGGAGCGATGCCGGTGTTTACAATTCAATGGCGATTGGTGTGAGAGCAGACTTCAAGGATATAAAGCTGCCCTCTACCGGCAGACCTCTCCAGAGTGTGGACTGGAAGAAAGATGGGAGCCTGGCCATTGCCGTAGGAGATACAGGAAGAGTCTTCGTTTATTATCCTGGACATACATCTGCAAATGAATGGACGGACAGCACTATGCAGGATGACCTTACAACGGTGGCCGTGAAATCCCCGGGAAGTCCGGGTTATGGCCTGGCCCTTGGCTCCTCTGCTAGAGGAATCGTTATCTCATACCAGATGTACAACACAGCAACGCAGGTTAAAGCAGATAACTACATACCACATATAAATTCAATGGATATTCTTGACGATAGTGGAAACAGCAGACTGAACAAACAATCGGATGTGGGCTCAACATACACCTTCTTCATGAATTGCTCCTATGACAGCGGATGGACAAAGGTGGGTGGTCTTGACATCTATGCATGGTATGACTTCGGAAGCGAAAACATCACAGCACACGGCTATAACACGACAAAAGGGAAGAACTTCAATTTTCACCTGCATTTTACACCAGATAGCTCTGATCCGGTAAATAACGAAGGTGTCTGGAAGCTCATGTGGCCGAATGGCACGGACGAACTTGTTCTGGTTAACTGGTACCAGAAAACAGAGGATAGAAAGGGATTTGCAGGAAGCGGGCCGGGCTCTGATGAATTCGATTATTTCCTTCTTTATGTAAATGTAACATTCGGAGAACAGATGGTATACGCACCGGGTCAGGGATGGTCCCCGGCCGGAAATCAATTAGACCCGTCACAGGCTTTTAATGATATCAATAGCTGGAATTTTAATATAACAATATATGATAAAGATAAACCTGACACCGCGAAAGAGACAAAATATGATGAATTTGGAATATACGCATACACAGAGATAACTGTAAAGAACAATCCATCCGGACAGGGCTTCCCCAGTGCCGTGGTAGACCTCAGCCCACCCACAGTGATAGGCGTGAGGGCAAACCTCCCGTACTATGTGAAATTGAACATATCCGACCTTGTCGGGGTCAGGAACTCATCACATAAGATAACACGCGAGAATGTTGATGTGAAAAATGAACATCCTGATGCAAATTCCACAAACAGCGAGATATCCACATGGAGGCCGTTTTCAGCCGCAGGAAACGGGCCCTTCTCCGTGTGGGGAAATCAAAGCAGTGGCGGAGCAGGTCAGTCTATGCCGAATCTGCCTGATGGAACATGGTCGGCAGGAATGGAATTTGGATATTCCGACTCGGATGTGAGCACTCCGGTTTACTGGAGGATACACATACCTCCTTCCACACCTGACGACCAGTATCAGTCAACGGTTGTAGTGGAGATAACCTACTGAAGCGACGTCTACGACCTTCCTCTTTCGGAGTGTGATTGCCAGGGCACTTGCTGAGAGATAGTTTCTGCTTTTCAAGCTCCGAACTTCTCGGAGAGCCCTGCAAGCTGGAACAGTATGTTCAGCAGGTCATTGCCCCTGATTTGACCGAGGCCTCCTTTCATGGCGCTCCTTTCCCCGAACTCCTCCACATCGTCGGTTCTAACACCTTTGCCAGCGATTAGCAGAGGGACAGGATCTCCGCTGTGGTCACCCACATCGCAGGGCGTGGAGTGGTCGGCGGTTATCGCTATTATGCCTCTGTCCACAACATCATTCAGGGGCTCAAATGCGGAGTCTATCCACTCTATTATGTCTCTCTTCCCTTCAGGGTCCGAATCATGCCCGAAAAGGTCGGGAGCCTTCATGTTTATGAGAACGAAATCCCCGCCATTCGACAGGTATTCCAGCCCGGCAACGACCTTGGCATGGAAATCGCTCTTCGCAGTGCCCTTCGCACCTTCAACATCAAGTACATCCATGCCCGCAAGCCTGCAGACACCCCTGACGATGGAGACGCCTGATATGGCACCTGCCTTTATGCCATAGCGCTCCGTGAAAGAGGAGAGATGCGGTACCATTCCGGCACCTCTGGGAAGCACTATGTTCGCCGGAGGCAATTCCTCCTCGATTCTCTTTATGTTTACCGGGTGGTCTTTTAGCCTCTCGTAAGATTCCTTCACGAATGTGTTCACGATATCCGCTGTCCTCCTCGCCTCGGGGCTGTCGTCCAGCGGCTTTACCTTATGCACAGGCCCGAGAGCATGCGGGTCTGCGTCGCTTATATTGGCCGAAAGCCCTTCCCCCCTGAGCACAAGAACCGCCCTGTGCTCCACGGACTCCTTGAAGATCACCTTTACGCCGTCTATCTCCATCCCATCCAGAGATGCAGCCAGCTCATGCGTTCCTTCCTTTATCCTTCCTGCCCTTCTGTCACTTATCTTTCCATCGGTCAGGGTTGCGAAATTGCACCTGAAGGCCACATCTCCGGGCATCAGTTCAAGGCCCTCACCAGCGGCCTCAAATGGACCTCTGCCGGTGTAAACCTCGTACGGATCATAACCGAGTATGGAAAGGTGGGCTGTATCGCTCCCTGCCCGTATTCCCGGTGCTATGGGATCCATCATCCCGTTTATGCCCTTCTTTGCAAGTGCATCCATGTTTGGTGTCTCAGCGGCCTCCAGAGGCGTCAATCCTCCCAGGGCTTCTGACGGCCTGTCACCCATTCCATCGAGGATTATCAGCATGACCTTCATGATATCACAGGCATGAGAATGGCCACGGGATTAAAAACTTATAGGAAAAGACAGGAAGCGTACACGAGGTTTGAGAAGAGATACAGAATGGCCACAAAGAGGATTACGGATAAAAGTTCCGAAAGGAAGTTCACCGTACCCTTTCCGATGATGCCCCTGTTCTCAAGGGTCGCACCGAGAAGGCTGTCCAGCATACACCCTGTGAATCCCATAAGCCCTATCAGTGCAAAGAGAAAGAAGATGCCTTCGACATCTGACCACATCGTGTCGCTGAAATAAAGGAGAAAGATGCCACCGAGAAAGGCTGTTGTGAACGCTCCGATAACGGACCACAGGGTTCCGTATGCGGATACCCCTCCGTTAGTGCCCGGTTCCACGGGTTTCATGGTGGTTATCAAGCGGGCTTTGCCGGAAAGAACCCCCATCTCACTGGCCAGAGTGTCCGAAGCAGCAGTGGCTATGGCGACAAGGAACAGGCTTCCGGAGAGCTCGAGTGGTATGATTGGGCTGGCAGGGATGGATAGTAGAGCCACCATTGCTGGAATGCTGCCTGTAGAAACTACGTTCTTCCATCCTCTTTCTCCGCTTTTTCCCTCCTGAAGGCCTTTCTTTTTCTTTTCCAAGAACCTGTATCTCGTGACCGCAAGGCCTGCCAGAAGGAATCCGAAAAGAAGTACGAGCCATGAAGGATGAGTAAGGGCTATGATGATACCTATTGCGGCTGCAGTTATGGCTCCGTCCGATGTCAGAAGGCCTTTCCTGTAGGTTATGATACCAATAAGAAGGCAGAGAGCTGCGGCTGCCACTACATCGTATATCATGGGCATCAGACATCGAAGTAGCGCTCTATTTCCCATGGGGATGTGTTGCCTATGAACCTGTACCATTCCTCCTGCTTGATGGATACGAAGACATCGTATATGGGTCCGAGCGCTCTCTTAACGACCTCGTCAGACTGAAGTTCCTCCACAGCGTCACCGAGGTTCATCGGAAGTTTGCCTATTCCCTGCCTCTTCCTCTTGGATGCGCTCATATGATATATGTTCTCTTCCACAGGCGCAGGCGGCTCTATCTTCTTCTTTATACCGTCAAGGCCCGAGGCAAATATCACCGCCTCGGCGAGATAGGGGTTTGCGGATGGGTCCGGGTTCCTTATCTCGACATCCGGGTTGGACTTTCCCGCAGGGACGCGGAGGAGAGCGCTCCTGTTCCTGTTTCCCCATGCGATATATGCCGGAGCCTCAAGGCCTCCTGCTAGCCTCTTATACGAATTGACGGTCGGATTAGTTATTGCTGTGAAAGACCTTATGTGCTCCAGGATTCCCCCTATGAAATAACGGGCTGTCTGACTCAGACCGAGTTCGTCATTCTCGTCATAGAATGCATTCTTTCCGTTATTTTCAAGATACATGTGCATATGCATTCCAGAGCCTGCTTCGTTGGGTATGGGCTTTGGCATATAGGTTACGCGGAAATCATAGTTCCGGGCAACCATGCGGGAGAGATACTTATGAACCAGTATGTAGTCTCCGGTTCTGAGGGCTCCTTCGGTAAAGGGCAGCTCGATCTCTATCTGGCCGTATGCATTCTCGTGATGATGGTAGCGCACGCCTATGCCGATTCTCCTCAGTGTCGATGCCAGTTCCGAGCGATATTCGGCAATGTTGTCAAAACTCGGAGGAAGGAAATACATACTTCCCTGGGGATTGTGTATGTTCAGGGGATCTTCATCCTTCCCGAAAACGAAGAACTCCATCTCGGGCCTTATATGGGGGACGAAGCCTGCGGACTTCAGGGATTCTTCCACATTGAATATGACGTTTCTCGGGTCGGTGGGAAGCCTGCTTCCGTCAGCCCTGTGGGTCTGGAGAGGTATGAGAACCTCCTTTCTGGTGGGCAGTATTATACTCTTATCCAGCTCAGGAATGCCGAGTATGTCCGAATCCTCTATCTCTGCAAAGCCCTTTATGGAAGAACCGTCTATACCTATACCCCTCTCACCCTCATTTATCAATGTCTTGGGTGGGAATGTAAGGGTTCTCATCCTTCCGTAGATGTCACATACAAAACCGTGGACCCAGTTCATATTCTTTATATCATCAGATATCTTTATCATAAGTATCACCTTTTTCATCCGCACCTCATGCCGATATTTTAAGTTTTTGTGTTTTCTTGTTCCAAACCTGACGAAAACGTTATAAAGGCGGGCTTTTTATCACTCAAAAACACGAATATGAGGCTATAGAATGACCGGAGAACTTGCTGAAGATATGAAGGCAAAGCGCGAGAAGGCCTACAAAGAGGCCATGAAACACAGAAAGAGAAGGGATTATCTTAATGATGAAGCCAGAAAGTGGGCTGACAGAAGAGATGAACTGAATAAGAAAGCACGTGCACTTGCCAAGGAAGCAGCAACTCACAAGAAAAACCGGGATGACCTCAACCAGAAGGTTCAGGAGACAAAGGTTCTTCGGGATGAATGGAATTCCAAGTACAGGGAAAAGGAAAGAGAGATAAGGAAACTGAAGAAAGAGAAGGCTCCCAAAGGCGGAGTTTCCATAGGAAAACTGAAAAAACAGCTTAAAGATCTCGAATTCAAACAGCAGACAGCAGCGCTCAGCAAAGAAAAAGAGGAAGAGATAATAGAGATCATGAGAAAACTCAGCAAAGAGATAGACGAAATAGAGAAGAGCGTCGAAGATACTGAAGAGATAAAAAATCTTAAGGAAGAAGCTGAAAAGATAAGGGAAGAGGCTGAGAAGTACCATAAACTAGTCAATGAGTATGCGGACGAGGCTCAGGTAGAACATGAGAAAATGATGGAACTCTTTGAAGAAGCGGATTCCCTGAGAAGGGATGCTGATGAGGCCCAGGAAAAGTTCATAGAGGCCAAGCTCAAATCGGATGAGGAGCACAAGATGTTCCTTGAAGAGATGAAGAGGGTACATGAGTTCGATAAGATACTTACCGGTCTGAAACACAAGAGGAAAGGGAATGAAAAAGAAGAGGATGAAAACACCGAACGTGCCCGTGAGATATATGAAAAGTTCAAGAACGGAGAGAAGCTCAGCACGGAGGACCTCATGCTCCTGCAGAAGTCAGGATTTCTGTAAATACAATCCATTTACTTTTCTTATATCTATGTTTTTTCGTAACGCTACCTTTAAATATGGCTTTCAAAAGACTGATTAATTGGGGGAATTTCGGGCTAGGTTAATGAGTGCATCCCATCCTCATCATTCTCTAGCCCCCCACCCCTTTTTCTTTTTCGTAAATTGCTTATACCACAAGGAGTTGGACTGCCATGCTTCCTGCCGCGAGCAAAGAGACGAAGGACATCATAGTTCGATTCATAAGGGATAGCGTGAGCAGGAGCGGTGCGAACGGAGCGGTGGTAGGGCTCAGCGGAGGCCTGGATTCCTGCGTCACACTGAAACTGACATCAATGGCCCTCGGAAAGGAGAATGTTCTGGCCATGCTTCTTCCTGAAAGGAGAGAAGGGATGGACTACGAGCATGCTCTCCGCTTCGTAGAGAGCGAAGGTATTGCCTATGAGGTCATCGAAATAGCCCCTCTGGTGGAGGCATACACCGAAACCCTGACAGGATCGAGCAGGGAGGCATTGTCCAACATCAAAGCGAGGATACGGATGACCATACTCCATGCGATCGCCTATGAAAGGAAGATGCTGGTCATGGGAACGAGCAACAAGTCGGAACTGCTCACGGGATATTTCACCAAGTTCGGCGACGGAGGCGTTGACCTGATGCCAATCGGAGACCTCTACAAGACGCAGGTCAGGGAACTGGCGAAGATGATGGGGATCCCGTCCGAGATAGTGGAGAAGGCGCCGAGCGCAGGGCTCTACGAGGGGCAGACGGATGAGCAGGAGCTCGGAATGACATATGAGATGCTGGACTGCATACTATATGGCATAGAAAGGGACCTGAAGAACGGGGCCATCTCCGAGGAATGTGGATGCGAGGAAAAGGACATCGAAAGAGTCAGGAAGATGATAGCATCCACTGTCCACAAGAGGAAACTCCCTATAATTCCGAAGGTAGGTCTGCGCACCGTGGGATGGGACTGGAGAGAATGAAACCCAAAACCTAAATATCAAATGGTTTTTCACCCCCCAAAGCAACTTTGAGGTGATGATATGGACAGATATGAAGAAGAAAGAGCGAAATGGAAATGGGATGTTCCCGAGTACTTCAACTTCACATGGGACATTGTGGACAAGTGGGCGGAGGACAGGACGAAACTCGCCCTGATATCCGTGGACGAGAACGGGGACAACCCGCAGTACCACACATTCTGGGACCTGAAGATACTTTCGAAGAAGTTCGCAAACTACCTTAGGGAGATAGGAATAAAGAAGGGGGACAAGGTCTTCCTCCTGATACCGAGGATCCCCGAGTTCTACATCGCAGTACTTGCGCTCAACAGGATCGGTGCGGTGTTCATGCCGACACCCACGCTTTCAACACCCCATGACATAGAGTACAGGGTGAACAGCGCAGAGGCCGTTGCGGCCATAGTGAGTCACGAGTTCGCAGACAGGGTAGATGAGGCTAGGCCGAAGATGCCCGGCCTGAAGCACTTCATAATAATCGGAGATGACAGAGAAGGGTGGGTGAGATATGAAGAGGTCATGAAGACAGCGTCCAGAAGGCTTGAGAAGGACGATGTCGAGCCGACGAAGGCGGACGACCCGTTCCTCATCTACTTCACATCTGGAACCGAATCCTATCCGAAGATGGTGCTGCACACACAGTCATATCCCATCGGCCACAAGGCCACCGCATACATGGTGCAGGATGTCAAGCCCACTGACCTTCAGTGGACCATAGCTGACACGGGATGGGCGAAGACGGCGTGGGGCAAGTTCTTCCCGCAGTGGATGTACGGAGCAGCGGTTCTCCAGTGGTATGCGAAGGGAAGGTTCAACCCCCGCATAGTGATGAAGATACTGGAGGAGTACGGAGTGAGCATATTCTGCGCTCCCCCGACGGCATACCGCATGATGATACTTCAGGAGGACCTCAAGGACTTCGACTTCCACAACCTGAGGCACAGCCTGAGCGCAGGCGAGCCCCTGAACCCTGAGGTCATAAGGGTGTGGAAGGAATCCACCGGACTCGAGATATATGACTACTACGGACAGACGGAAACGGTAGCGATAGTCGGAAATTCCAAGTGGTTCTCGATAAGGGCAGGCTCCATGGGAAAGCCCACCGTTGGATTCGATGTCAGAATAGTGGATGATGACGGCAACGAGTTGCCAGTAGGTGAAGAAGGACATATCGCAGTTAAAGTGAACCCGAGGCCGCCGGGCATAATGAAGGAGTACTGGAAGAGGCCCGAGGCGAACGAGGAATCCTTCAGAGGCGACTGGTACTTCACCGGGGACAAGGCATTCATGGACGAGGACGGCTATTTCTGGTTCGTGGGAAGGGCCGATGATGTGATAAAGTCCTCAGGATACAGGATAGGACCCTTCGAGGTGGAGAGCGCTCTTCAGGAGCACCCGGCAGTGGTGGAGAGCGCAGTTATCGGAGTTCCCGACCCTGACGGCGTCAGGGGACAGCTTGTGAAGGCCTATGTGGTTCTCAAGGACGGATACGAGCCCAGCGAGGAGCTTAAGAAGGAGCTGCAGAACCATGTGAAGGAGCTGACGGCCCCCTACAAATACCCGAGAATAATCGAGTTCGTGGATGCGGACTATCTTCCGAAGACCCAGAGCGGAAAGATAAAGAGGAAAGAGCTCAGGAAGATGGAAGAGGCCAAGATGAAGGGATAAAACCCCTTACTTTTCAAATTCATTGTGAGGTGATGACATGGAAGAAAAGGTGAAGAAAGCAATAGAGATGCTTGACCAGATATCCGAGGACAATTCCATTCCCCGGAACATACGGAGAGGGGCCACAGAGGCAAAGGAGAAACTGATGGATGAATCGCAGCCCCTTGATGTGAGGGCGTCGAGCGCCATATTCATAATGGACGAACTGGCCAACGACCAGAATCTTCCACTCCACGGAAGGACCATAGTCTGGAACATAATGAGCCAGCTTGAGGCGCTCTTTGCCGACGAGATAAACAAATGAAACCCCTTAAGGACCACCCACTCTTTTACACGAAGCCATCGTCATGCTCTATTCTCGTGCCCTCCTGTTCCTCCCTGTAGTTGCGAACGAATTCCTCGAATGAGTATATGCTCACAGGTATTGCGAACGGAGTGAATGGAGATGTGATTATCGCCTCACCCACATTCAGTGTCTTTATCTCGTTCCTCAGGGGCGAGAGGTCCTGCTTTGATGCGCTCCCCAGCTTCTCCCGGTCCTTGTCATCCGACAGTCCCATGATGAAGAGTGTGTTCAGCTGGCTGAGTATGTGCTCGTGTATCAGTTTCGGTTGCTGAGATATGGCACAGAGCCCTACCTTGAACTTCCTTCCCTCTCTGGCGATGCGCGGGAATACGCCTCTTTTCGCATCCTGAAGCACCCTCTGTGCCTCTTCAAGGGTTATAAGGACGGGCGGGGCCCTCTGGAACTCATCGTGATGCTCGAGAAAGAGGTTCTGCCAGTGCTCGAAGACCCTTCTGGCAAGCACCGAGCTTATGAGCAACTCTTCTTCTTCCCTTAGCCCGCTGGTGTCCACCAGAACCACCCTACCTTCCATGAGGTCGGCGATTATCTGGTTGCTCACCGAGTAGTCCGGGTCCTCGCTCACCATTCCCATGTCGAATATGTTATCCACCCTTCTCTTCACAACCGAGAGGGTGTTCTCATGTATCCTCTCTATCCTCGCGAAGCGCTCCACAAGCTCCTCAAAGCTGTGGTCATGCACCTCGCGAAGCCAGTCCCTTCCGAATGCCCTCCAGAATATGCCGAGCGCCTCCCTCTGCGCCTCGCTCACGCTGTAAATTGATGCCATGTCGGATGTGTATATTTCTCTGTATGAGACCTGAAGCGGAGATATGCCCCTCATGTTCCTGGAGGAATACACCCTCAACCTCCTTGAATTGAGGTCGCGCAATCCGGGTTCCGAGGGCGGGCCTTCGTAGTACTCTCCGTGCGGGTCGAGGATCAGCATGCCGTACCGTCCGCTCCGCATGGTGGAGCCTGCCAGAACGCGCATAAGGTTGCTCTTTCCCATTCCGGTCGTGGCGAATATGCCTATGTGATAAGGGAAGGTGTTCCCATCTATGCCGGCCTCTATGTCCAGGGCCCTTTCCCCGCTCCTCAACCTGCCAACAGCTATGTCACCCATGTACCTCTCAAGCACCCTGTAATCCTGTGGCTCCGGTTCCCTTGAACTTGAGAAATGGGAGGGTATGGTCTTAACCGGCCTTATCTCATTCCCCTCTATCCTTCCCATGGGAAGGCATTTCACCTCCTTGTATAGCCTGCGCTCCCTGTGATATATGGTGTATTCCTCCCTTCCATCCATGAGCATAATGCTTCCAGCGGCCCTCTCTGCCCAGTCGTTCTCAGCCGCCTCATATCCGTAGCCTATGCTGGTCACCCGGAGAAGGTACCTCCTTCCATCGAAGACATTGTCATCCATCACCAGCAGTTCGCCGAGGTGTATGTCCCGGTCGTACGGAACCCTCAAAACTATCTCCGTCACCTCTCCATCTATCACTATTCCCATTCAAACACCTCTGTCAAGCTTTCTGTGGAAGTTCTCGGGCAGGTTCGCCTCTATCATGTAGCCGATATCCTCTGCCGTGCCCTTCCTTATTATCACTTCATTGTGTGCATCCGCAAGGGGATATGGATATCCCACATAGGCGGGGTCCGAGCAGTACCATGCCACCTTTCCAAGCACCGAAGGCACGCTATCAAGGGATATTATGTCGGTCCTGAACGCATGCTCACCGTAGGGGTTGAACCTCGCTATGAACAGCGTCTCCCTTCCGGGCGATGTCCTTCCGAGAACTCTCGTATACCACCTTCTCTGGCCGATGCGCTCCTCTGCAACCCTGTCAACCTGAGGAACAAGTGGGAGAGCGCCGTGCATCAGCCCCGAGTCCTTGCTTATTCCCACCAGGGATACGCCTCTGTCCTGCGCCATCTCGGATAGCAGTGCTATTCCTCTGTCAGGAGTGTGCCTGTCACCGCGGAGCGCTCCGTCAATGAGCAGTATATCACCCTCTGAAAGCTCTTTAAGGGCCCTGAACATGTACCTGAACTCCTCAAGGGTGCGAAGGCGCTGCATCATGTAGGAAGGGTCCGTATCTGCCAGTTCCGGAGGCTCATCCGCCAGTATCTCCCTGTACCTTTTCTCATATATCTCCCGTGAGTTCCTGAAATCGAGGCGCATTACCTCTATACCTGAGATATCCTTTTTCAGCCTGCTTCCATTGTACAGCACGAAGCCGGCCCGTATCATGCCTATCTTCAGGCCACCGTAGGGCTCAACCATGACAGAACTGCCGTCCACCGCGGCCACCTTTGCGCCGGGAAGCGTTTCAAATTCGGAAAAGTCAAGACTTGCGAGGTCTATCTCCTCTCCCCACAGCTGAGAGCTCTCGTCCTGCTCTATCTCCTGAAGTATGCCCTCTATCTGCTCATGTATGCTCACACAGGTGCATAAAAAGATGGGTATTTAAGGGATTTGAAGGGGTGGGTGAAAATGTCATTCCTCGTCGTCCTCTATGTAGGGGTATTTCTCAGCGCGCTTTACCCATCGGTAGTATGCCGCACCCAGAGCGGCGAGTATCACCACAGAAACCATAAAGCATATCTCCGGCCCACCCATGTAATAGACGATCTTTTCCAGTGAGGTCAGAGGTGTGTATGTACCTTCTATCGTTATGTTGTACTCCGTTGCCTTCTCAACATGCAGTTCTATGCTTATATCTCCAGGTCCTTCGGCATCCCACGACGTCGTTCCCGTGGCGTTCCGCATGAAGCCCCAATCATCTGTGCTCCTGTTGAAATAGAGCGTGAGGTTCTGCTTCACCGTGCTTTCAAGCCTGATTTTCACGACAAGAGCCCCCGGGTCGTTGAATGTTATGTGATAGACATCCGGCCTCGAAGGGGATATGCTCCGGTTAACTGCGACATAATTGAAGTCGTAATCCCCCTCCTTGTTCACCTGATAGACTGCGGCGCTCCCCATCGGCATTGCGCTCACCAGTACCGCGAAGATGGAAAGCAATGCAAGCTTCCTTCTCATGCCCTCTTTCATTTATGCGCCTCTTTTTCGTGTATGTGGATATGGGATAAATAATTTTCTTCACTTCACGCGATAGGGTGCATCGTCTGAGGATGTGTCGCCGGCATATGTCTCGCCCTTTCTCCTGTTGGCGCGGTGGAGCGCATATACCAGTGCAATGACGGAGAACACCACGATGATGCATACTCCACATACGGAGAAGGCCGTATATTCCATCAGACCTCCCATTATGGGAGGCTCATACTCCGAACTGACATCCAGCGTGTAGTTCACCGAATGGTTTGATGCTATCTCTATCCGGTATTCGTCGCTATCCTCGATGAGGAATGTTATGCTGTAACTCTCCGGTTCTATGTCCCTGTAAATGAACGGGCCGCTGGAGTTCCGGACATCGAGCAAAAGGGGAGAATCGCATGAAATGTTCAGATTTATCTCCATTCCCGGTGAACCGCTAATTATGTATGTGTCCGAGTCGTATGCTGTCAGGCTCCCATGCTGTATCTCGTGGAATTCGGTCTCATCATATCCATTTAAATGGTATGTTGCTCCGGATACCGGAGGCATGGAAAGAAACATGATGATTAAAAGTACAGCTAAGGCCTTCATCATATGGGAGGGTGTGTTTGAGCATAAATAACTTTCCATTATTTTACCCTGTACGGGCTGTCTTCCTCCTTAATCTCCCTGTTTTCCTTAGCCTCCCTTTTCCTGAACCTCACAGGTCTGGGCCTTCCGATAACGCCGTATATCTTCAAATAAGCGAGAAACCCTGCAAGTATCGCCAGACCTCCCACCAGACAGGTATGCCATGCAGTACCGAAGGAAGACATCTGTCCGTCACCCATTATCTCGATTTCATATGAAGTATTGCCCTCCGGAACCACCACAAGGGTGTATTGTGTTGTATGCGTGAGAAACATGTCCGTCCTGAAACTCGTACCTGCTTCATCCATGGAATGTGCTCTGTCATATAATTCCGGTTCCGTTTCCCCATCCGGAAGTGTGTAATTTCCCTGCACAAGATAGGCCCTGACCGGAGCGTTGTTCAGGTTCGTACCGTACACCTGAAGATTTATCTGCAGCTCCATGTCCTTCGTTCCATCTATGAGAAAGTACTCAACATCCCTTGTTGAAACCACCTCTCTCATATATACGGCATATCCCATTCCCGGTTCATCCGCCACATACCGCTCTGCAGAGACCATGGGAATCTGTGAAAGAAGGACAAAAACCAGAACAAACACCAGAAATCTCTTCAATCTCACTTCCACCATGCCCCACTCCCGTATCCCACCACTTCTTTCATTGGCATGACATCCCCCGAGGTCGCATATTTCAGTATCTTCATCTCCGATGCTTTATCTTTCACAGCCTGTATAGTGGCAGACACAGGGCCGTATCCGCACATGCTTATGTCATACTTAGCTATGGCGTTGTAAAGCCCCTTTATGTCCCCGCTCTCGATGGCCTTCAGGGCATGTGCATCGTTCCTGTATGCAACATCCTTCAGCACATAGTGAGAGAAATCCGTGGATGCGACTATGACGGCTTTCCTTCCAAGTTCATCTATGGAATGCCTGAGCAGTTTTCCCAAGGCCTCAGCGGTCCGCCTGCTCTGGTCCATCATAACGATTGGAAGGAACAGGAAGTCCTTTGATAGATACTGTATGAAAGGAACCTGAACCTCCACGGAATGCTCGTACCTGTGGGCAGAGATGTCGTCCGCAACTCCTCCTTTCACCAGCATATCCGCCAGTTCCTTATCTATTCTAACAGTTCCGAATGGCATCTCCCAGTCCTGAGTGGTAAGGGCGACAGGCGCTCCGAATCCGGTGTGGTTCGGCCCGATGACGATTATCGTGCCTCCCTTCGGAAAGCTCTCCGCCAGGGCCATGTACGAATGCGCTGCGATGGGGCCTGAGAACATGTATCCTGCATGTGGTGACATTATCGCCAGAAGCCTGTTCCCTTCTTTGACCTCTGGAAGCCTGCCGGGGCCAAGTTTGTGCAGGAAAAGAGCCTCTATCTGTGCCTTGAGCTCTCTGGGGTCCGCGGGATAGAACTGGCCTGCCACTCTCGGATGGCGCATGATAATAGATACGCCCTCCTTCTATATGGGATTTGCGTCATTTCCATGCGAGATATGCCATAGCGATTCCTGCTATCAGACCCATAAGAACGAGAAAACCCGCATTGGGTATCGCACCTATCATACCCGGCAAAAAATACAGGAAAGAGAAGGATATGAAGGATGAAAGCAAACAACCGCTCATGACGTTCTTCTCCATCTCCAGCGATTCCGGGACCGAATGAAGTGCAAAAAGTCCGAAAATAGCCGGCCACATAATGCTCAGTATGATTATATGGAGACTGTCCCATGGGTAGGTGAAAGAACCGAATATGAATGCCGCTCCGAGTACGAGTGGAAAAAGAGGTGCTCTGCGCTCCCTGAAATATGCATAAATGAGAGGGACAAGGGACAGAAGCATCAGGTAGAAACTGGCCTTCCCCCGACATAGGAGTGCAACGGCAGCCGCTATTGTCAGAGAGAGTAAGAACAGTTCTTTCCTCATCTTCTCCGCCTCCTTACACCTTTCAACAGCTCTGCAAGTGGTTGAGCAGGGTCCCATTCCAGAACGGTGACCTTTTCCCTCAACATATCCATTACATTGTTGCGCTCTATGGATAGAATGCTCAGTGCCAGTTCTCCTTCTCTGTCAAGTCGGGCAAGCCTCTTCTCTATTGCAACCGGAGATGGAGAAATTATCATCACGTCATAGCCTCTGGAACGTATCTTCATCACGGTTTCCGGTATCTGTGGGCTCTGCAGAGTTGATATAAGTACGATGAAAGAGTTTGACGGGAAAAGCCTCGTAACTATCCAGAAAAGCTCGTCAAACTCCCATTTTCCACCCTTCTTTATCATGGAGAGCGCCTCCATCATCCTGTATAGCTGGCGCTTTCCAAACTCGGGATAGAGCCAAGTGAGATAATCTCCGAGAACGACCAGACCAACCCTATTCCTCTGGCGCAGCATGGATGCCGATATCGAAAGTGCAGCGCGCACACCTGCTTTGAATGTATTGCTCCTCTCTGTTCCGGTCAGGCTCTCCTCATTTGCATCCAGTACGATTATGGCATCCCCACTGTTCTCCCCTTCATATTCATTTACAAGCAGTTCCCCCTTCCTTGCGCTCGCCTTCCAGTTTATCCTTCTCATACTGTCGCCGGGCATGTATTCCCGGATGGAGTAGAACTCCGTGCCTATGCCTATCTTCCTTGAATTGATGTTTCCCAGCCATTTTTTCGTCTTTGTCGGCTCGATCTTTATCTTCCTCAGGTCCTCCGTACCAACGCTTACCTCTATGCTATCTCTCAGTTCTATTATAAAGCTTCGAAGCCAGAAAATGAATGGGTCGAATGCACGAACCTCCACAGTTCCGAGCCTGTAAACCCCTTTTAAAGGAAAGTACATGGTGTATTCGAGTTCAAGTGTCTGTCCCCGACCCAGATAGCGGAGCGCTGAGGTCTCGCCCTCTATCTCCACTCCTTCTGGGATGCTCTCCTTCACATATACCATGGAACCTTTTCCCGTATTCCTTACAAGGAGCCTGACATTCACGGAACTGTCCTCATTGACGCTGTGGGACTCTACCTCTCGCCTGCCTTTCAACTCCACTCCCTCCGGGGACATCATGGAGGATATAACGAAAATAGATGCGGTTATTCCCGCAAGTGCAAAGGGCACCCACAATGTTGTGAGAAGTCCGGCGATTATAAACAATGCGGATATCACATAAGCGAAGGATGCCCTTTCTGTTCTCATGAGCGCTCCCTTCAATCGACCTTCGGGACAGGGACTTTCTTCACTATCTCCTCTACGATGGCGCTCGTCTTTATCCCCTTTATCCATGGTCCCGGCTTCAGAACCAGTCTGTGGGAGAGGGCCTCTATCGTAATGTCCTTTACATCATCGGGAATCACATAGTCCCTTCCGTTCATGGCAGCCACGGCTCTGGACATCTTCAGGAGGGCAAGAGAGCCTCTGGGGCTGGCACCCACCTCCACCTGAGTATCTTCACGTGTGCGCTTCACTATATCCACCATATAGGACATTATGGAATCGTCCACATGGACGTTCTCAACGGCCATCTGCATCTCTTTCAGTATCTCACGGTCTATTATCTTCCCAGCCATGAATTCATCCGTCTTTCTCAATGCCCTTCTGCGCAGTATCTCAACCTCTCCTTTCTGTGATGGATATCCCATCTCAAGCCTTATCAGGAAACGGTCCATCTGTGCTTCTGGAAGAGGATATGTTCCCTCGTATTCTATCGGGTTCTGTGTTGCCATGACTATGAATGGCTCAGGAAGCCTGTATGTGGTTCCTTCCAGAGTTGTCTGAGATTCCTGCATCCCCTCGAGAAGAGCGGACTGTGTCTTTGGAGGTGCACGGTTGACCTCGTCCGCCAGAAGTATGTTCGTGAATATCGGCCCCTTTACAAGCTTGAATTCTCCTGAGTTCCTGTCAAGAACATATGTCCCGGTTATATCCGAAGGTAGAAGGTCGGGTGTGAACTGTATCCTCCTGAACTCGCATCCCAGGGCCGCCGCAAGATTGCGGGCCAGCATGGTCTTTGCGAGTCCTGGATAGTCCTCGAAAAGTATGTGACCATCTGCCAGTATGGCAGCCAGAGCCTTCCTTATGACCTTTCTCTTTCCAACTATTCCTTTTCCGATCTCCTTCGTTATCTTTTCGCTTATATCCGCAACATCTTCCGATTTCAAGTCAATTCCTCCATTTTGGATATTATCCTTTCCATTCTCTCTCTGTATTCTCTGGAAGGGCGCACAAAAAACACCTTTTTCTCACGCCCCATACTCTTCTTTTCATAAAGTAGCGCCGCCAGTTCCTCATCACCGGCAAGTTTCATGGCTCCTGTGCGTGTAGAGGCAATCTTTCTAACCTCCTCTTTTGACATGCGCCTGTTTATGGATATCCTTTCGATAAGGGTCTCTCTGAGCCTGTCTTCAAACATGGACTGACTGGCCTGATAGCCGGCAAACGCCCTCTTTATAAGTCCTCTCAGTTCCTCCACTTCCCCCCGGGGCTCCGCATGGAATACCTCGGGCTCCGTGATATGTGAGCGGGCAGAGTTCTGAAACAGCAGATATGCAGGAACAAATAGCAGTATGCTTATTGAGACCAGCATTATAAGATAGCGCAGTATGCCGCTGTATGCTGCCCACATGAGCATGAGTGCCATGACGATGAGCATGAAAACAGATAACATTATAATTGCTGTTTCCACGCCTCCCGAATCATAGATCTCAGGCTTTACTTCCGATGCGCTCTTCCAGCTCATGCCTTTTCATCTCCGTTTTCAGCTCTCCCAGAGCCTTTATAGCCTCCGTTCTCTTGGAGTCGTCAATTGGATGCTCGCTGTATCTGGCCTCCTCAAATAGCATCGTAAGGCGCTCCACAGGTTCCGGGTCTATTCCTGTCTGTTCTATTACTTCATTCTGAAACTCTCGGGGGGTGAGACTTTCCTCACCTTTCACACCGCTCTTCTCCAGAACCCTGCACATCTCTTCATATGCCCGCACTATGACATCATGGACCTTCTTTCCCTCTTCGAGGTCCCTCATCGCAAGCTCTATCTTTTCCATGAGTTCTTCGGTCTGGCTCGGCATCTTCTCAATCTTCCTTCCCCTCAGGGTATCCACAACGACATAGACAATGCCCGCAACGAGAGCCATTAAAAGTACCATAAATCCATAGAATGCCTCCGTAGCAGAGTTGACCACCACATCCGATGTGGCGTTCCCGTTCGATGCGGATGAGTTCGACGATGAAATGTGACCCCCCATGGAAAAACCGGCTGCAACCTTCTCCGCAGTGCCTGTTTCCGAGAGATATGCCATACCGAGAAGAAGTCCGACCAGGATAATCGTTCCGATTAGAGTCATGAAGAGTCCTTTGAAATGCTCCTTATCCCTGTGAAGCAATGCAAGGACGGTATATACAATGAAAGTTATGGTGAGAATAGATATGAATATTATCCATAGCATTCTTACGTAGTGGGCGGATGATACACTACCGGGTGCGCCCGTATCCATTCCGCCAGTATGTACCTCCGGTGCCTTCTGTTCGGGACCGAGGGTCATATATGGAATGCTTACTGCCATTGTCATCAGGGCCCAGAATACAAATATGAGAGCTATAAGGCGTAAAACCTGTGATGCACTGCTTTTTTCCCTGCTATTCACATATGTCCGTTACATCAAACGCTATAAATCATTTTTGGATGGACAAGGAACTCGAAAATGTCTTCAGTCTTCTTGAATTCCTGCTTTCCTGCCAAAAGTTTTAATTACAAAACCCTATGACCTGTCCCCGTGATGAAATGAAGTATATAGCAGTCACGGGCGGAGTTTTATCTGGCCTAGGTAAAGGAATAGCTGCGTCGTCTATAGGAAGGCTTCTGAAGTCGAGGGGATTTAAAGTTACCTCTATCAAAATAGACCCCTATCTCAATGTGGATGCAGGTACGATGAACCCCTACCAGCATGGGGAGGTTTTCGTACTGGCAGATGGTGGAGAGGTTGACCTCGACCTCGGGAACTACGAGAGGTTTCTGGACGAGGCGCTCGCCAGCGACCACAACATAACCACAGGAAAGGTCTATCACACGGTGATAAGCAAGGAGAGAGAGGGAAAATACCTCGGAAAGACCGTGCAGATAATACCGCACATAACCGATGAGATAAAGCGCAGGATAAGGAAGGTCGCCAGAGAGAGCGGAGCGGACATAACGATAATAGAGGTGGGTGGGACAGTCGGAGACATAGAGTCCATGCCATTCCTCGAAGCCCTCCGGCAGATGCACCGTGAAGAGGGCGGCCATGTGAATTTTCTGTTCATACACACGACCCTTGTCCCCATGCTCGGAACCGTCGGGGAGTTCAAGACGAAACCGACCCAGCACTCTGTCAGAGAACTGAGAGAGATAGGTATAACGCCGGATGTCATACTGGGAAGGTCCGAGAAACCTCTTCCAAAAGCAATAAAGAGGAAAATATCGCACTTCTGCGATGTGCCTGAAAGGGCGGTCATAAGCGCTCAGGATGTTGATTCGATATATGAGGTTCCGCTGAACTTCGAGAGGCAGGGCCTCACCGACTACATCCTTGAAAGGATGGAGATGAACAGCAGGGAAGAGGACCTTGCCGGATGGGAGAGGTTCGTTAAGAACCTGAAGAGCGCGAAGGGAGAGGTCGAGATAGCCATAGTGGGCAAATACACCGGGTTGAAGGACTCGTATATCAGCCACAAGGAAGCGCTGGCCCACTGCACCGCAGAGACCAAGGTGAATGTGAAGATAAGGTGGCTTGAAGCAGAGGACCTTGAAAAGGAAGGTGATGCGGACGAATTCCTGAAGGGAGTGCACGGAGTGGTCATACCCGGCGGATTCGGGAACAGAGGCATAGAGGGAAAGATGATGGCGATAAGGTATGCAAGGGAGAATAAGATTCCATTCCTCGGAATATGTCTAGGGTTCCAGCTGGCAACCATAGAGTTCTCACGCAATGTTCTTGGAATGGATGGAGCCAACAGCACGGAGTTCGACGAGAACACACCGTACCCTGTCATAGACCTTCTTCCTGAGCAGAGAGGTGTCAAGGATATGGGAGGCACCATGAGGTTGGGAGAGCAGAAAGTGATCATCCAGAAGGGCAGCAAGGCATATAGTCTCTACAAAAGGACCGAGATATCCGAGAGGCACAGGCACAGGTACGAGGTGAACCCGGACTTCATAGATAAGATAGAGAAGGGCGGCTTAAAGTTCACAGGAAAGGATGTTGAGGGCATAAGGATGGAGATAGGCGAACTGGACGAGCATCCGTACTTCGTCGCCACGCAGTTCCATCCCGAGTTCAAGTCGAGGCCGATGAAACCGGCACCTGTCTATCTAGGGCTCGTAAAGGCGGCAATAGAGTACAAGAAATCCCTTTAATATTCTCATTTTCGCCCGCAAATCCTTTATACCCGCCGATAATTGCAGGTTCGGTGTAAAAATGTCTGGTTCAAGGATTCCCGGATTCTACAAGCTCTCCCCTGAGGAGAGGCTGGCAAAGGTGAAAGAGATAACTGGAATGGACGATGAGGGTGCGAAAATAATCTTCAACGGGGATGTGGACATAGAGCTTCTGGACAAGATGATTGAGAATGTCATCGGAAAGTTCCCACTTCCCCTCGGAATAGCCACCAACTTCCTGATAAACGACAGAGATTATCTGATACCCATGGCCATAGAGGAACCCAGCGTGGTGGCCGCCGCCAGCAATGCTGCCAAGATGGCCAGAGTTAAGGGTGGATTCCATACGAGCATGACGGACCCGATAATGATAGCGCAGATACAACTTACTGGAGTTAAGGACCCGTGGAGCGCAAAGATGAAGATCCTCGAGCACAAAGAAGAGATAATGAAGATGTGCGACGAGAGGGATTCCATTCTGGTGAAGTTCGGAGGAGGTGCCCGCGATGTCCAGGTCAGGGTGATAGATTCAGATTCAGGCCCGATGGTCATAACGCACCTTCTCGTTGATACCCGGGATGCTATGGGCGCCAACGCAGTGAACACAATGGCCGAGTATGTGGCGCCGTTCATCGAGAAGCTCACCGGCGGAAAGGTGTATCTCAGGATACTCTCGAACCTGGCTGTCTTCAGGCTCGCGAGGGCCAGAGCCGTCTGGGATAAGGAAGCCATAGGCGGAGAGGATGTGGTTGACGGTGTCATAAGGGCATACCACTTCGCAAAGGCAGACCCGTACAGGTGCTCCACGCACAACAAAGGCGTCATGAACGGTATAAGCGCTGTGGTCATAGCCACGGGCAATGATTTCAGGGCAGTTGAGGCGGGAGTGCATTCCTATGCCGCGATAACAGGAAAATACCAGCCGATAACCCACTGGGAGAAGGACAATAATGGCGATCTTGTGGGAACCATAGAGGTGCCCATGGCCGTCGGCCTCGTGGGAGGTGCAACCAAGGTGCATCCCACGGCAAGGGCGAATGTGAAGATACTGGGAGTGAAAACCGCGAGCGAACTTGCACAGATAATCGCATCCGTCGGCCTTGCACAGAACTTCGGAGCGCTCCGCGCCCTTGCAACAGAGGGAATACAGAGAGGACACATGGAACTTCACGCCCGCAATGTCGCTGCCACGGCAGGGGCCAAAGGCGATGAGGTTGATAAAGTGGCAGAGCGCATGGTCGAGGAGAAGAACATCAAAGTGGACAGGGCCAAGGAAATCCTGGCCGAGATAAGGGGTTAGATGCACCCGAGCGGCGAGATAAAGGGGATAAAGGACGATGCACTCTCCAGCAGGAAGATAGTGCTGGCCATAAGCGGGAGCATCGCAGCCGTTGAGACCGTGAAGCTCGCAAGGGAACTGATACGCAGGGGAGCGGATGTCTATCCCGTGCTCAGCCCTGCTGCTACTAAATTGATACACCCTGATTCCCTCGGTTTCGCAACTGGAAAGAAGCCGATAACCGAACTGACAGGGGCCGTAGAACATGTCGCTCTATGCGGGGATGTGGAAGGGCATGCGGACCTTCTTCTGATAGCGCCGGCGACGGCGAACACAATATCCAAGATAGCCTGCGGAATAGACGATACACCGGTTACGACCTTTGCCACAACCGCTCTCGGCACAGGAATTCCGCTGATGGTAGTGCCTGCGATGCACGGGACGATGTACCACAACCCTGCAGTGATAAGGAACATGGAAAGGCTGAAGAAGATGGGCGTGGACTTCATAGGCCCGAGGTTCGAGGAGAAGAAGGCGAAAATGGCGGATATCTACGAGATAGTCTCGGCCGTCGTACGAAAGATTGGTAAAAGGGACCTTGAAGGCAGGAAGGTGCTGGTAATCGCGGGGGCGACCATCGAGCCCATAGACGACATGAGGGTGATAAGCAACCTGAGCTCCGGAAGGACGGGTGTGGAACTTGCCATTGAAGCGTATGAGCGGGGCGCGGATGTCCGGCTTCTCCTCGGAAGGACAGCGTTGAGCGCTCCCGAGTGGATAGAAACTGAGAGATTCACCACTGTGCAGTCCCTCATAGATATGCTGGAAGAACTCGATTACGATGCTATAATCGTTCCAGCCGCGATATCCGATTACACTCCCGAAAGGCAAAAAGGGAAGATACCGTCCGGAAAGGATGAGCTCATCATAAGGCTGAGACCCACGCCGAAGGTCATAGAGCACATAAGAAAAAGATATGACGGAGTGCTCGTGGCGTTCAAGGCTGAATCCGTGGATAGCCCCGAGGAACTGATCAAAAGGGCGGAGCGCCGGGCATCGGAGGCAAAGATAGATATCATCGTGGCGAACCGCATATCTGATGTACACTCTAAAAGTACTAAAGCATTCATAATCTCTGAAAAAGAGGTTCTTGGCCTTGAAGGGACGAAAAAGGATCTTGCCTCAGCGATACTCGATAAGGTTGCAGCCATCCTTTAATCCCATAAAATTCCGTTCTTCTCGGCATTTACAATGTATGCAGACCTGGCACCTGCAGATTCCATGGCTTTCTTAACGTCTTTCGGCCTGTCCGTGAGTGCCACTATACTTCCTCCGCCACCTGCGCCGGTTATTTTAACTCCGTATGACATTTCCATAACTGAATCCCTCATCCTTTCAATCTCGGGACAGCTCACATTCAGGGTACGCAGGAGTTCATGGTTTCTGTTCATGAGCTCGCCCATATCCTCCGCATCTCCCTTCTTCAGGGCAGATATAGCGTCAGTGACAAGTTCACCTATGCTGTCTATTATCTCCATTCCGAAGGGACTCCTCTCAACCAAACGCCGGACCCTCTGTACCATGATTTTTGTAGGGGAATGCACTCTGCTAACACCCACAACAAAGCTGAGTTCCGGACTCTCTATCCTGCCTATCTTCCATGACCTTTCGCCCTTTGAGAACTCCCATAAAGGATTCTCCTGCTCACCGCCGACCATGACCGCACCGCCGAGCGCTGATGTGGATGTATCCGTGGGGCTTGCACCCCCCTGAACCGTGTATTCCACATCGAAGGCCTCCTCGGCTATCCTTCTGATGTCCCTATCGCCGTTGAGAGAGTAGAGCGCTGCTATGAAGGCGACGGATAGAGCCGCTGATGATCCGAGTCCAGATGATGGCGGCACACCGCTATGAATCGATATCGAAACCGGCTCTCCTTCCCACCTCGACAGCATCTCGCGGATGTAGTAGCTTCTTACTTCTTTGAGGAGCATTCCGTCCACGGTTGTCCTGCTGGAGAACGCTGCCGTGACCTCGGTCCTCATGTTGACAGCCATGGCTATGGCAGGCTTGCCATATACTACCGCGTGCTCTCCGAATAGTATGAACTTTCCCGGTGCGGAAGCGGTGGGCATGAGTGGAAAAAAGGCATTTCTCATATAAGGTTTGAGGAAAAACTTAATTTAATGATGGCCATTCACTTCTGTGTCCGATACCAGAGAGCGCCAGATGATAGGGCTTCTCCTGTTCGACCCGTTCGGTGCGATAGGGCTTTTGTTTCTGTTAGTGGGTACAATAGATACACTGTTATATGGTATCTTGGTGGCTTATGAAAAAGTTTCAATATATGACTGGAAAGCTTGGTTTTATCCGATGCTATTTTTAATGGCCTCACTTCCATTTCTATCTATCTCTTTCTGTAACTTGAAGAGAGACAGCCAGAGGTTCATCAGCCGGATAAAGAGGGAGGAAAAGGGCCTTGAAAGGAGAATAAGGGAGCTTGAGAATGGTAAGAAGGCTCCCGAGGTCAACAGTTCCGAGTTCGGTGTGAACAACCTGGACATAGAGATAGAGCATGTTGTGAAGGAGAATGGAGGATTCGTGCCTCTGGTGAAGAAGGACATAAAGGAATCCGCATTCTCGGACGAGCAGGCCATAAAGAGCCTTGCAAAGCTTTCCATGCTGGAATACATCCATGTGCCTCAGCCGGAGAGGAAAAGGAAGGATGCGCCGGAGAAATACATCGGATGCCTGAAAGGTGTCGGGCTTAAGATAACACTCACACCGAAGGGCCTCGATGCCCTGGAACTTCCGAGGATAACCTTTGCGACCAAGGTGCCGGAGGACATCTCGCTGATGATGGTCCATGCCCGTTTGCTATATCGTGACGGAAAGAGCCACATGGCAATACTGAAGTGCTACAATGTGCTTGAAAGGGCCCTGAAAGTGCATCTCATACCCACGATAGACGGCTATGCTGAGAAATGGGACGAGCATGTGATGAAGAAGCTCGGAAAGGGGAACGAGAAGGAGATGGCGATATACAGGTGGAAAGGGTCCGCAACCGTGGCCTCCCTGAACGACCTCTGGAACTTCTACAAGAAGAACTCGAACATGAGCAGGAGATGGAGCGAGATGACCGACAGGGTCGTCAAGTACACGACGCGCGAGGAGAAGGAGATAAAGCAGTACCTGGACAAACTCTCAAAGGCCGAGATGGAGCAGAAGAAGGAGATGGGCAGGATATCCGACAGGATGATAGATGTCGTCGCTGATGTGCGCTCCGCATACGCCCATGACAAACCCTCCGCAAAGTACGACAAGGACGCATACCGCATTCTGACACTGACGGAACTGGCGCTCGGCGTGATGTTCGAGGACTTCAAGGAAAGGATGGGTGTGAAAGGGGACTGAGATACATGCCCGACAACTGATTGTAGCTGGGTCGTAGTTAATAGTTGTTAAATGCAGGGGGTGGGATGAGCAAAGTAATGTCTTTGCGAGTAAGCCTCCTGCACGACTGAGCGCAGCGAAGAAGTGCAGGGGGTGGGATTCGAACCCACGAAGGACTGACCACAGGGTCCTAAGCCCTGCCCCTTTGGCCTGCTCGGGTACCCCTGCATTGTAGAGCGGAGAAAACCACACATTTAAGAATATTCGTAATGCCTGCCCCTTTGGCCTGCTTGAGTGAAATTCGTTAGAATTTCACGAACAGGACTTCCTTCTGGAAGTCCGTGCGGGTACCCCTGCATTGTATAGCGGAAAAAGTCATTCGTTTAAGAAGATTCCTAAGCCCTGCCCCTTTGGCCTGCTTGAGTGAAATTCTTTAGAATTTAAGGGAAATAGCGTTCATTTATGAACATTTCTTAGAAATCATTAGGGTCAGAGCAACCTTTAAACCCCACTTCCATTTTTACTCCGTGAACCCGACGCTGCGCACAATCGGGCTTTTCGCCATTCTCACCGCAATATTCATGGGAATCGGAGCGCTCCTTCTCCACTTCTATACCACATATTTCCTCACAGGCATGCTCTTTTTCTTCCTCTTCATCACGCTCATCAACATCATCGTCTATTTCACCGGTCACAGGATCGTCCTCTGGCGATACAATGTCAGGGAGGTCAGCGAGAAGCAGTATCCTAGACTGCATTCCATCGTGGCCGATGTGGCTAAGAAGGCAGGTGTTCCAAAGCCGAAGGTTGGCATAATGAACAGCCCCACACCAAATGCCTTTGCCACCGGAAGGAATCCGAAGAGGTCCATAGTGGTGGTGACCACGAGAATACTGAACATTTTGAACGAGGAGGAACTGAGAGGCGTCATAGCCCACGAGATGGCACACATAAAGGACAGGGATGTTCTCATGGTGACCATAGCCGCTGTCCTTGCCTCCGGCACCGCGCTGTTCGCCAGATGGTTCCTCTGGAGCAGTATGTTCCGCAGGAAGCAGAATGCCGCCGGATTCATCATCGTCGCCCTCGCTCTCATCGGTGCTGCGATAGCCACAGTTCTGATACGCTTCGCAATATCCCGCCAGAGGGAGTTCAAGGCAGATGAGGTGGGTGCTAGGACCATAGGCGACCCCAGACCACTTGAAAGAGCCCTCATGAAACTGGAGGAGGCGAACACCAGATGGCCTTTGAGAACAGGCAATCCCGCTTCATCATCGCTTTTCATCGTCAATCCATTCAGAGGAAGGATGCAGGACCTATTCTCCACACACCCCCCGACATCCAAAAGGATAAAGAGGCTGCAGGAACTTGAGCCGGAACTTCTCGGTTATGACCTGAGCACTGCGAAGGAAAATGTGAGCTCGCCACCTTATAAGATTAAATAGTTGTGGAAAATAACAGCGTGATACCGTGATATCCAGACAATCGGCCCTGGTCTTCATGAACAATGTCCTCGCCGCACTGCTCGGATATGTGGCGATGTTCTTCATCATAAGGTACATGGGAAAGGAGGCCCTCGGTATCGTTGCCTTCGGGATATCATTTGCAGGGTTGTTCAGTTTCCTTGCGAACCTTGGATTTGACAGCGCTCAGACAAAGCGCATATCCGAGGGAAAGGACATGGCAAAGTGCAACGGCACCTATTTCTCCATAAAACTGGGGCTGATCTCACTCTTTGTCTTTGTGGTATTCCTGTCAATATATGTCTGGAAACATGTGCTTGGCAACGGATTTGAATCTCCGCTTCACGAGAAGGTGGTCTATGTCTCCATAGCATACTGGGCGGTATTCTCACTTTTGATGGGGTTCGTATCAACTTTCAACGGAAGAAAGGAGATTGCAAAAGCACAGACCATTCGATTTTTCAACGATATAAGCAGGAGCAGCCTTCTGATAATCATAACACTCTCCTTTGCAAGTGTTCTGGCACTCGCGGGAGCATATCTGGCAGGAACATTGATAGCCCTGAGCGTCGCCCTCTTTTTCTTCAGGAAACTGCCCGTATCCCGTCCGGATATGGAATATGCCCGCTCATATGCAAAGTTCGCTATTCCTCTGGCAATAGCCTCATCCATGGTCACAATAGCTTCAAACACGGATGTCGTGATGATACAGTGGTTCTGGAGTTCCAGCGATGTTGCGGACTACTATGCATCCAAGAAGATAGCCATGCTTCTCACCATGGTGAGCATAGCCGTAAGTACGGCGCTATATCCCACCCTCTCTTCCTACCATTCGAGCGGTCAAATGGATGCACTCCGGCAAAAGACCGTTGCTGCCGAAAGATATCTGTCCATGTTCATGTTTCCGGCAGCCTTTTTCATACTGGTTTTTCCCGAAAACATAATCGAAATAATGCTGAGCAGATCCATGCTGACTTCCGTACCAACCCTGAGAACACTTACGATACTCTATGCGGTTATAGTCCTCAACTATCCATACAACAATCTGATAGCGGCGATGGACCGTACCCCAATTCTCGGTAAAATAAACATAGTCAGAGCGCTCCTCAATATAGGTCTGAATCTGGTGTTCATTCCCGTCTCATTCATGGGGATAAAACTCCTTGGACTGGGTGCCTTCGGCGCTGCCATTGCAACACTGATAACCTTCCTAGTAACAAGCGTAAGCCTCAGATGGGCAGCCTACCGGCTTTCGGGCGTTGTCATGGACGGAAGGATATTCAAACATATCATAGCGGGCCTTCTGACCTCGATAATATTCTATGCGGTGGACACCTCATGGGCCGTACGATGGTACTCTCTCGTATTGCTGGCAGGGCTCTTCCTGGGCCTCTATTTCCTGATACTGACCACCATGAAGGAGTTCACAAAAGAGGACCTTGATATGGTGCTCGACGCCCTTCACCCGAAGAAGATGGCCAGTTATGTCAACGGAGAACTCAGGGGGAAGAAGTGAGCCCTGAATAGAGCTTGAGAAGCCTCTTTTCCATGGCATCCCACGAGTACTGGGCTCTCAGTTTTTCCATGTTCCTTCCCATCTCGGCCACTCTCTCCTTATCCAGCGATGAAATTGCATTCCTGAATGATTCCAGCGAGTACTCGCATGTCACCCCGCCTCCGTATCTCTTCACGAGTTCTGCCGTCAGTTCACCGTTGTCCGCCACGACCATCCCCCTGCCTGCCGCTACAGCATCGAAGAACTTAGTGACTATCCTGTCTGTCTGCACCTCCTCATACATGGCGACTATCATGTCCGCTGCCGCAGAATACGGTATCACATCGTCGGGATGCACGAAGTCCAGGAATATCAGGTCCTTTTTCCTTTTTGATTGCTTTTCAATGTAATCTTTCTGTGAGCCGTATCCACCGATAACGACCTTCACGCCGGGAAGCGTTCCGGCAAGATCCGCAAGTTGCCTCACGAATCTCTTGGGTTCGAGCGCTCCGATGTAGATCAGGGAAAGACTGTCTTCAAGGCCGAGTTCCTTTCTTAATCTCCGGGCTTTCTCAGCATCCTTCAGAACGGGCTTCGCATTCATGATCACGCTTATCCTGTCCTTTGATATCCTCTTCGAGTAGAAATAGCGCTGGTGCTCGTTGACCACTATGACCCTGTCAACCTTCTTCAGATAATGGTTCTCAAGGAACTGCACGAAGGAGGCCACGAAACCGGGCACATCTATGCGGATCATCTCGGAATATGTCTCGTGCGCATCGAATACAAGAGGAACCCTCCGTTTCTTCTTTATCTTAACACCAAGAGGGAGAGTGTCGAAGTCGTGGCTGTGGAGCGCATCGAATTCAAGCCCTTCCGAGGCTTTGAGCGCATCCTTCCAGAACCTGCGGACATCGGAAACAAAATGCCTCTTTCCCCTTGCCTTCGGACCTGTCCGTATGACCCTTATTCCTTCCATCATCTCTTCTCTTTTGTGAGTGCCCTCGCGGTCCCACGCCAGCACCGTGACCTCATGCCCATGGGATATCAGGCTCCGCGCCTCTCTGTAGACCCTCGCATCCGGCAGATATGGATTGGAGAGAAGCATCAGGACTCTCATTTCAGCATCTTCCCGTACTCGAACAGATCTCCTGCCTGATATATGTCCATCTGCACCTTTGACATGGGCCTTGCCCTGAAAACCACTTCTCCATCCTTCTTCACCTCGCCGTTCTCAAGGTCTATCTCCACCAAATCTCCGCTCTTCATCCCTGACTCAAAGATGTCCGGGGCCTCTATCAGCGGCATTCCTGAGTTTATCACATTCCTCTTGTATATCGCACCGAAGGACTCTCCTATTATGGCCTGGATGCCGAGCGCTCTGAAGCAGTCCACCGCCTGCTGCCTTGAACTTCCGGCACCGAAGTTCCTTCCCACAACGAGGATATCTCCTTCCTTTGCCTTTCCAGGAAAGTCCTCCCAGCCGGGCGTGTTCCCGAATGCGTACTCCCCCATCTCATTTATGTCCGTGATATATAGCCATTTGTTATGGAATATCATGTCCGTGTCTATGTCGTCGAACCTATTGCCTTCGGGATCGGTTATCAGCCACATCCTCCCCTTCAGTTTCGTGGGCCTCACTGCATCACCTCCTTCGCGCTCGTCAGATAGCCCTTAACAGCGCTCGCCGCCGCCGTTGCAGGGCTTACAAGGTATATCTTTCCGGGCCCCTGCTTTCCGGGATAGTTCCTGTTGGTTGTTGAAAGCTCCACTTCATCCTTTCCAACAAGTCCGGGCATTCCCTCTGCGCATCCACCGCATCCGGGGTTCGTGAGGACAACGGCACCTGCCTTCAGGAATATATCTATGAGGCCCTCCTTTATGACCCTGGCCCAGACCTCCTTTGTTGAAGGTGTTATCCTCAGGTTCACGCCCTCTTTCACCTTATTTCCTTTAAGGACCCTGGCTGCGGCGAGCATATCCTCGTACCTTCCGTTGGTGCACGAGCCTATGAAGACGGAGTCTATCTCCATTCCTTCAAGTTCCGAGACCGGTTTCACATTGGTCGGCTTCGGGGGCGCTGCAACAAGCGGTTCGAGGCCCTCAACATCTATGTGGACCTCCTCGGAGTATGTGGCGTCCTTATCAGGATATATTCCCTTCTGCGGCTGGCCCGTGCGCTCCTCCACAAATGATAGAACCTCTTTGTTCGGAGGTATGAACGCTATTATTCCCCCCATCTCAGTTGTCTGGGACGCAAGGGTTATCCTTCCGTCGAGGCTCAGATTGTCAATGGCATCCCCGTAGTAATCGGCGGCCTTTCCCAGCATTCCGGATGAGCCTATCTCTTTCATCACCGCAAAGGTCAGGTCCCTGGCGGATGCCGGCCAATCATATTTTCCCTCAACCGTTATCTTCATGCTCTCAGGCACTTCGAACCAGGTCTTTCCTGTCTTGAACGCGAAGGCTATGTCCTTGTCACCCATCCCCTGACCGAAAGCGCCTATGGCCCCGAGTATGTTGTAGTGGGAATCGGTGCCGACAGCGGTGCTTCCAGGCCTTACGATGCCTTTTTCAAGAAGGACATGAGTGCCTATTCCCGCATCAACATCGAATATCCCCATGCCTGTCTCCTTTGCGAACCTCCTGCATACCTGCTGGTTTATCGCATACTTTATCGTCTTTGCGGGAACGCTCAGGTCGAAGGTGAAGTATGTCTTCTCCGGGTCCTCAAGGTAATCTCCCTCGTAATGCTCCATGAGGTGCTTGACCACATTCGGCCCCCCGAAATCACGAGCCGTCCTCACATCCAGGTCTATCCAGACTATCTCTCCCGGCTCAACACGGTCCTTCGAGTGCTCCGCGAATATCTTCTCCACTATGGTGGACATAGGCGGAAAAAAGAGAAAGGATATTAAAGGGTTTCATGGGCGGGTTCATTCCTTCTTCAGATGGACATCCACCTGCGGGAATGGTATCTCCATCCCTTCCTTCCTGAATGCCTCGTAGACCTTCTGTGTCAGGTCGCCGCGCACGCCCCAGTAGTCCGCTGTCTTCGTCCATGGCCTCAACTGGAGGTTTATGGAGCTGTCCGCCAGTTCCACCACATAGACGCTGGGCGCGGGGTCCTTCAGTATGCGCTTGTCGGAGCGCATGACATCCATGGCTATCTGTATCGCCTTATTGACATCCATTCCGTAGCCTATGCTCACATCCACATCCACCCTTCTTGTCTTCTGGCGGGTGTAGTTTATCATCGGGCTTCCCCAGACCAGTTTGTTGGGTATGGTTATGTATGTGTTGTCCGGCGTGAGCATCTCCGTGGACATTATTCCCACAGCGCTCACCTTCCCGGTCATACCCTGCGTGCTCACCACATCGCCCTTGTTGAAGGGCCTTATGGATGCTATCCAGAATCCAGCAGCCATGTTCATGAAGCTGTCCTGCAGGCCGAAGGCCAGTATCAGGCCTATGACCGCTGACAGTCCCAGTACAACGGAATTCACATCGAATCCCAGGGCTGCCGCGAACGCCAGTATGACGAACACATAGAGTAGAGCGCTCAGGAACCTTGCCAGGAACTCCACCAGTATAGGTGGCAACTTCGCTCTTTTCAGGCTCTTTCTGAAGATAGCCACAACTATCTTCACGATTATTATGCCCACTATCAAGACGACAAGGGCCCATATTATCTGCATGGGCGTAAACCCGATATAGGGCAACGGTTGGTTCAGATCCATTTTATCACCAAAAAAGGCCATAAAAATAACCTATATAATGTTTTTGCACAGATGTGTCCCTTTATGATATGAGCTGTGCCCCGAGTTCCTGCGACCTTTTAAGAATGGTTTCTCCGTCGAATACCACCTTTCTATCCCTCATGACGACATTTCCCTCTATTATGCTGTGCTTCACCGCATCTCCTCTCATGGAATAGACCATGTTGGGGACCACGGTTTCCTCTGTGATAGGTATGGCCTCAGGAACCCTTCCATCAAGGATGATTATATCGGCTTTCTTACCTTCCTCTATGGAGCCTATCTCCTTCTCCATGCGAAGGGCCTTTGCCCCGTCTATCGTCGCCATGTCCAGCGCTCTCTGTGCGGGCACCACCGTGGCATCCCACCTGTGCGCCTTGTGCATTATCGCTGCGAACTTCATCTCCTCCATCATGTCAAGGTTGTTGTTCGTTGCGCACCCATCGGTTCCAAGGGACACTGTGACGCCTTCCCTGAACATCTCCGGCAGGGGCGCATAGCCTCCTGTGGCGAGTTTCATGTTGGATGTCGGGTTGTGCGATACCTTAACTCCGTTCTTAGCAAGCCTGCGTATCTCGTTAACCGTAAGCCATACGCCGTGCGCTGCCAGGCTCTCATCTCCGAAGAATCCGATGTCGTCCAGCCATTCCGCAGGCCTCTTTCCCGTCTTCGCCTGATGCTCATAGACCTCCTTTCTGGTCTCAGAAAGGTGAAAATGGGTCATGGTTCCGTGGGCCAGTGCTATTTCCTTAGCATCCAGCCATGTCTCCTTCGATGCCACATAGACTCCCTGTATTCCGACCATCGGGTATATCCTGTCCATGCCAGAGTGTGCCTTTATGAATTTCTCTGCATTGCTCAACGGGTTTCCTTTTTGGGTGGTGAATTCCTCGTCCAGAGTTGCCCATGCGAGAAAACCCCTGATACCTGTGTCCTTAACCGCCTTTGCCACCTCATCCTCCCAGTAGTACAGGTCAACGAAAGATGTGGTGCCGGAGCGTATCATCTCAAGTATGCCCAGCATCGAGCCCCAGTAAACATCCTCCCTTGTGCGCTTCGCATCCATTGCGAATGTCCTGTCAAGAAAATCGTGGAGGTGGAGGTCGTCAGCGGAAGAGCGCATTATCGCCATTGAGACATGGCCGTGGGTGTTTATCATGCCGGGAGCGATGATATCCCCGGTGCAGTCTATGGCCTGATCCGCCTTTTCGTTTATTTCCTTCCCTATTCGCTCTATTCTGTCGCCATCTATCAGCACATCTCCCCTGAATATCCTTCTGTCCCTGTCCTGTGTTACTATCAGCCCGTTCTTCAGAAGTATCATGAATCATCCTCGAATATAGTCTCTACGGTCTCACGCTCCAGAGCTGCCATATCCTGCTCTTTCAGGGCATTCGGAGACATTATGATGAACATGTAGGATTTCGTTGATTCTATCCTGTCATTCAATCTCTGGATGAACTTTAGAACCTTGTTGAACTCATTTTCATTGATAAGGAACTCCACTGCTCCGTCCATAAGAACCACCGAACCCGGGTTGGCCTCAAGAAACCGGGTTATCTTCTCGTATAACTTCGATAGGTTGGCGCCGGTAGATATACTCTCCCCTATTCCAAGTGCGGATGAAAGCATATTGCTGTCCCTTTCGGAGCTTCCCAGCCTTATGTGTGTGAAAGAATCCACATTGTACTTCTTCTTTATGACTTCATGACTTGTCCTGCTTACACACAATCCCACGCACCCCTGTTCCACGATGAGGTACCTGAAAAGAGCGTATCCGATCTTTGGCCGCTTTTCCAGAACAAGATAACTGCAGCCTTCGATGAGCTCGTCACTACCCGTGGATGCTCTGGCCTCCTCCGCCACTCCGAGTTCCTTCTTCAGAAGGGAGACCTGTGCCTCAACCCTTCTGTCAATCGTAGCGCTCTTCGCCTTCAGGATCATTCTGAGCTCGGAGAGAGAACCTGCTGACTTCAGATCGGACAGTATCTCGTTCCAGGCCTCTTCAAGCCCCTTCCTGTATCCCTTCTCGAAGTATTCCACGCGCTCGTCCGTCATCACCATCCCCTATGTCCTCGAAGTATAAAAGTTTGCAGGGGCAAAGGCATAAAATAGGGATTGCTATGCAGGCCCATGAAGCTGGTCTATGGCTCGTCATCGCCTTTGCTCGGAAAAAAGGTCGCTCAGGAGCTTGGAATAGAGCCTCTTGAAGTGGAGCACAGGGTCTTCCCGGACGGAGAGCAGTATCACCGCATACTCGGGGATTTTTCCGGCGACGATGTCGTCCTCATAAACACCACGAAACCTGATTCATCCCTTCTGGAGACCTTCTTCATGCTGGATGCCCTTTCATCTGCGGATTCCATAACCCTTGTCATCCCTTATTTCGCATACTCCCGGCAGGACAAGGTCTTTCTGGAAGGAGAGGCGGTGAGCGCAAGGGCGATAATGAAGATGCTGGGCGAGATGACGGACCGATTGATAACGGTGGATGTCCATGCACCGCACATATTCGAATGGTACCGCGGCCTAGGTGAGAACATACTTCCGTCCCGCTCCATAGCCGAAAAGCTCTCCGAGATGGAGATAGACTTCGTTCTCTCCCCGGACAAAGGGGCCCTGCACCGTGCGAAAGCTGTTGCAGACATCATGAAGGTGCCATTCGACCACCTTGACAAGACAAGGCTTTCGGGCACGGAGGTCGAGATGGAGGAAAAGGCGCTCGATGTCGAGGGAAAGAAGGTGGCGATAGTGGACGACATAATCTCCACGGGCGGAACGATAGCGAGGGCATCGGAGATGCTGAAGAGGTCAGGCGCAAACGAGGTCTATGCGCTCTGCACCCACGGGCTTTTCATAGGTCCTGCCATAGAGCGCCTCACGAGGTCCACGGACGGCTTCATGTCAACGGACACCATAGAATCCAAGTACAGCGAGATAAGCGTGGCAGGGGAGATAGCTTCATCCCTTAAAGAATGAGAGACTGCAAAAACTTTTTAAATTATTTGCAGATAGATGAGGCGAGAGGTGCTAAAGAATGAGAAATAAGGTAGTATCTGTAACTGGAGTGCTGCTTCTAAGCATCATTCTGGGGATGAGCGCAACGAACGCCCTGAACGCCCCCACGTCATCGGTCATAATAGAAAGCGATGACCCTGCGGGAGATGTTGTGGATATGCTCAATAACACGCCGTATGACGACCCGAGCATAGATATAGTTCATGGGAGCGTGGATATGGACAGCAACGACGTCATAGTGGACCTACAGGTGGCGGGAAACATAGACAGTTCTGACGAATCTACACTATATATAATAAACATACATGATTCGGCTGACAATGTAGCGTCATTCTCATATTCTGCAGGAGTTCTCTACAAAGGCTCTGATGAGGTGCCTTCCGACTATTTCCACACAAGTGGTGCCAAACTTGAGCTGTATCCCCCGTACTCGTATTTCAGCGAGATATCTGACGTATACAAGGTTGAGATGACAGCGTATTCCAACAATATGCAGTATGCTGACGGCCTGACATTCTATAAGAACTCTGGCGGAAACGACGGTTCAGGTGACAATTCCGGCGGCGATACCGGCAGCGGAGGCATGATAGACATAAGCCCTGTTATCGTGCAGGGACACTCTCCGGACAGCGAGAGGGCGACAAATACCAACATAGTGGTTCACATAAAGTATGCTCATGTGAATATAAAGGTGACCGGCGATACCGTCGAGTATGATTATATAATGAGGGGTACAAGCACAGGCGCCAGCGAGATATGGGTCTCATCTGGAGCTCATTACTCCGACGGCGGATGGAACTGGGGCGGCCTGTGGATAAAGGGGCCTTTTGAATATCCGGCCAACAGCGAGGATGCATATGGGAAACACTACTATCAGTTCTATCTCAAAGGAGATGACTCCGGAAGCCTCAGCACATGGGAGTTCAGGATGCACTACACATCCCAGAAACAGGGAAATCCAGATTTCAGCATGGACAAAATGAGGTCCTATGTAAGAGCATATGCCTCCGACGGGACATGGAACGGAGCATATCGGGACATGAACATAGACAGCAGTTCATCGGAAACCCATGTGAGCGCGGGGACGGACGTCTCCAGCTCTTCTGATACCACTACCGATACTCCCGGATTCGGGGTATGGCTTGCAGTCACAGCCATCTCTATAAGCATGGTGGCATGGGACTACAGGAGAAAGCACTGAACCCATTTTTCCTTTTATTTTTCTATTATAATAAGGATATTTTTCAGAGGGGTAGCTTCGAAATACGGATTCTTTGCCTTTGCCCTTTCCGTTATCTCCTTCGGGTCGTGGAACTGCATTATCTCATCTTCGGATAGCGCAATGTCATCGGGGAATATCTTGTCCGTTGTCAGCACTGCGATGAATTCCGTTCCCGAATGCTCTGCGGCGGTTGAGAGCGCGTATGTTCCGACCTTGTTTATCAGCATATTCCTGTAAACTGCGTCCGCACCGACAAGGACCGCATCAACCTCTCCTTTTGCCACCATTGAGATGCCGTATGCATCGCTTATGACGGTGACATCCCTTCCGACATTGGCGAGGCGCTCCGCCATCATCGTCCCTTCCATCATCGGCCTGCTCTCCATGACGAATATGCTTCCTTCGTAGGATGAGAGCATCATCTCCACGGCTGAACTGGAGCTTATTGTGAGCACGCTTTCTTTTTTCTCAATAAGCCTGTACGCATTCTCCGCGGCCCTCTTCATACGTTCCCTATACTCTTCCATGAAGGATGAGATGTCCTCTCCTTCCAGATACCTTCTGACACATGAATGCAGGAGTGCCATCGGCCTGTGGGCATCCAGTATCTTCATTGCGATGGGGCGGCCTTCGTCTATTGGAAGAGATGAGAGGAGAGCGCATGTGCGCTCGCAGATGACGCTTGAACCGGAAACGCGGTCATTTAATATGCCGGAAATCAGTTCATCCATGCTGTAAGTAAAGTATAGGGGGATTAAAGAATTGTGCCGCCTCATACTCTTTCAGTTTTTTCTGCTTCTCTACCGATGAGTCTCTCTATGCTCATCTCAGTCTCCTTCATGGCTTCCATGAAATAGCCCTTTTTAGCGGTATAATAGTAAAGGATAGCAACAATGATGGAGCCCAGCATGTCGAACGAAAGGTCCTGCATGGTGTCAGCGAGGCTCTCCTGCGCAGGCATCGGAAGAAGGTGGAGCAGGTCAACAAGGGCCTCGCCCATCTCCCATATCACTCCGAACATGGCTGTCAGAGATATTGTAAACAGTGCAATGAGAGGGATGTTCAGCTTTACGTCCTCGAGGTTTGCGTCTGTTAGATAAAGGATGACAGTTATGGAAAAAGCCAGGACAAATGAGGAGAAGAAGTGGGTTACCATGTCGAACTGCGGTATAATCGTGTACACCCCGTAGACAACACCACACTGATGGAGAAAGAAAGCAAGAGTTATCAGCAAATCCATGAAAGCTGGAGTGCTGATGCCATAATATTTCTCCAGAAGGAACGGCAGGAGAACTATGAAAAGAGGAAGAAGACCTCTTAGAAATACAATATAGTTGCCCGTCATCACACCTATTATAAGGTTTATAAAAAAATTCACCTTCAGTATCCATGAAATGAGAAGGAGGGCCCGGTCGGAGCGACTTTTGTCACTGAAATACTGTTTAAAGCTCTCTGACATGAACTGGCTTTTCAGGAGGCACTATATATTGATATCGGACACATCAGGCCAATACAAAACTATAAAAGGATGGCGACCATGGAAATTCGTGTCGTTTCAAGTCTTCATTCCGGGTCTGATATCATTCGGGCTTGGGGTCTACCTGCTCCTCCTGTATATTGGCGATAATGACAGCGAATTCGATCACAACAAGATGCTGATATTCATGGCAATGGGCATAGTCATCGGAAGCATATTTCTCGTGGTTGAGATGGCGTTCTCATACTCGTGGGTTCTTCTGGGGCTCGTTGCCCTTTTCGAGGAACTGACGAAGTTCATAATCCTTAACAGAAAGAAATACCAGGGTGAGAGGGCGACCATATGGTATGGAGCGGCTATGGGCTTCACGATGGGTGCCATAATATCCGCCGAAATGATGTACCTGTCACCACCTGGTTCGGACATCCACGAGAAGGCCTACTGGATGATATCCTTCACCGCAATAGCGTTCTCATACACCGCGATTCAGGGTTCGACCGGAGCGCTCATCGGATACGGGAGCTACGCAGGTGCTGGGATGAGATACCTCTGGAAGGCCACATTCATACAGTTCTTCCTCTTCCTGATACCCTTCGTTCCAATGCCCAAAGAATTCGCACTTCTTCTCATGGCGGCATATGCGGGATTCAATTACATCCGGATCCATGACACGCTCGGCAGGGAAAGATTTAAAATAGAGCGCATATCGGGGTGATATTATGAAGGCCAAACTCATAGACAAAGGAAAGGATTTCATCCACATCGAGATATCCGAGCCGGACAACACACTGATACAGCCCTTCGTCCATCAGCTTCTGAAGATGGATGAGGTGGAAGAGGTGAAGTACCACAAGGTGCATCCTGAAATGGACCTGCCTCAGATATATGTTAAGGTCAAGAAGGGGAAGCCGCAGAACGCCCTTAAGAAGGCGCTCAAAGCCCTGTCAAAGGAGTACAGGGACGCCCTGGACGGGCTGAACTCATGAGCGGGATAGGGCTCGATGCATACCTGAGTGAAGAATGCGGTGGGACAGGCGGAAGGTTAAAGGCATTTCCGGAGGACTTCATAGTCGAAGAGGTGCCTCTGGACATTCTCGAGGATGAGAACGGAAGATACACCCTCGCTTTTGTGCGCTCCCGGAACTGGGAGACCAACCGGCTCGTGCGCCAGCTATCGCGCTCCCTGGGGATCAGCAGGAAGAGGATATACTTCGCGGGAACAAAGGACAAAAGGGCGATAACCACGCAGGTCATGGTCTTCGACGCTCCCATGGAGGATGTTCTGTCAATAAGGATAAAGGATGTCGTTATAGACAGGGCGCACAGGGTCTCCAGCCCGGTATTCCTTGGAGACCTGATAGGAAACCGCTTCGATGTGGTTCTCAGGGAAGTTGGTGAGGATGCCATGGATATAGCGGAATGTGTGCGCTCCGCAATCGAGGATGCGGGCGGATTTCCCAACTACTTCGGGGTGCAGCGCTTCGGCTCGGTAAGGCCGATAACGCACACCGTCGGAAGGCATCTGGTGAGAAAGGACTTCAGGGCCGCTGTCATAGAGTACCTGGGTTATCCGAGCGTTATCGAGGGAGAGGAGGCATACGAGGCGAGAAAGAGGTTCATGGAAACGCTGGACTTCGAGGAGGCCCTGCGCAACTACCCGAAGCAGCTGACATTCGAGAGGGCGATACTGAACCATCTCGTTGTGAACAGGGACGACTGGGTGGGCGCCATAGAGGTGCTTCCCCAGAACCTTTCGCGGATGTTCGTGCATGCCTACCAGTCATACCTTTTCAACCTGATACTCTCAGAGAGGATAAGGAGGGGGCTCATCACGGAGGTCTTGGAAGGCGACATCGTGGTCGGCCTTGATAATGGAATGCCAGTCTACCGCGAGATGATAAAGGTGAAAGAAAGAAATCGGCCGAGGATAGAGAAAAGGGTGAAGGAGGGAAAGGCTGCCATCACAGGCGCTGTCTTCGGCAGCGATACCATGCTGGCCGATGGAATACAGGGTGAAATAGAAAGGAAGGTCATAGAGGCCGAAGGCCTGAAGGCCGGGGACTTCATATTCGAAAGGCCTGAGAACCTGAACTCAGCAGGAACAAGAAGGGCCTTGCTCTCAAAGGTGATGGACCTGAGAATAGAGGAGATGCCGCAGAATTCCATAAGGCTCTCTTTCATGCTTCCCAAGGGCTGCTATGCCACCTCGCTTTTGAGGGAGTTCATGAAGGTGGATGAGCTCACGGCATACGGCTGAAGCCGAGGAGCGCAAAGACCTTCGCGTCGTTCACAAGGTTATCTATTTTGCAGTACTCGTTCGCCTGGTGCATCGTTTCATCTATGGTGCTCCAGACCGCCGCGGGAATTCCCTCATATCGTATGTATGCGGCGCATGTTCCTCCGCCGATCCCCACAAGTTTCGGTTTAATTCCACGCACCTTTTCAATGGCATTCTTGAGCCTGACCACGACCTCCGAGTCGGGAGGCGTGGGTTCGGGAGCCTGTTCTCCACGGAAGAGCTCGGGAACCACCTTTGCACCGGTTTCTTTGGATACTCTGTCGGCAACACTGTTCATGAGCTCCATGACATCGTCTATGTTATGTTCCGGGATAAGGCGCATATCGAAGTAGAAGACATCCTCGCCGGGAACCGCATTTATGTTGGGTTGGTTCTCCTCCTTCCTCGTGGGCTCGAATGTTGACACAGGCGGCCCGAATATCGGGTTCTCGTCCGAAAAGCGCTCGTGAAGTTCCTTATCCACTTCCACAAGGTATTTTGCCCCTGCCCGCAGTGCATTTATCCCGGTATGCGGTATGCTTGAATGGGTCTGCTTTCCGTAGGTGGTCACCTTCACCCAGTAGATGGACTTCTCGGCTATCTCTATCTCATTTCCCTCTGGAACCCCGTGGTCCGGCACAACCACAAGGTCATCCTTCTTGAAGAGGCCGAGCTTCACGAGATGCTGTATCCCGTACTTGCTGCCCGTCTCCTCGTCGGCTACGAAGACCACAGAGTAATTGTAATCCGGCCTCTCTCCGCTCTCGATTATGGCCTTTGCCGCATACATGGAAGCGATGAGCGACTGCCCGTTGTCCTCGGTTCCCCTGCCGTATATTTTGCCATCTTTCACAACAGGGTCGAAGGGGTCCGTGTCCCACTTCGAGATGTCACCCACAGGAACCGTGTCCATGTGGCTTATTATCCAGATGCTGCGCTCCCTGTTCTTTCCATATATCGTTGCGACGATGTTAGGCCTCACGCCCCCCTCTGCCCTTGGATCTTCAGCATCGTACCTCTTTATCTCATCGAAACCGAAGTCTGATATCCACTTCTCAAGGAACTCAGCCCTTTTTACTTCCCCTTTTCCACCTGCCTCCGGGCTTATGGCCTCGATCTTTATCATCTCCACCATCGCTCTTACCATCTCATCCCTGAGGGATTCCACCTTATCCGTGAGCATGATATCACCGGCGCTGAATGGCCTCCATAGTTTAAGCCTTTTCCAGTAATTCCATGAGATAGCTCATCCTGTACCTGTGGCCTCTCTTCTTAACGAGCCTTTCAAGTATTCGGTCCGCACCGCTCCCGTACTGCGCTGCCCTGTTCTTCCTCCATGCGTTCTCCTCAGGGACGCCAAGCCTTTCGGCCGCCTTCCTCCATATCCACTTCTTGATGCCATCCCTCACCTTCATCTCGACCGGAATGGAGAGCGCAAGTGATGCGAATTCCCTGTCCAGAAACGGATACTCCATCTCAATGCCGAAATGACTGGCCATAGCATGGTCTCTCCAGAGGTCCCTTTTGTATATCGTGTATGAGCGCTCCGTGACCTGTCTTTCCATGTCCTCTCCGGTCCAGTCCGTAAAGCCTGCGAAGAGTTCCTCCGAGCCGATGCCGGATAAAAGCCTCTCAACCCCCTCTTTCCTCGCTTCCCTGAATGCGAAGAAAAACATGATAGACAGCGAGGTTATCACAGGGAGATAGACCGGCGTTGAATACACATAGTCCTTCATCCCGAGGATGCGGTATATCTCTGGTATGGATGCCTCAACCTCATCCTTAGCTATGTGCACCTCGACCAGTTCTATGCCAAGTTTCTTTGAAAGCCGGAGAGCGCTCTCCATGTCCTTTCCGTCCGCCACGCAGAACGCTTTTACATCATATTCGGAAAGAAGGGTAGCGATGGCCGATGAATCCACACCTCCCGAGAGAAGCACGCCCATCTTTCCCCCTGCCCTGAGACCGACGGATTCCCTGAATGAGCGGGCTAGGTCTTCCACAGGCTTCTTAACCGACATTTTGGGCAGCAGTGGCCGTTTCACGAATTTCATTGCAATGTCGTTCTCAGCCGGAAGTATGGAATATGTCGGGTCGTGCTGAACGCTTCCCGGAAAAATGGAATCTTCAATGCGCTCTGCCGCCAGAAAAAGAGGTATCTGTCCGAATATGTCCGTCTCCAAGGAGCTCCCGTTCCATCTCAGATACGGCCCTCTGGGGTTCTCCGGGTCGTCGTATTTCCGTATCCGCAGCATCTCGGGTTCGCTCAGGTTTTCGATGGAGATCTTCACGGTGCTTAATCGCATCCGCATTTATTCTTTGCCGAGCGCTCTGAGATAATGCCCGCTCCTCAGCCAGTGCCTCATCATCTCGTCCTTCGTCGGCAATTCCTTTCCGTAAAGCGCTCTCAATTCCCTTTTGAACTCCTTTCCATGATTCATGTGCCTGAGATGAAGGACCTCGTGCAGCACGATGTAGTTCAGAAAATCGGAGGGAACAAATGCGAGCCTCAGGTTGAAGTTCAGGTTTCCCCTGCTTGAGCAGCTGCCCCATTTTGTGACCTGCTCCTTGATGAAGATGCGCTCCGCACTCAACCCGGTCATCTCCGAATAATGAGATACCCTGCGCTCCAACCCAGGCCTCAGCATCCCTTTGATGAACTCCCTTGTTCGCCTGTAGTCCTTCGGGCAGAAATGCAGTTCGTTTTTCTCTATAAATGGCCGGGCTTTGCAGTCCTCGACGAGCCTGTATTCCCTGCCCAGCAGTTCAACATAGCCCTCTTTGACCCCTTCCATCGCCTTTCGTTTTATCTCATTTACCTCGTCGTACATCTTTTTTATTTTCCCATAATGGCGCTCCACGAATTCCCCAGGGTCTGTTCCATGTGGAAGTATCAGCATGAGTTCCCCCTCTCTCATGTCAATTCTGGCGTATCGGACGCGGCGGTGGGAGACGGTGTATTCGAGAGGTGGGTGGGTCATGGCCTTCCGGTCTCCAGTATGGAGATTATGTCTTCCACCACATCGTCAAGGATCTCCTTGGCTTCCTGATACGGCAGTATCTTTTCCTTCATGAGCATGGCAAGTATGGATTTTCTGAACTCCTCGCCGACCTTTCTTCTTGTCTCCCCTTTTTCGTACCATCCGGGAAAGAGAAGGTCCTTTTCCTCAAGATTTTTCATGATGTCCCGAATCAGATGCACATAATCCTCTGCGTGCTCCTCTCCGAAGGTCCTTTTCAGATAGATGAAAATTGGGTATTCATAGTCCCTTATAGGCAGGGCCTTCTTTTCCCTCTCAATGTCGTTGATCTCCTCCATTATCCGAAGGTACTCCAGTTTTATGGCCTCCGGGTCGCTTTCCCTTCTCCTCCAGCGCTCCACAGCGTTCTCTATGGAGTCTATTATGTCCTTATAGACCGTGTCGGCCCACTGGTTCTGTCTTATCTTCATCACATACCTGTTGAGAACGGAGGTCATGTCCAGTATCATGCCGTCGTCCGGTTCCTTTATGGACTTCAACATCTCGATGTATTCCTCATCCAGTACCATCTCGACACTCTTTCCATCCACTTCCTTGATATGCATGGAGTCGTAGAGCGCATCCCGCACCTCTTTCAGGTATTCCTCCGCTTTCTGCGGGTCAATGTCCTTCCCGAAGCGCTTTCTGTAAAGGGCATATATGGTTTTCAGGGCGTCCATCTTCTCCATTATCTCGGGTTCCACCTTTATCTCGCTTGGCCCGAGTAGCTCGTATATGTGTATTATCCTGCGATAGAGAGGCACGAAAAGAGATTCAACATTCTCGTCGTCTATCTCCATTATCCGGGTGAGAGCGCGGTTTATCGCATCCCTGTCCCCGCTGTTTATCGCCGCAGGGTCGAATGAGCCCTTCATGAGCGCCTCCATCTCTTCAAGTGATGAGATGAGCTCTTTCTCCAGTTCGGAGATATCAATGGCGATTTTGAGCGCTCCCTCCATCTCGTAATACTCTTCCAGAGCCTCTTTGAACCTCTTGAATATGCCGACATAGTCAATTATCAGGCCGAAGGCCTTTCCCGGATAGGGGCGGTTTGTCCTGGCTATCGCCTGAAGGAGATTGTGCCCGCTCATGAGCTTGTCCAGATACATTATCTGAAGCACCGGAGCATCGAAGCCGGCAATGAGTTTGTCCGTGACTATGAGCATCTGCGGGTCCTTTTTCTCCCTGAATGCCTCGGTTATCATCCTGTCCATCTGCTCGAAGCTGCTGGCCGGATATTTTCCCTTCATGCGCTCCCTATAATCCTCTATCTCCGGCTCCTTCTCCTTCGCCGAATAGGTCATCACGACCTCTGAGAAGCGCGGGGACCATTCCTGCGGGTAATTCTCCCTCATGTACCTGTCTATGGCCTCCTTGTAGAGCACGCAGGCCTTCCGGTTCGCTGCCACAACCATGGCCTTCATCTCCCTGTTCTCCCTTTTCATGAAGCTCTCCACTATGTGAGCGGCCTTCTTTTCTATCAGTTCGGGATTTGAAAGAATCTCGTTCACGGTGTTGAAGCGCTTTGCCACCTCGTTCTCGGTCTCCTCGTCCTCCTCTGCGAAGACGCTTTCCACCGCTGCCTCGAAATCCTCCTTCCTGAAATCCATCCACTCTTTCACGAAGCGGTAGACTATGGGAACCGTGTATCCGTCCCTTATGGACTCCTCTATGAAATAGCGGTGAAGATAGGCCTCTCCGGGCGGGGAGAAACGGGTGTATGTGTTCCTGCTCATCTTCGAGACAGGGGTTCCGGTGAATGCGAACATGAAGGCGTTCCTGAATATCGCTCTCATCTGGGATGCCAGTATTCCGTACTGGGTCCTGTGGCCCTCGTCTATGAAAAGCACTATGTTCTTTCTTTCGGATATAAGTTTCTCCTTCATAAGCTCCTGAAGCTCCTCCTCGCCGATGCCCTCGCCCTTTTCCGGCCTGAACTTCTGGATAAGGAGTATGAAGGCCCCTCTCTTTCCCCTTCCTCCGTCGTGCTCGATTATCTCCTTGAGATGCCTGATGCTTCCGACCTTCTCAACCTCCAGAGGGCTGAGGTTCATGCCCTTTATGACATTCCACATCTGGTCCTGAAGCTCCTTCCGGTCAACTATGAAGAATATCGTTGGCTTCTCCATCACCGGGTCGGTGTATACGCGATATGCGGAGAATATCATGGTGTATGTCTTGCCGGAGCCCTGCCAGTGCCAGATAAGGCCGCGGTCCGCATCCTCCTTTCCTTCGAGCATCCGCTCCCTGACCCTGCCGTGTATCCTGCGGACAGCATGGTACTGCATATATCTCGGAAAGAGGCGGATATCCTCGCCCTTCTTCTGGGTGAAGAAGATGAAGTTCCTGATGAGGTCGAGGACGGTTTCGGGGGACAGGAGGTTCTTCAGACCTTCGATACCCGCATTTCCCTCCTCGTCCCTCCATACGCTCGGCTTGATGTCATCGGACCACGGGATGATGGGGAAGACACGCACCCCTTTGCCTTTCTCGCTGTCGTAGATGTCACACGCGGCGACTCCGAATTGTATGTATCTGAACGGCTCGGGAATCCTGCGCTCGTAGGATTTGATGTCGTCGTAGGCATCCTTCCATCCAACATTCTCGCTGGCCGGGTCCTTGCACTCTATGACGACCAGAGGGATCCCGTTCACGAAAAGGACGATGTCGGCCCTCATTATCCCTCCCCTGCTCCTGAACTCAACCTGATTGCTGACGATGAGGTCGTTGTTCTCCGGATGCTCGTGGTCAATTATCGGAATGTACCTCAGCCCTCTCTTCTTCCCGAGGTCCATGGGAACCGCTCCCTCCTTGAGATGGGCCAGCACATCCTTCAAGCCCTCGGCTCCGCTTCCTCCGGACTCCAGCCTGAGAATCAGGCGCTCCACATCCTCGTCCTCAATCTCTATGCCGGCCTCCCCGGACAGCCTTCTGACCGCATCCCTGAGAACATCGGTAAGAATGGGCACCTCATAGCTCTCGCGCTCCAGTTCCCTGCCCGGAACATATCTCCAGCCAAGGGATTCAAGGGCTTCGATTATGGGCCTCTCGCATAGTTCGTATTCGGTCATTGGTCGGCCTCCTTTCCTCCATCCTGAAAAGCACTTTTTATATATTCCATCAATCCACCAAACGATTTTGGCATTGTAGACTTCGATTCTTCCCACTCAATGTATAGAATATTCTCAGAAGGAACGAGATAATTTTTTCTGTGCTCTTTGTTATCCTCCAAATCCCTAATCTTCAAGAGCATTATGGGATTTCCGTATTTTACAAGTATCCCTTTCAAATAGTTTTCTTCATGGCCCTCATTTTTAAAAACAATTTTTACCGGAAAATAAGACGCGTTTGCAACACCGACGGATATTGCTGTGAGTGTTGTACCAAGAAATGAAAGCGAGGAATGAATTAAAAGGAGTGGGATGTTGATTTCATCAGCAGATGCCAGTACGGCCAATGGAGACACAAATAGGAAAGAAAGT
>JALTFR010000010.1 GCA_027006785.1 Thermoplasmata archaeon | reverse complement strand
GGTTTCTCATTCGGCCATATCATCTTAACCACCTCACTCTATGTCGAACCTGACGCCCTGCGCCAGCGGAAGTTCCTTTCCATAGTTTATCGTCACTGTCTGCCTTCTCATATAGGCCTTCCATGCATCGCTTCCGCTCTCTCTTCCTCCGCCTGTTTCCTTCTCGCCTCCGAAGGCTCCGCCTATCTCCGCTCCTGCGGTGCTTGTGTTCACATTGGCGATTCCGCAGTCAGAGCCCTTGTGGGACAGGAAGTACTCCTCTTCCCTCAGGTCGTTGGTGAATATTGCGGATGAAAGCCCCTGAGGCACATTGTTGTGTATCTCCAGCGCTTCCTCTATTGTCCTGAACTTCAGAACATAGATTATCGGTGCGAAGGTCTCGGTCTTCACCATCTCCATATCCGGCTTCGCCTCAAGTATGGTGGGCTTCACATAGTATCCGCCCTCGAATCCGGGTATGTTCACCCTCTCTCCGCCGTAGACGAGCTTCGCGCCCTCTTCCTGAGCCTTCTTAACGGCGTTCATGTACTTGTTGAAGGAGGCTTCATCCCTCAGCGGACCCATGAGAACTCCCTCTTCCAGCGGGTTGCCTATGCTGACCTTCTCGTAGATGTTCTTCAGCCTTGCGAGGAACTCGTCGTATATGTCCTCGTGGAGTATCAGCCTTCTTGTGCTGGTGCACCTCTGTCCGGATGTGGCGAGTGCGCCGAAGGCAACTCCCTTGAGAGCGTTGTTTATATCCGCCTTTGCCGTGACTATGGCGGCGTTGTTCCCGCCCAGTTCCAGTATTGTCCTTCCCAGCCTCTTCGCCACATTCTCGGATATCCTCTTTCCCGTGGGTATGGAGCCCGTGAAGGATATGAGGGGCAGCCTGCTGTCCGTGGACATCCACTCTCCCACGGTGCTTCCGCTGCCAACCGCAAGGAAGAATATCGGGGGATATCCGAGCCTCTCAACGGCCCTGTTCACTATCTTCATCGTTGCGACGGCGATGAGCGCTCCCTTGCTGGACGGCTTCCAGACCGATGTGTCCCCTGCCGCACTGGCTATCATGGTGTTCCATGCCCAGACAGCGCACGGGAAGTTGAAAGATGTTATCACGCCTATCGTTCCGAGCGGGAGCCACTGCTCGTACATCCTGTGTTCCTCTCTTTCGCTCACTATCGTAAGCCCATAGAACTGCCTTGAGAGCCCTATGGCGAGGTCCGCGATGTCTATCATCTCCTGGACCTCCCCCTCTCCTTCGGATAGTGTCTTTCCTGCCTCTATGGAGACCAGCCTTCCGAGTTCCTTCTTGTACTTTATCAGTTCCTGGCCTATCTCTCTCACGACCCAACCCCTCTTGGGCGCCGGTATCTCGCTCCAGACCTTAAAGGACTCCTCCGCGGCCTTCATGACCTTCTCATAGTCCTCCTTCGTGGCCATGCTGACCTTCGCTATCGGGCTTCCGTCTATGGGAGAGTACGAGGTTATGAGCTCGCGACCCTCCACAGGGGCCCATTCTCCGTAGAAAACGCCGGAGTTGACCTCATCTAACCCGAGTTTCTCCATTATCTCCTTCTTCACTGTCTCAACATCCATTGAATCACCTGTTTTCCCCCATAGACAATCCGTATATAAGCCTTTTACAGAATCATAACATCATTCTGGAAAACTTTAAATAGTGTCCTACATTAGTCCTCTTTTGTCCGACAAATAATGTACATCGGATGTCCGATGTATGCTGTCGGCAGGCGTGTGTAAGCCCATGGAAGACAGCGAAAAAGTGACCATACGGATACCAAAGCGGGATTTGAGGTACATAGACCTTTTGATGAAACTGGACGGATATTCCACCAGGTCGGAGGTCATAAGGGCTGCGATACGCGAATTCACCGACGAAAGAATAGATTTTCTCCTCGAAAAGATGGAAAAACTCGAAAGAACAGAGGAAAAAAGGGCAAAATTGCTGGAGTTCGAGGAGAGATATCTTCACCAGTGACGATGAACATCCTCCCCCTTTTCTTTTTTTTGATTATCCGAGTTTTATGGCCAGTTTCTTCCTTGCAACCTTCGGTTTTCCCTTCGGCTCCAGTGAAGCGCCGCAGACCTTGCATATTCCTATCCTTTTTGCACACGGAACGTGATATGTTGCCCCGCATGAACCACAGACTATCATCTTCATACCGGGCTTTATGGTTCCATTGCAGAACTTGCACTTCTCGGGCTTTTCAGCAGTCACTTCCTTTGCTGGAGCGACCTCTTTCGGCTTCTCTCTCGTCTTGAGCGTGCTTTTCTGCATGAAATTGAATTCCTTTCCATCGAAAAGGCGTTTTGCGGATATCTCGATATTGACCGGTATCTCACCCTCTTTCTGGGCCATGATCCTGGCACCGAGCTCGGCCGTGCTTCCTTTATCCATCTCTTCTATGATATCAAGGCCTTCTATCTCCATATCTCCCGCTATATTGAGTTTGACATCCCTCGCGGGCGCATTTCCCTTGTTGGTGACCTTTACAGTTGCCTCCTTCCAGACATCCTTCTCAAGTTCAGGAGCATCTATACTTATCTCGATATCGGGCGTTATACGTCCCAGTGCTCTCTTTACCTCCTCGTCAGCACTGGATAGTTTCTCATCGGCAGCTCTGGAATCGGTGTCCACGGACTCTATTGCGCTCTTGAGCATCTGTTCGGCCTTCTTAACGTCCACGCCGAACCTCTTCGCCCTGGCTATTTCGAAGTTAACGGAGTATGCGCGGTCCACAAAGGACGTGTCTGTGCCGGAGCTCTCCACCATTGCCCTTGCACCGTTGGCAAGCCGGAGTGCTTTTGAGGGGTCTTTCTCCTTTATCTTCTTGGCCTCTTTTATAGCGGTCTCGGACTCGGAGACATTGGCACCCATCTTTTTGGCATATTTTATCTTTGCATCTGCATAGTCTATTATCTCGTCCACATGTTCGACGAATACCTCATCCATTGCCTTGAGAGCCTCTTTTATCTTCTTTCTTGCCTCTTCAACATCTCCTTTTTCGAGAGCTGCCTTCGCGGAAACATAAAGCTCGGAAGGCCTCACTACGTCTATCTTGTTGTCTCTTGCATCCTGAAGCCTTGATTCCAGCTCCCTGAGGTCGAAATCTATGCTCTCGTATAGTTCCTTGATGTCCTGAAGCTCCTCACCCGCCTTCATGGTATACTCGAAGGACTTAATGTATGCTCCGGCATCGTAAGCCCCTTCCGCCTTATTCAACATGGTAAGAACCTGCTCAACCGATATACCCTTCTTTCTCACCTCTTCTATCTTCTCGTTGAGGGTCTTTATGGCCTTTTCCGCGATGTCTTTCTGGAGCCCCACTTTCTCCATCTCAACCTCGCTCTGCATGGCAAGGCTCAGGGCCTTCTGGTACTTTTTCTCCTCCATAGCATTCTTCGCCTGATGTATAAGATTCTCCGCAAGGGATGCGTCCATTCCTGATTTCTTGGATTTTTCTATTATCTTTACAAAGTCCTCTATAACTCTTCCTACCTTTTTGCGCTCCTCTTCATCCACCATGGCTATGCATTGCTCTGCCAGTTCCATAGACTCCTTGGGCTTGTTGTCCTTGAGGGCATCTATTGCTCTGTCCAGTATCACCTTTGCATTTCTCACATCCGCCCTGAGGTTCTCGGCCTCGCTTATCTTTGCATGGGCCTCCTTTATCTTCTCCGCAACCTTCTTGCTCGCGGCCTTTATATCATCTATGACCTTCCGGGCCTCTTCAACATATCTGTATGATTCAATATAATCTCCTTTTTTCAGTGCATCTCTTGCAATTGCGGTGCTTTCCTCCGCCTTCTTGACATTTATTCCTATCTTTCTCGCATCACTTATAAGGCTCTCCGCCAGAGATATCTTCTCCTCTATGGCCTCCCGGAAGTACTTCTCCATGTCCTTCTCCAGAAGATCCATCTTCTGAGTTGCCTCATCGGTTTTTCCCTCTGCAACAGCGTTTTTTATGGCCTTGAGGCGCTCCTCAGCATCGGCTGTCTCTATTCCCATGGTCTTGGCTGAAAAGAGACCTGCTTCAACCATCTTTATGCGGGATTCTATGTCTTGCTTGGCCACAGAGCCCGAAAGCTCCTCCTGAATCTCCTCCGAAAGCCTCTCGGCCTCCTCGTATTTCCCTTCCGACATGAGTTTCCTTATTGTAAGTATCTTCTTTGCCTGCGAGGTGACATTTACCTTCTTCTTTCTGGCCTCTTTCACAGCATTCTGTGCCAGTTCGAAGGATGACAGGGCACGCTTGTATCTTGACATGAACTCATTCAAATCCTCCAGCATCTTTCTCGATATGTTCATGGAGTGAATGTAATTTCCCCTCTTGAACTCAGCCCTTGCCTCTAAAAGCGCATTGTGGAATCTATTCAGATCAACCTTTCCCTGAAGATTCTTCAGTTTTGAAAGCTCTGCCTTGGCCCCATTATATGCCTTCTGAGCGCTGTTTTTTGCCACGTTATTGGCCTTCTCTTCCACTTCCTTCGATATGGATATTGCATCGGCATAGCGCTCCTCTTTCATGGCAGCCAGCATATCGGCCAGCCCGTCTTCAAGATCCTGATTCGGAGCCTTCATCTCCGCAAGAACTTCTTCCACGGTTTTCCTTACCTCCTCAACCCTCTTCTCTGCGAGTTCCTTTTGAAGGCTGGATAACATGCTTTCAAGCTGCTTGAGGCTCTCCGCAGCAGATGAATAATCTCCGAACTCCAGATATTTCCTTCCCTTTATAAGAAGCGCCTTGCTGTCATGAACATCCACAGTATCTTTTATCTCCTCCATATCTGATTCTATTTCCTCAAATCGAATGTCCAGATGGCTCTTTAACTTTTCCTGAACCTCTTTTAACCCGTCTTCTGCAAACTTCTTGGCCTTTGCGTCATCATCACGTTCCAGTGCCTTTTCGGCCTCTTGGAAAGATACCTCTTCAGCCACCATATCAAGGCCTATCTCTTCCCCGAGTTTCATGAGCCTGCGGCCTTCAGATATAAGCTGCTTTACACCTGCTTCCTTTCCGCGCTCCAGTGCCTCTTTGGTCTGCACTGACAGAGTATATGCCCTTACGAAATCTCTCTCGGAGATGGCCTTTTTAACTGATACAAGGAGACTTTTTGCCTCTGTTATATCTATATTTAGCTTTTCAGCCTCTTTGAACAGGCGGTCAAGTTCGGGCAGGAGTTTGCTCGTTTTCTTATATGCTTCCAGAATCTCATCGAGTTTATCCTCACATTCCTTTGAGAGCTCCATTGCCTTCTTGTATTCCCCGATCTTGAGTGCATTCCTGGCATCCAGAAGTAGCTTCTCTGGGTCGGATATGTCGGCCCCTATCCCACTGGCCGCTTTTATCTTTGAAAAAGCCGGGTTCATGGCCTTTACAACTATATTGAACTTTATGTCCTCCGACTTCTGCTTCGCCTTTTCAAGCGTTTCGGCACTCAGTGCCAGATTATTTGAGTCTATATTGTCGGATGCCTTCTTCAAAAGCAATTCAAGTTCGGATGGGTCTCCTCCGAGCTCGATGATATAATCCACATCGGACTGCATGGCATCCACTCTGGAACGCAGGTTCTCTTTCACGCGCTCCCGTGCCAGCCTTCCGACCTCCATTACCTCCCGTATCCTCTCCGGACCTTGCATGCTCTTTGCCTTTTCCAGACGTTCCTTCAGTTCCTTTTCATCCACCCCAATCCTTTCCAGTATCGTCATGTTTATCTCGGCATCGGATATGAGGGTCTCAAGAGCAGAATCCGCAGCATCCTGAAGAAGTTCCCTCGCCTTCTCGCACTGTTCCAGTGCAGCATCTATGTCTCCTTCGGATATCTTCTTTCTTGCATCATTGAGAAGTGAAGAAGGTTCCGATACGTCAACCGTGTCCTTAAGCGCATTTATCAGGCTCTCCGTGCTATCTACAACAGAGCCGGCAGCATCCGAGAGGCTTGAACTGAGGGCCTCCGATGCCTTTCTTATCTCCTCAAGAGCAGAAAAGAACTCACGTTCTTCTTCGAGTTTCTCGGCCTTCTTTATGCTTTCTTCCGCATCGGATGCATCTATTCCCAGAGTCTTTGCCTTTTCAACGGTCTTTTTTATCTCCTCCGTCTTCTCTGTGAGGAGCTCTGATAGCGAATTCTCTATGCCCTCTATGACAGATTTTGATGTTTCGGCAGCCTCCTTGAACTCCCTTTCCCTCATGTGGGACTGGACCTGCTTCAGACCGTTCCTGAATTCGGTGGAATCTATGCCCGACTTCTCGGACTGCTCTATAAGCTTGTGAATCCTCTGAATGTTAGCTATGGCTTCCTCTCTGCTCTTCTTCTCCTGAAGGGCCTTCTGTTCAAGCTGCTTCTGCAATTTAGCTGGGTTTATCGGGCTCACATCCAACACTCCTTTTCGAATGTTTAAACGGCAATTGGGATAAATACTTTTTGTTTCTCGCCGGCCCTGATTGCTTTCTTTACTTAAAAGCATCGCCGCTGAAAAACTATTAAATGATATGCGTATAGGGCTGCGATATCATGGGCTGCAATGGAATGAAGGTCAGACTTATCACATACACCCCGGACCCTGAAAGGGTGGTGGCAATGGCCGCAAAGAGCTGCCATACGGTCGAAACACCGGATATGGAGGAGATGAGCGACGAGGAGATAAAGGCGATAATACGGATAACGAGAGATGCGGGACATCACAGCGTGCTCGAGCATGCGAGCTTCACATTCGCAATAGACAATGTGTCCAGAGCGCTCACCCACCAGCTTGTTCGCCACAGGCTCGCATCCTATTCCCAGCAGAGCCAGAGGTATGTGAACCTGAAACCCCTGGAATATGTTGTTCCGCCAACGGTGAAGAACAACGATGAGGCGCTCCGCAAATACGAGGAGATAATGAAGTATCTGGAAGAACAGTATGAGGAACTCGTGGACATGGGCATACCGCTGGAGGATGCCAGATACATACTTCCGAATGCCACCCACACCAATATCGTGGTAACCATGAACGCCCGAGAACTGATAAACTTCTTCACACTTCGCACCTGCATGAAGGCCCAGTGGGAGATAAGGGCAATGGCCTACATCATGCTCGCACAGGTCAGGAAGATTGCACCCACCATCTTTGAGACCGCAGGGCCAGCCTGCCTCAGGGGAGACTGCCCGGAAGGAGAGGTTGAATGCGCCAAAAGGATGAGAAAAGGGCTTCTGGGGGCGAGACCATAGAACTCCCCGAGGAGCATGTGAAAAGGTATCTTAATATAACAAAAAGGGCACTGGACAAGGTGAAGATCGTCGCACCCGAGCCATCTTACTCACGAAAGATGGCGGAGGATTTTCTCAACATGGCGCAATCATATTACAACGATGCCCTGCATTTCTTCGATAAAGGCGATATGATAAACGCATTTGCTGCGGTGAACTACGCCCACGGATGGCTGGACGCAGGAGCTCGCCTCGGGTTCTTCGATGTGGGTGGAGACTGGAAGCTCTTCACGCTGAGCGATTGAATCTTACAATTCCTTAAAATTCCTTAATTAGCAAATTCATATCTCTCAGAGCATCCTCTATATCCTCAGGCATCTCTTCCTCTTCCATCACAAGATTATTCTCTTTGAGGAAACGGGCAAATTTCATATCAGTATTCTGTATATGAAGTATCAGCCAGTCTATAAGGTAGGTCTTGACCGACAGAGCCAGTTCCTCGTCGATACCATACTTGCTTTTTTCAATCATTTCCTGTGTATAGTCATAGAATTTTCTGTGCTGTAGCATGTGTGACTGTGTGTAGGGATAATTGTATTTTTTCATATATTTTTCTTCCGTTCCGAAGTGCCAGTGGGCATAGTGGTCCATGAAATTGAGAGTCTTTCTTAAAGATGCTACGGAGGCCTTTCCTACATTTTTGTTGACCTCATTGAGTATCCTTACGAATTCCATGTGCTGCCTGTCTATCTCATCTATGCCGCTCTCAAGGGATTTGTTCCATGAGATTTCCTTTGTCTCTTTTTTATCTGCTTTGTTGGACTTCCCCCATTTCAATACCCATTCCTCATGGTCGGCCCCTTTGTGAGAGCAGAGAGTGTGCTCCGAGGTTATGCTGCTTACGCCCGTCTGCTCTATAATACCTATGAAGTACTCCGTCAAAAAGTCGCAGAAGATTGGGTCCGGAGACACATCATATCCTTTGATGACGGCTGCTCCTTCTCCAGTGACAGTGCCTTCGAGTCTTCCGAAATTGTATAATGAAGACCAGTATTCTCCTGATTTCTTTATCAGCGTTTCAGGATTTCCAGCCCACTTCAAAAATAGGCCTACGAATCCTTTTCTCTTAGGTGCCTCTCTTGCCATTCTCATCAGATTCCTTTCACCGTACAAATCCCTGTACGTTTTAAGAAAAGAAATATTGTAGTCCATCGGGTACCACTTTGCAATTTTTATCGATTTTTCATCCATTGGTCCATTATATCCTGAAGATTTCATTTTTTCTAAAATCCTCGACATACCCTCTATACCATGTTTCTTCCTTACGAAATCTATCCTTGAAAAGTAGATTCCTCCTTTACACATTTTCTTGTTTTCGTATGCCATTATGTTATTATTTTGAGACATACAACTGAAATTCGTTCCGTATATAAAGTTTTGGGGAACAGATGTGAGTAACAATTAGATATGTGATTTTAAATTTAATTATCAAACTGTAACTTTATTAAAAGAGCAGGAAATGATGGGGTGTGAAAGTGGCCGCCATAATCACCGAGGACTTCCGCCTTTACCATTCACTGCTCAGAGAGATGAGAAGGCTCGACATCCCGCATATCTCGCTTACTCCGGGAGATGAGATACCAGCCTATGTCGGCCTTGTCCTGAGCTCCGAGAAGGAAGTGGATTCCATAGACTTCCCTGTGAAGATAGGCAGAAATGACCCGGAGAGGGCTGCCAGCGAGGCCCTCGTATATCTTTCGGGAACCAAAGAGTGCTCTTCGGTCCTCATAGGCATAGACCCGGGAAAGAGGCCGGGAATGGCGGTGATTTGCGATGGAAAGGTTGTGGAAAGGGTGCAGGCAAGGGACCCCGAGGACTGCATGAGGGTGGCCAGAAATGCCCTGCGCTCCCGGAGATACTCAAGTGCGAGGATAAGGATAGGTGATGGAGACATAACCAACAGGAACAGGGTTATCGCTGCGCTCCACGGCCTCGGAGTTGAGATGGAGATGGTGGATGAGAGGAACAGCACAAAGTACACGAAGAACGACGACATAGAGGCTGCGATAAGCATAGCCATGACGGAAGGCGTGAGGATAGAGAGGGCATATGAGATAGAGCCGACCGAAGGTGAACTGAGGGAGATACAGAGAAGGAGCAGGATAATCAGCGGGAACATAACCATTGGAAAGGGGCTTGCCAGAAGGGTGGCCATCGGAGAGATGAGCATGGAGGATGCCATAGAGGAGCAGAGGAGAGAGAAATGAAGAAAAAGAGGCTTGCGATGGAACTTGAACGGCTGGATGTGCCTCAGGTGAGGAGCGCATATCTGGAACAGTATCCCACACCGCCTGAGATGGCCGCGGACCTTCTGTTCTTCGCGTATTCAATGGGAGATGTGCAAAGAAAGGAGGTATGCGACCTCGGATGTGGCAACGGAATATTCGCCATAGGCGCAGCGCTCCTCGGCGCTTCCCGGGTCTATGGAGTGGACATCTCGGACGATATGGTGAAAACTGCGGTGAAAAACGCTGAAAGGATGGGTGTTGATGCGGAATTCATGGTGCAAGATGTGAAAAGTTTTAATAAGCACTGCGATACGGTGATTCAGAACCCGCCCTTTGGGGCCCAGAACAGGCACGCTGATGTGCCCTTCATGGAAAAGGCCATGGAACTCGCAGATGTGGTTTACAGTATGCATATGAAAAGTACGAGGGAATTCGTGTTAAGGACCATGGAAGGCCTCGGAGGAAGGGTGACACATGAAATGGAATACGAGTTCCCGATCAAGAGGAGCTTCGATTTCCACAGAAAGGACGTGGAATTCTTCGAAATAATCGCAATAAGGACCGAAAAGGTGAGAAAATGAACAAGGAAAAAGGAGAAGTTGTGCTTCCCGGAGACGAGATAGCCACGAGTGAAGAATACATAGCCGGTGCAGGCACGTATGAAGAGGATGGAAAGATAATCTCCTCTCAGGTAGGCACGGTGGAATACAACGACGATGAACTGATTGTCAGCACAAAACCGCTTAACCCTGTTGTTGAGATAGAGCGCGGTGATATAGTGCTCGGTGTGGTTACCATGGTGCGTGATACCATGGTGGTCATAGACATAAAGAAGGTGGAGGGAAAGGACAGGGAGATAGCAGGAGACACCAGCGGGACCATACATGTTTCAAAGGCATCGCAGGCCTATGTCAAGGACCTTAAAAAAGAGTTCAAGATAGGGGATTACGTGAGGGCGAAGGTCATACAGGCAAAGCCCTCGGTTCAGCTTACGACAGGATATCCGGAATACGGTGTGGTAAAGGCCCTCTGCTCCAAATGCCGCGGCCCGATGGTGAGAAAGGGAACGATGGTCTACTGCCCGAACTGCGAGAGGACTGAGACAAGGAAAATATCCTCGATGTACGGGAAGATGAGAGACATCTGAGGCCTTTCAGAGCTTCAAACCTTTAACCCTTTTAATCCGGAATCTCAATAAACTTAACCATGCGGAGCGCTCTGAAAGTTTCTTTCACATCGTGAACCCGGAATATCGAGGCACCCCTCTGCAGTCCCATGCATGCCACAGCCACAGAAGGCTCTTTTCTATCCTGAACCGGGAGGTCAAGACTCATACCTATGAAAGACTTTCTGGAAGCGCCGAGAAGCACAGGAAAACCCAGAGAGCGGAACGCCCGCAGCTCCCTTATTATCCTCAGGTTATGCTCCAGCGTCTTACCGAACCCTATTCCAGGGTCTATGGCTATGGATTCGGGTGATATGCCGGCTTCTATGGCCTTTTCAGCCTGAAGATCCAGAAATGCTATTATCTCAGATATCACGTCATCGTATTCTGGGTTTTTCTGCATATTGTCCGGGTCTCCTTTCATATGCATTATAATAACGCCCGCACCGTGTTCTGCAATTAGCTCTGCCATCCCGTCCTTCCTGAGCCCGTAGATGTCGTTTATGATGTCCGCTCCCGCATTGAGCGCCTTTTCAGCCACCTCCGGCTTATAGGTATCGACTGAGAGCGGTATGTCGCTTACCTCTCTTATACCCTTTATCACAGGCATTATCCTTCTGAGCTCCTCCTCTGCGGATACCCTCGGAGAACCCGGTCTGCTGGACTCTCCACCCACGTCTATTATGCTCGCACCTTCCTCGACCATCTGCAGTGCCCTTTCTATTGCCGCATCCGGCCTGTCATATCTGCCACCATCGGAAAACGAGTCAGGAGTTACGTTCAATATACCCATGACGGCAAAAGGTAGCTCTATCTCCTTATCAC
>JALTFR010000009.1 GCA_027006785.1 Thermoplasmata archaeon | reverse complement strand
CGGTTGTATCCAGAACCACATCGTAGGAGTAGTAGTATTCTATTCCGCTACTGTCAGTGACGGTTACGGATATGGTGTTGTCTCCTTCGACGAGTTTCACAGGTATTGAGAAGTGGCCGAAGCGATCCGTATTTACATGGTTGGCACCCACAGATACCTTAACGCCCGGGGTAGTTACACCTGTAAGAGTGTAAGTTGGCGTGGAAACCATAGCGCTGGAACTTACATAGATTACCGGAGTAACATCACTGCTTTGAGACGAAGAGACCGGTTTGAGCGCAACCGCACCCGGCGGTATGTTCTCTCCGGATATCTCCATGGGGCTCGTACTAACAAGGAAAGACCATTTCTGGTCCACTGTATGTCCTGCTGCATCAGAAGAAACGATGTGTATCTCATGCATTCCCTCCGAGAGGTCTTTGGCATTGTACTGAACACTGAGACTGGAACCGCTCAGAACCAGCTTTGAGAATGCCGTAACATCATTTCCATCCAGATATAGGTGTGTTGGTGCCGAACCCATTCCTCCTTCGCTTGTGGTCTGTATGCCCACGACGATGCCCACGTTTTTCTCCATTATCGTACTTCCGGGTGCAGGAGTTGCTCTGGTCATAGCGATATATGGGTTGCTTGCATTTGGCCTCTCTAGAACTATGGTGACCGGTATCAGTATGGACATCTCTGCATTTCTTGGCCCGACATAGAATGCGCCCAGGAGATGACCGTTCTGTGTATCGCCCGGCAGATTCCATGTGAGAGACAGACTGTTGCTTGAGAATGCAGGTATGCTATGGTCTATCTTTCCTCCGACACCGAGGCCCGAACCCTGCACCAGTGTTATCGCCAGATTAAAAACACCTCCAGATGGAGGTACGTCATAACCCAGCACCTTTATTATGTAGGTTCCGGCAGGAGGAGATATGAGCTTGACCTCTTCATCAGCATCCGCATCTGCACATATGCCAACAAGTTCTTCTGGTTCTGCCTTTCCGTCCTTTGGAGCTCCGTTCTTGCCATCCAGGAACACACCGAGGTCAAGATCCGGGCAATTCGGACTCGTGATATGTGTGTCAAATATCAGAGCGCTGTTGCTTACTTCAACGGTCTTTGTATAGAAACCATTTGCAAGGGCCTGCATATATTCCGCATTTGTTGTTATACCACTTACATCATCCTGCTTTGCTGGGAGGTTCTTATAGAGCTCTGGAGCGGATGGACCTGCCGCTTTTCCGCCGAGGCCTGCCCATGCCATGGAAGAGCTCACTGTGACGGATGCTGAGCCTGAGAGATTCGAAGTATATACTGTCAGCTCATTTGCACCCGTGGCAGGATTGTATGCCACCTGAGGGCCTGAAATGGCCACAGTTCCCGTATCCCCAGATATGTGCTCTATTCCCTCTGTTCCGTTGAGATGTGTGCTGTGGAGAGCTACAACAGAAAGGCCGCCATGTAGTGGTGCACCCACAAACTCCTCGCTTGAACCTGTTGTGGTGAAGACCGCAGCGCCTGTTTCGGTACTTCCACCCACATCTATTGTGGAGCTCGGTCCATATCTCTCTGTTTCAAAGCTTGAAAGAGTGACCGGATTGTAGTTCTGGGGCATGGACGCAAACAGGAATGAATCGATATCTGTTCCGTTTTTATCCCATTTGGTATCCATAAGCAGCATATTTCCCGGCTTGTTTACTATTCCCTGATTCGGGATGTCGGAGAAGTAAAACCTCCAGTCTCCTGTTCTGGCACCATTGCCGAACCCACCACCGATGGCTGAGTTGTTGTACATATCCTGCGTATAGCTCGAGTTTCCTCCATACTGCATATTTGTGGATCTTTCAGGAACATTTATGACCACCGGTATGGTGGTGGTATATACATAACTGTACTCAGCACTGATAACATCTCCTATACTTGCCGGTTTTACAAGCTCTATGGTAGCGTGGAAACTGTCGAATGAGTACTCGTCAGGTGACAAGAGGGCTCCATTCCTGTATATGTTTATGTTCTGGATTGTCCTGTTTGTCTCTGACAGATAGAGAACCTCCTTTGGAGTGTAGTACTCATAGCTTATATCCACTTTCCAGTTCTGTGTTATGGTATTTTTGATGGTTATAATGCCCTCCTGAGGATTGATGCTATAATCGGTACCTTCCTGCATCTCCGCACCGTTGTTGGTAACGCTCCATGTGCCGGGTACTAGATTCCTGTGAGTCAGAGTAAAGGTATTGGAGATTGATGCGGTCGGGTAATAGTATGTATAGTCTACGAAAAGCCTGTCATTCCTGGAAAGATGCTGGAAACTCGAGGCCTGGAAACTTATCTCTCCTGTGCTGGCATCGTAGCTCCATGCCCCTGAGAAGTCACCGGTTGAGTTATAAAGGTGTATGTGATCAATAACTGAGTCTTTATACTTTGCATCGCTACTTTGAGGGAGAAATACCTTTGCCTTCATGATGTTGTCAGACTGAGATGTACCGGTGAGAGATATCATCGAATATGTGCTGATATTGTAATATTCGTATGTTACATTGACTATCTCATTCTTTTTCGGATATACATTTAGTTTTCCTGTTGCTCCATCGATTGTATATCTTCCTCCTGATGAAGGATAGCCCTCCTTCGGCGAATAGGTTGTTCCATTAGATGCATTATAGAAGTATATCCTGAAGGACGGCACATATATCTCCGTGGTCGAGTTCCCAGACTTTGTTCCCTGTGGAAGATATGTTATTATCGGGTGCGTATCATCGGAACTTCTCATCCATTTGAAAGCTATTTCCAGATGGTGATTCGGGCCAATGGAACTGTTGAAAGCTATCCTTATTGTGTTGCTTCCGTTACCTGAAACGGTGTAATTGGATATCTCAGAGCCGTCCAGTTTTACGCTAACGTTGGTCAGGAGATTGACAGTATCCGTACCAGCAGGAGATATGGATAATGCACCCGAGGTCGAGTAGTACTCTGCTATGTCTGTATAATAGTCGTACTTCATATAATATGTGTTGTTTGCATAAAGCCACCTGTTCATCATCACCTCTCCGGTGGTCCAGTTCACAGAATAATCTGAAGGAGCGACCTCATCCGACCAGTCATCCTTATAGAGATGGAAACTTCCGGGAACTATCAGTGTAGAGGGCCTTGGACTCAAGGTTCCGTGACTCAACTGTATGCTTGTGACCTCTGAAGGATTGTAGTATCTGTAAGATACCTCGACAGTCCTGTCAAAAGGCGTGTTTGTGAGGCTAAGCTTTCCGTTATCGAAGCCTACCATGTATCCCGAGTGATATCTGTAATCCACACTAACCTGCTTTCCTGCCCAGTTGGCCAGATTCGGCTGATGGACCCATATGGTTCCGTTTATTGCATCCACAGAGTATGTCTCGGATATTGATGTACCTCCGACTTTGATTGCAAGTGACGATGGGATTATATTGGGATGATTTGTGTGGAGTATGATGTCATACTGACCGTCATCGTAGGTCCCGTTATCCACTACATCTGCAGTATAATAGTCGTATGTAATGGAAAGATAGGTGCTGGAATACGAGGTCTTTATGCCTATCATTCCGTTCTCCAGATCAGAGCCTCCGTCTGTGGCCAGTATATAATCGCTTCCTCTTGTCAGGAGGTTTCCGTTGGAATATACTTTGACACTGCTGGAAACTATGTACTCTCCAAGGGTTGAATTGTGTTTAAGCCAGTATAGATTGTATCCGTAGTACTGAGTGAATGGGACTCCAGCCTCCTCGTTATAAACATGAGAGACTGAGAGGTCTGCCACCTGCTCTCCGGAGACTGTGTTCACCTGGTCTGAGACGTAATCTCCTCCAACACTAATATCCACGCTTCCAGGAGCTATATCCTCATCAGCCTGAGGGCCATGAGTCAGATAATATCTGATTTGCCCCATATCACAATATGAATAATCAGCGGTAACTCTCGTATCTGGTGAAAGCCTCTTAAGGAAGTTTATGGTTCCGGTAGCGGTATCGAGTGTGTAATCAACGCCATCTACCAGAGTATTGCCATTTGCATAAAGGGTATAACCCGCACATACTGTGGCTGTTGAAGACCCACCTCTTGATAGAGAAGCGCTCGACGGATAGGAATAATGTCCGTAGTCTGCACTGAAACGCTTTCCGTTATGAGAACTCACCAGATAAATGACACCTGTCTGTGGATTCAGAGAATAATTGTTGTGATAATAGTATGTTGCAGTAACATTAGACGGTCCGCCCACCCAGTTTAGAATCTGGATATCTCCGCTCAGACTGTTTACACTGTAGTCTGACTCAGGAATGGGTGTGGAATTGCGGTATAGAGTGACGTTCTGCACATATTGGTGGGAGAGGGTCAGAGAAGAGTGACCGGTATAGCTTGAGTTCAGAACTTCGCTCACTTCAATAAGGTGGTCATTCCATACGGTGCCATTCATGTAAAGTGTGAAAGTATCCGGCACTATACATCCGTCGTAGGTGTTAAGTTGAAGCTGCTGTGAATTGGCCACACCCAGATAGTAATTCATCTCGTAGGAAATTGGAGATGCTTTTGCGACCTCTTCACCTGTAACCTGCGTGGTATTCAGGCGGAACAGGGTCTCTTCGTAAGGTGTGGATGTGGTCGTGTATGTGTCTCCGCTCTCGCTTGATACGTTGCTGTACCTGCTGTCAGTGAAAACATGAGGTAATCTGTCAGTAACTCCGTTTATCTGCATACTTCCTTCGGATGTGGTGTCTGCAATTACTGTCCCATTTACAGGATGCACGGTAGTGTCAAAGACATTCTCCTCGTATGGATATGTGTCCACGGAAGCTATGGTATCTGTCTTAGTTCTGACCTGATCTATTCTTATTGAACCCTCATAAAGACCTGTCGGAGCATCAGAAGGTACGTGGGCCATGGCTGTCAAATTCAGACTGCCGTGAGCGGGTACCACGATAGGTCCTGAGTCGCTGAAGTTGAGCCAGTTCCATCCTTCTTCCTTGAACATCTCCACTTTAACGTGGAATGTAAGGTTGCTTGTTCCGCCCCATGAACGTATACCTATCACGATGCCGTCATGTGTCTTGTGGTCAGGCTGTCTTGCCAGTACCTGATATTCATTTGCGTCCGGGTGGCTTATGGTGAGCCTGTTGGTCTCTTTGAAATGCCCGCCAACTCCGACAGCCCCGTTTCCATCGACATCAGTCCAATCATATACATCCAGCATATACCTGTAATCATTGCTCCCGTCTCCATTTGGATCAAGCGTGGATCTGTTTGTATACACGGTTATTCTTGCAAGGTCTGCCGAACTCCATTCCCCTGCGTTTCCATCCGATATCTTATATCTTGCAAGGCCATGCACACCCGGAACTCTATACAGAAGATATATACCATGAGGTACAAGGGGATTGTGCGTGTTTGCTATAAGGGAATAGATGTCACCTGGATCGACATCTTTTGGTGCAGGAGGTGTTTTCATGTCATAGTCGAACTCTCCAATCTTTTTCATCTCCGATGAGTGAACCTTGACAACCGATGATGTGCTCCCATGGTTGTATATCGTGAGATTTCTTGAGTCCGATGAACCGGGGTACATGAGGTGCACAAAGGCATCATATTTATGCCCATGATAATCCCCGGGAGTCCAGTAAGGTGTATTGGTTGATATTCCGGAATCTTCATGAGCTATCTGAACTGCACGCTGCGCATTGAGAAGACCTGCACCTCCGGAGAAAACATCGGCATCAATATTGTCTGCGGATGACATAGCGATATCCTTCGCAGTGTCGAGATTCGGGAAGTGCCCGTGAGCATCTTTGTATGCCTGATATTCCAGGGCCAATATGCCTGCAGCCGCAGGGGATGCAAGGCTTGTGCCCGACCATATATCCACTGCCACGGTACCGTCATGTGTCAGTTCCATATTCAGGGCGACATCACCGTAGGCCTGCCTTCCCACTGCAAGAACATCCGGTTTTGGGAATCCCATCGCAGTCGGTCCTCTGCTTGAGAATGGGACCACCTCACCATAGGTGAAATGGGGGCCATTCTCCAGTCCTGCCGGTTTCCTGTTAGAGAATTCCGTTGATGCCCCGACCGTGAGAACACCTGGCGCAGCCGCGGGAGCACTCACCGTTCCGTATCCGAATCCCTCATTCCCAGCAGAAACCGTGAAGATGGAGTTCTTCTCGCCATATATATTCGTCACCCAGTCGGCGAACTTTGAGAAGACATCCCAGCCAGTGTTGTAAAGGCTGAATCCAAAGCTGTTACTGGATATCTGGGGCTGGTCCCATGTGGTTGAGACGTTGCCGTCGTATCCCTCCACGGCGAACATCCATGCGTCGAATAAATTTCCGTAATAGGAATCCGCTATGGACACTATTCTGGCGTGAGGCGCCATCCCGACAACCTGATGTATGTCCACACGCTCTCCACTATATATATTGGTTATAACGGTCTTTCCCTGCCCCACAACTGCTGATGCACAGAGAGTTCCGTGACCACCTGTCGTGTCGAAATCACCGGTAAATGCCACCAGGTCTCCGGCACCCGGTATATATTTCTGATATTCCGGATCACTTGTGTTCGATATGAGGCCGTATCTCTCCAGATACTTGTCCATATATGGAATTCCGAGCTGCCCGTTCGCTATGAAATATATCATTCCTCCCGAAACATCGGGATATCCGTCTCCCGCATCGTACCTGCTGTAATTGTACTCTCCGGTAGCGGCATTGTAGAAGTCGAAATACGAGATAGGACTTGACTGGTTGCATGGTTTATCATTGTTGAAATCCAGATTATGGTCCAAATCAACGTATACAGTATCATACTGATTGGAACCCGGGGATGCGACCACACAGACCCTTGTCAGAGGATAATTGTGGTCCGGAAGATATCCGAAATGAGGTGGAAGAGCTGGGTTATGAGGGGGCAGCGTGTATATCCTCCTGTACTGGTGTATCCTCGGTCCTGATGCATAATCGTTGGTGTAATCCCTGTAAAACTTGAAATATGTTGCATTATATGATGCTATCGTGAAAGAACTGAGGGTGGTCACCGAATCGTCGCTCCAGTTAAGGGAAGTGAACTGAACATTTGTATCATGCCCGACAGTATCCCATGCATGAGAATTGTTGTGTCCGGAAGTGAATGCCTCTATCCCAAAAGACGTTGTATTGTCCATGAAGGACTTGGGAACCTTGAACTCAAGGAAACCACCGGGTTCGCCCATCTTGACCTTCTTGAAATTAAATCCAGAGTATCCGTAAGTTATCCCTACATCAGTGTAGTTGTAATTTGTCCATGAACTCCCCGACCATTTGTCCACGGAAACAGTGGATATCTTGTCGGAGCCGTCCTGCTTCTGCCTTGCAAAGTATATGGCAATCTCCGGAAGGTGCTTTTCCACAGCGTTTATATGCTTTCCGAGGGGGTCAGAGGTTGCCCCTGAACCTGTGGTGTTATCCAAATCGATGTAAAAGCCGTAATCCACATCGGTCTTATTTGCATATGTTCCTATCCCAAAATACCAGTTGTTATCGTCCATTGTAACATAAAGTGTGTTCAGTTCGAAATCATTCGGCTCGGTATTGTTGTTAACACGGGGAAGTTCCTTGTTCGTACCGTCAAAAAGAGGATCTGTGGCCGCAAGTTCCAGAGACCAGAAATCATTCTGACCATCTATTGAAATCGTGTGACTGACGTGACTATCCGTGGAACTCGTATTTGAGTACCACAAATCCTTAACAGGTTGATGGTTAGCAACATCCGAGACATAGCCTGCCATGGACGGAGGGTCAAATACTATTGGCCAGCCGTAATAGGGACTGTTTGGATTCATATCACGGGCTTCTCTTCCGTACAAATCCGGATGAGCGAAATCCACTCCTGTATCTATGATGCCCACGTTCACTCCGTCTCCCATAAATCCCTCTTTCCATGCAAGGTTTGCCTTCTCATTTATTGCAGGAAGCCTCGATAGACCGGATGAATTGAAAGTAGTCCCTATTCCTGATAGGCTAGAAACAGGAGAAACTGAAGCCTGTTCAGGCTGCATATACTCCTGAATTGCCAGAACACCGGGTATTGCCGCAACGTCCTCCAGATAATTTGCCGGTAACTTTATTATTGGGGCAGCCATACCTGTTCCTTTTCCTCTATCACCTATGGGCGTTATATCCTGATGCGGTATGCCGGTCAAACCTGCATCAAGTTCCGCCACATCTGAAGTTATAACATATACCTCCTTCCAGTCCTTTCCTGTAAGGTCATTCTTCAGAGACGGCGATATTTTATCCAAGGGTGCCGGACCTGAAAAGAGGTCTGATATGTTATCCACATTATCCCTTACATTCTCTTTTCCTGCCACTGCCGAAGCCATTACTGACACGGCAGAGAACAGCATCAGCGCTACCAACAGCATGCTGAGTGCCTTCTTGTTCAAACTTGCGTTCATATAATTTACCTCCTGGGTGAACTGTGTGGAAGGCCACACCATATCGATATTTATACTTTTTTGCTCCTCTTATCATCTCATGTGCATGTTTCCGGGAAACCTTTAAATAGTCCCATAGTGTTATTTGACTTACCAAGGTATTTGGGATACCAAGGAGGTTTGTACAATGAAAGAAGAGAGAAGAACAACACTGCACATAATTGCAGTAATAGCGCTTGCTCTCCTCATGGCGATACCTGTTTCGATGGCATCCGCCCCCCACGGCGGTAATGCTGTCGCAACATCTGTCAACCATGAGACAGGGGTAACACTGAATGTGAACGGATATGTGACCGACAGCTCTATGTCTGGACTGCCGAGTGATCTTGTGATAGACCACTATGCATCTGGCAGGGGCCATTATATACTGGTCTTTGATGGACCTGTGACAGATAAGATGAAAACAGCGGTGGAAGCCGCCGGGGCCAATATAATAGCGCCTCTCGGCCATGACCAGTTTATAGTGGAGATATCAGACAGCAACCTTGCGAAGGTAAAGGCTGTTCCACACGTCAAAGCTGTGGTCATAGACCAGCCTGCTTTCAGACTGTCCAAGGAACTGCAGAACGCCAACGGACCTGTGAATGTGAAGATATATGCCTTCCCGGGATACGACAAGGGAGTTGTGAGAGACCTTTCCAGAATGATGGTATCAGAGAACTCGGGCTGGATAACCAGTATGACGCCTAACGGGCAGATAGCCATAAATCAGGTGGGCATACTGAACCAGAACTATGGCATGGTCACCGCCACAGTATATCCGAGTATGCTGGATAACATAGCTAAGATAAATGGAGTGGCATATGTGGAAATGACACACAATAACTATGTTTTCAATGACGAATCACACAGCCAGACACAGCACACTCACAATGATACCACCAGTGTTGGTGCTCCGGATAATCTTGCCGCAGGCCAGGCAGACGCAACCCATACACCTGTCTGGAACGCAGGAATATACGGAGATGGTGTCATAATAGGCGAGACAGATACAGCATGTGGGCTTCATCACGATATGTTCAGAGATGTGAACAATCCTCTGCATCTGAGCGACCTGCACACCGGTTCATCACATCCGGATGCATATATGCCGGACCAGAGGAAGGTTGTAATGTATGCAACCTATGAATCTACAGGATATGACCACAACTTCTCTGACGACAGCCCTGACCACGGAAGCCATGTCGCTGGAACGATACTGGGATATGACAATCCTGTCGGTGGAACGAGCTCATACGATGGTATGGCACCCGGCGCGAAGCTGGCATTCGGCGATATAGATAAGCCTGAAGGTGGGAACAACGGACACGGATCCACTGATTACTTGAATCCCCCGGGAAACTTTGAAGTCATGTGGGACCCGCTCATGACCGGAAACCTTTCCATGGTTAAGATATCGAGCCAGAGCTGGGGTGGACATGTACAGGACTCGAGTGGAAATAATGTAGAACAGAGCAATTACATGGACGAGAATGTCATGATAGATGAGTATGCATGGAAGCATGACAAGGTCTTCACATGGGCCGCCGGAAATGAGGGAAACAATGCACATACCCTCGGAATACAGGCTGAATCCAAGAATACCGTGACCGTTGCAGCTGCGGACAGAACGGACAAGATGGCCTCATTCAGCTCTGTTGGACCGACATTCGACAACAGGCTCAAACCTGATGTCACGATGTCTGGTACGAGCATCAATTCCGTGGATGCAAAGAGCGGAGACAGCAAATATGTATCCGAGCAGGGAACATCAATGGCAACGCCCGGTACGGCAGGAACAATGGGCCTAATACAGGAATACTTCGAGAAAGGATACTACCCAAGCGGAAGCAAGGTTGCTGCCAATGCGATGGAACCCAGCGCCGCACTCCTCAAAGCCGAGATAATAAACGGCGCAGAAGAGATGACAGATTCGAGTGCAACCAACGACCCCTACAATGGAAACGACGGATACCCGAGTGCGGACCAGGGCTGGGGATTCATAAATGTGGACAAGTCCCTATATCTTGGAAGCAATGACCCGATAAAGGTCAGAGTGTGGGACAACCATTACGGAATGTCCACAGGAGATAACGTAACACTGAACTTCTCGGTTTCCGATACGAGTGTAAGGCTCGCCGTTACGCTGGTGTGGACTGACCCACCGGCTGCAATGGGTGCTTCAACAGCACTTGTGAACGACCTTGACCTTACCGTGATAGGACCAGACGGCACAACATACAAGGGAAATGTCTTCAAGGGAACAAAACCTGGATACACGCCTGGAAACACTGGAGACTATGACAGACTCAACAATGTCGAAGAAGTGAAAGTCTTCAACGGACACGGACTTGCAACCGGTATATGGCAAGTAAGGATAACAGGACACGACATCCCTGTGGACCCGCAGCCATTTGCTCTGGTTGTTAGTGGTGGCCTCAACCTTGACAAGGGCCTTGTAAAACTGGACAACAAGGTATACTGTGAGAAGGGAACCGCACACATAACCGTTGAGGACGGAGATGGAAGCTCACCGGTTGATGTGACTGTGACAAGCCTTCTTACCGGAGATACAGAGACCGTTAAGTGCAACGGCGGAAATTCACTCTTCTTCGGAGAGATGAACTTCACCCTTGACTCACCGGTTAGCGGAGACCACGTTCTGTCCGTCAAGGACGGAGACACGATAAAGGTAGAGTACAATGATGGAGGCTTCATATCCGATGCCTTTGCAAGGATAGATGCCAAAGGACCTGTCATAAGCAATGTCTCGGTTTCCTACAAGAGCAACGTGATGGCAAAGATAAGCTTCACGACAAATGAGATGGCTCTCGGAGCCGTTGCCTACGGCACTGATCCGAACAGCATGACTGTGACTCCATACACGACCGAATACTCAACCACGCCGGAAGTGGCGCTGACAGGACTTCAGGAGAATACCCTATACTACTACGACGTTCTGGCAAAGGACCGCTGCGGCGGACATGTGACCAGAGATGACAACGGAGGACAGCACTATACATTCACCACCGACAGTCAGGGAGATATACTTCTGGTTATCAGCGACAAGTCCGGCTATGACTGGCAACAGATGCTGAAGGAGTACAGCGATGCATTTAACGACAAGGGATGGAGCTTCAACGCGTGGTATGGATGGGATCAGGGCACTCCTTCTCTCCAGACACTCCAGAAGTACAAGGTTGTTGCATGGCAGGTAGGCATAGAGTATTATCCGCCTTTCACTGCAACTGAGAGGACTCTTGTCAAGAACTATCTGGACAATGGTGGCCGTATGTGGGTGAACTCACAGGATGTTGCATGGGCCTTCGGCGACAGCAGCAATTCTCCGTTCTATAGCGCGGATGCAAACAACTGGCTCAAATCTGAGATGAAAGAGACATGGAACCAAGATAAGGACTTCACACAGGTGGATGGAATAAGCGGAGACCCGATAAGCGGTGATTATACCAATGGAATAGCGTACGACAGATACAGAGACGGTGGTTCCGGAGATGATATAGGCTCAAACAATGCAGGAGGAACTGCATCCTATGTGTGGTATGACCATACGAACAGCAAGGACTGCGGTGTGAAATGGGTATCCAGCGCAAACAACGGAACGGCAGGAACAGGTACATGGGGCGGAACTCCGTCGAAGATAGTTGTGGATAACCTCGAGTGGAGTGCACTTGTTAGCAGGAGCCAGGTCCATTCCGATATCCGTTCGGATGTTCTGGATAAGACCATGGTGTGGCTTATAGGCCACGACCACCCGGATGTCTCAGTAACAAACCCGGCAGCAGGGGACAGTGAGACAGGAAATAGCGTAAACATACAGTGGGATAAGACAACCTACGGAGGAACCGGTGTCTATCAGACAAAGATATACTACAGTGACAACGCCGGAGATGCATGGTATCTCATAGATACCGTTGGAGACGTTACATCATACAACTGGGACATAAGCTCCGTTCCGAACGGAATCAACTACATGATCAAAGTCGAGGTCTATGATGATTCCGACGTGCATCTCGTAGGTGCCGGAACATCAGGCGTCTTCAGCATATCAAGAAGCGGTGGTGACACACAGGGGCCCGCAATACTGGCCGGAACAGCTAGTGTGGAACCGATTCCTGTTGAATACGGATCAACCATGTGGATAAACGCAACGGCCGATGATTCCAACATGGGCGGATCAAATATACAGGCTGCAAGGTTCTACATAGACTCAACAAGCGGAACTGCCACGAGCATGAATCCGCTGGACGGTGCCTTCGATTCAATGAAGGAGAAGGTCACCTGGTCCGGAACATGCGACCTGACAAACGGAGACCATGTTGCATACATTCAGGCACAGGATTCCGCAGGAAACTGGGGTACCATAGCCAATGTGACCTTCCATGTGGATGGAGCACCGGCCGGAGTGACCGTCAGTGTCGTATCCGGATGGAACCTCATATCCTTCCCGTGGATGTCCACACCAGAGAACATAACGACAGCTCTCGGCTCCTTCTCATGGGACAGGGCAATGGTCTATCAGAACGGACAGTGGTACACCTACAACACAGGAAGGGATGCCAAGTTCAACCTCGGATTCCCGATGGTTGATAACACCATGGGAATATGGGTGCATGCAACCGCTGACGGAAACGTGACACACATAGGAAGCGGAACCACGAATATCACCATGACAACCGGCTGGAACCTTGTTGGATATCCGAGCGGAACCGAAGATACCGTCTCCAACATAATGTCCGGATTCAGCGGGCAGTATGATCTCATCCAGACATACGACCCGTCAAGCGGACAGATAATAACCCTTGGAGCCGGTGACAACATGGAGCCCGGAACCGCATACTGGGTCCACGTAACGGCACCCGGAACATGGAGCGTGAACTGGTAAACTCCCAAACCCATTTCTATTATTTTTTTTCAAAAAAATAGTTTTAAATATCTGTGTATGAGTTATCGAACATGGAAAAGAAAGAGACCCTGTATTCTCTGGCAGCGCTCTCGGTGGTTATTCTTCTCATAGTTTCCGTGATACTTCTCAGCCCGCAACCCGTGCAGAACGAAGGTAAGATAATTGTTGGCAAACTCAGTTTTCCGGTTGACGAATCCGCTCACAAAGATGCTCTTGAAAGCTGGAGTGTATATTTGAACGGAAAAGGGGATGATGACAGGAACTACACCATAGCGATGATGTGGGACGAAGAGGACCTCAATATGCAGGAGAGCCGCTCGTTTCACATATATCTTGAGAGAGACGGACAGACATTAGAAAGCATAGCATACAACTCATTCAGGCAGAACATGGAATCAAATAAGACACTTGACCTAGAATGGGTCTCGAATAGGGGCGGAGTAATGCATTTCAAAAGAGAGAATCCGTATGCGGAGATGAACGAGGCCGAGTACTCAATCCAGTTCATCAACGAGGATTCCGATTTTCAGGTGGATGTGAATAGCTTCTCTTCCGGGAATGTGAGCCTTCTCGGGCTGGATGGCTATGCAGAAATGAAAGTCTTCGGTCTGATGAAAGGATATATTCAGGCAAATATGAATCTCTCAGGCAGCATATTCTTCAATGGAAATCATATAAAACTGAGCGGTGCAGCCGCATACAGCCATTTCTGGGGATACCTCCCTATGGACCGTATGTCATTTTCAAGCCTGCTTATGAAGAACAGAGACCACACCGTCTTCCTTCTGAGGACGTATATACAGCCCACAAAGCTGGCCTGGGAATACTTCTATGTCATCAGCAGTGATGGCTACACGGTCTTTATGACGGATTATACCGGAACAGAAGGAAATAAGACTGTAGGTGCAAGCATTGATGATCAATACCGCATGAAAGACCTTAAAGGAGAGAGCTATGACGCCAAGATTCTTGACTATTTCCTTGAACCTGCAAACCCCGGAAGCCACAGGTGTTATCCGGACCACTGGATGCTCAAGTCATCTTATGACAGGTATTCGTGCATATGCAGCCCGTCGGACTACAGTACCATCGTAACCCGTGCCTGGGAAGGCTTCATGAGTGGCATGGATAACAGCAACAGAACCATGTGGGGATTCGAACGCATATACACATTCTATATGTCCAATATGTGGGTGTCGAACATCTCCTTTAACAACACATCAGACTCTGTGGACATCTCCGCTCTGATACACTCCTCACTACCCATAAATCAGGTGGTTCTCAACTACAGCTTCAATGTAAGCGGCATATGGGAGCACGGCACTGGAGATATGGAATATAATAAAAGCACCGGAAGATGGTATATAAAGCTCGCTATCCCGGATAATGCCACCCAGATAAGGGTGAAGGTCCATATACAGGATCTGACATATCGCTGGGAAGCCACAAAACTCCTGGAATATGAGGTGTAAACCCTTACTCCACCTCTATTTTTGAGGCCACACCTCTGCCTATGGCCACCTGAGTGCCGCGAACCAAAACTATCATGGGGCCGGCCCTCTGAGAGCGTACCACGGTCACCCGTGAACCCGGGACAAAACCCATTGCAGTAAGCTTCTGAACGAAGGTAGCACCTCCTCTGAAGCCTATTACACGCACCTCCGAGCCTTCGGGAACCATTGACAGCGGCATGGACATTTTTTCGCCTTCTCTTACTAAGTTAGTCTCGTCTAACATCAGCGCTATATAACGCTTTTTACTAAAGGTGAGATGTGCAAATCTTTATTAGATATTGTCTATTCGCTAGATTCATTATATGCGAAAAAACCACCTACTTGGACTTAAAAAAGAATATAGTTTCTATGCATAAAAGAATTGGTCATACATATGTATGTCGTATGTCAGCCAAATATACCGAAATCTTTAAATACTATCTTATATGTATCTGACAATCGTCCGACACTTAGCGGACATGGGATGCACTCAGAAGGGATGGAATTTGTCCGAAATAACCCAAGAAAAGAGCGCAAAACGGCGCAAAAGCCCGAAAAACACCGTCAAGGAGGTGGCCCCTTGTATCTGAAAGAAGTACAGATGGAGAATTTTAAGTCCGTGAAAGGACAGGTGAATGTGAGATTGAACAGCGGATTTACCGGAATAACCGGACCGAACGGGAGTGGAAAATCGAACATAACGGATGCCATTCTCTTTGTCATAGGTCCGAAAAGCTCAAAGGCGATAAGGGCCGGAAACCTCCTTGACCTCATATGGAACGGCGGAGAGCACGGAAAGCCCGCTGACAAGTGCAGGGTGACCCTCGTGTTCGATAACACGGACCGCACGATGCCCATCGGGTACGACGAAGTACACCTCACAAGGGTGATTAAGCGCTCCAAAGAGAACAAACAGGGATATTCGAGCTATTTTTACATCAATGGAAACAAGTCCACACTGAAGGAATTCGAGGAACTTCTCTCCTATGCCGGCATATCCTCATCGGGTTACAACATCGTTCAGCAGGGAGATGTCACCGGAATAGTGAAGATGGGTGCTGTGGAGCGCAGAAGGATACTGGAGAACATAGCGGGAATATCACAGCTTGACGCAGAGATGGAGAAAGCCCGGACTGAAAGGGCGGAGCTCGAGGCGAATCAGGAGAAGATAGAGCTTATCATGGAGGAGCTGAGAACAAGGATAAAGGAGCTGGAGAAGGACAGAAAGGACGCCCTGAGATACAGAGAATTAAATGACAAGATGAGGCTCGCACAGGCGCAGTTATCATACAGAAGGCTGAAAAATGCCGAAGCCGAACTGAGATCAAAGACTCAGGCGATAGAATCCTTTGAAAAGGAGATAGGGGATGCGAAAAAGGAGCTTGAATCTCTTGAAAAGAGAGCAAAGGAAATAATGGCCGAAATAGAGAGAACGGATGAAGAGATAGCAGGAAGATGGGGCGAGGAAGGGAAGAAGATAAAGGAGCAGATAGACTCATACAGGCTAGCAATGGCAAGGGCCGAGCAGGAAATCGAGAGGGCGGAGGACGATATAGAATCCCTTAAAAAGGCGATATCGGTGGAAGAAAAGAGGTTGAATGAGGAAAAGGAAAGGTATTCCTCAATGAAAGAGGGATTCGAATCTCTGAAGGAGGAGAAGGATGCGCTCTCCGCCAAGATTGAGAATGCGGAAAAGGAGCACGACGGACTCAAGAACAGGTTCTCCTCATCATCCAGAAGGGGAAGGGAACTGAGGGAAGGGTTGAACTCCATGCGCTCCGAACTTGTCAGTGAAACATCCAAACTCGGAAAATCGAGGGAGATGGCCGCTAAGCTCGAGGAAAGGATAAGGTCCGCCAAGGAGCAGCGCGCTGCCTATGAAGAGGAGATGAAGAAGGTAGAGTTCGAGATCAAGGATGCCAGATGGCAGAGGGACAGCCTGAAAAAAGGAGGCAAATACAGCGCTCCCCAGATAAAGAAGATGAAACAGGAGGCCTTCCAGCTGAGGGTGGAGGAAAGGGAGATAAGCACTGAAATGTCCGGTCTACAGAGGGAGATAAGCTCTCTGGCCGAGAGATACGCGGAACTCAGGGCAAAGTCGGGAAACACCGGGAGCCGTGCTGTGAACGCCATACTTCAGGCAAGGGACAGGGGCGAGCTCAAGGGAATAATAGGAAGCGTATCGGAATTGATAAGCTATGATGAGAAATACGCCACTGCCATGCAGGTGGCCGCAGGCGCAAGAATGAATGCAATAGTAGTCGAGAACGACGAGGCGGGTGCCCGTGCCATAAGGTACCTCAAATCGAACAGGCTAGGAAGGGCGGTGTTCCTCCCTCTGAACAAGATGAAGGCGGGAAGGCCCAGAGGAACGACGCTTATGACCGCCAGAAAGGATGGCGTCGTGGATTTCGCAATGGAACTGGCGGAATACGATGAAAGGTACAGGAACGCCATGTGGTATGTATTCGGAGAGACACTTGTGGTGAAGGACCTCGATACCGCCAGAAGGCTCATGGGCGGGGTCAGACTTGTTACACCGGGCGGAGAGCTCATAGAGGCCAGCGGTGCAATGGCAGGCGGTAATCTCGCAAGTTCAAAGGCGAACTCAAAGGTTCTTAGGGATCTGGAAGACGTCTCCAGGAGGCTCAGGCAGAAGAGGGAAAGACTCGAGGAACTGAGCGCGAGGCTTTCTGAGATAAGGCCCAGAATGGAGGAGCTTGAGAGCATGCTCTCCGAGGCCGACATGGATGCCGAGACCCTCGCGAAGATAGAGAGCTACGAGATGAAGATAAGGGAGACGGAAGCAAGGAAGAAGTTACTGGAAGAGAAGATAAAATCCATTTCCTCGGCGATAGATAAGGATTCAAAGGAACTGAATGCCATCCAGACCGAGATTTCGGAGCTTGAGACCTCGGTGAAGTATGTGGAGGCAAAGATATCCGAGATGGAGTCCGAGATGGAATCCCTGATGCCGGAGGATATGCAGGCACGGATGGAGGAGCTCGAATCCATGCTATCGGAGCTCACGGAGAAGAGGGCCTCCCTTGACAGCGAGATGAGCAGGATAGGAGCTGAGATGAGAGCGCTTGAAAGCTCTATGGCGGAGCGCTCCCAGAGAATAGAGAACATGAGATTGAAGATCGAGAGCGCCGGGAAGCTCATAGATGCGAAGAAAAAGGAGCACTCTTCCGTAAAGCAGGAACTTGATACACTCCTGACGATGAACAAAGGGATGGAAAAGGAGATGGAGGAACTGCGCAGGAAAAGGGACATGCTTCTGGACGAGAAGAGCTCTGTGATCTCAGGTATAAACACACTGAAGGACAGGATACACGGAAAAGAGGACTATGTGCTCGGACTGAGAGCGCAGATAGAGTCCATAAACTCCGGCATAGCCGAAGCAAAGGAAGAGTATGCATCATATGGGATCGAGGTGAATGAGCCGGTGCCTTCCATGGACAGGCTAAAAAAGACCATACGCTCTTGTGACCTCGAGATATCAGCCCTCGGTTCCGTCAATTTCAGGGCGATAGAGGATTATGATGCCCAGTCCGAAAGGTATTCGGAGATGGAGTCGGAGATGAATAAGATAGAGGAGCAGAAGGCGGAGCTGATAAAGCTTGAAAATGAACTTGAAGAGAAGAAGAGGGACGGCTTCTTCAGGGTATTCAGTGCGGTGAACGAGAACTTCAGAAGAGTGTATTCCGAGGTCTCCGGTGGTGGAGACGGCTATCTGGAGCTTGAAAACCCGGATTCTCCCTTTGAGGGCGGAATGCACATAATCGCAAGGCCCAGAGGAAAGAAGGTCACACGTATAGAGGCATTGTCCGGCGGTGAGAAAGGCCTTGTTGCACTTTCCTTCATATTCGCAATACAGGAGTATGACCCGTCCGCATTCTACATCTTCGATGAGGCCGACCAGAACCTCGATTCGCTTAACGCCGAGATAATGGCCAGAAGGATAAAGATATCTTCATCAAGGGCACAGTTCCTCATGGTCTCTCTGAGAAAGGCGGCGCTGAAATACGCTGACGACCTGATAGGTGTTACCAGCCTCGGAGATGGTGTTACAAGGATAATCCAGCAGCTTGACATAGACAGCATAGTCGAGCCGGATGAACCCGAGGGCAGTGTGGAGGTGAAGGCATGACCGAAGTGAGCGACAGATACATGGAGATAGAGGCGCATTTCAACTTCCACGGAAGTTTCGTGGATGACGGCGGCGAGAGTTCCTCAACATACATCGAGATACTTCATGCGATAAGGAACGGAAGCCTGCCCGAAGACAGTGTGGAAAGAGAGATAGCAAGGGTTCTTGAGCTTGCGGTTGAAGAGGACTTCGACCCGTGGAACATAGACCTCGCCCAGTTCTCGAAGGCATACATGGAAAAACTCAGGTCATCCAGCGATGTTGATTTTCTGGCTGCAGGAAAGATCATACTGCTCGCATGGACGGTGCTTAAAAGGCAGAGCGATGCCACGCTTTCACGCATGGAGTCAATGGACAGCGAGGACTTCTTCTTCGAGGACTGGTCACCATGGGACTTCGACGAATACGAGAACATAGATGACATAAGCTACACCGGCAGAGTGATGGATTCTCCTGAGGCCCCCATAAAAAAGGCGATTCGTTTCTCAGGTAAGAGAAATGTCTCCCTGTTCGACATAGTGGATGCCTTCAAAGAGGCAAAAGAAGAGGCCGAGAGGAGAAAAAGAGCGGAGTCGAGAAGAAAGAGCATGAAAAAGCAGCAAAAGATATCCATGAAGGACACCGCACACAAAGAGGACATAGAAGAGGACATAAAGGATGTCTGGCAGAGGATAATCAATTTCAAAGGGGATGTGATGACGGTATACACCCTCTCCGACGGAACGAAGGAGGATTACATCACAGTCTTCGTGACCGTGCTCTTCCTTGCGAAGAGGAACAGGATCCGCATATGGCAGGAAAGCCTCAACGGAGATATCTTCGTGGAGAACATAGTCCCCAAGGATGAGAACGGGAATGTGATGGAGCCTCCGGAGATACTTGTAAAGGAAGAGAAGAGCACGGAGGCAATTGAGGCGCCTGTGGAGATGCTAGCCTGATTCCTATGGGGATTCCCATTGGAAAACCTATTTAATCACCACCCTTTTTCCCACAATTGTGCTGAGGTAGCCTAGCCCGGAAAGGCGCCGGCCTTGAGAGCCGGTGGTGTCTCACCTCGGGAGTTCGAATCTCCCCCTCAGCGCTTCCTCGCTTCGCTCGGTCGCGCTTCGGGGGACTTTTTGCTACGCAAAAAGTCCTGCCCTCGAAGCAAAGCTTCTTCGGTCTCCCCCTCGGCCTATGCGAAGGCTAGCAAAGGCGTTACGAGTCACGGCAGTGACGACCAAACCTTCCTTCGGAAGGCAGGCTCAGAACTGTTGTTCTTTGGAAGGACTTCGTATGAAGTCCGTGGTTTGCTCACTCCCCTCAGCCTAGGCGAGCATTGTTTTTACATGATTCTTACGGCCTCAACGAGAACTTGGTTGGTTCTGTGTTCGATTCTATATGATTCCTTAACTGTCCGCGTATTTGTCTGTGTCCTGGATTGGCAGGGTTGGTTCCGTTCCAGTAGATGCCTTCATTCTTTATTTTATGGTTCTAGATATCTATGAATGAAACTCCAAAACAAACGGCAGATAAAGGGGATTACTAAAGCCAAGGCTAGTTAAACGCCTGCTGTGCGGGCTTTTCAGTTTGCGAATGCGGATTTGGGGGCATGTTAGGGCTTTTTGCCATCTTTCATGGTCCTCATTTAATGATTTTTCACCTAATGGAATATCTCTTTCAGATACTCCGATGCGTCTATCTCGTTCTTTTCGAAGGACTTCAGCATCCTCATAATTTGGGACAGTCTCTCCCCCTGCGTCTTCAGAAGGTATACGATAAACCTGAACGCCTCCATCTCATCTTTGGACAGTTGGACTTCTTTTTTAAATTGGTCTAGCTCCATGTTCATGACTCTCTCGTCATCAAGTAACCGGAAGAGTTTGGTGGCCGTTTTTATAGTGATGTAAACATTTATCATAGGATGCCATGTTTCACCGGTAAAATGAAAGACCAGATACCGACTTCCCTCATACTTCTCCATGCTCACCAGATATAAGTTAGGTAATTTTCCACATTCATAGCGTCTCCAGAACCGTTCTATACCTTTTTTTCCAGCGTTTGTAAATTCTGTATAGAGGGTAAAACCGACCCACATAAAGAAACAAAACGGAATGAGCAATCCCATCAAGACTATTAGACCTCCCAAACTGGAAAGGTGCTCCCATAAAGTATTGGATAAAACTGCGTCATATATCAGTAGTAACAATGCAAAAAGGGTAAGAATGCCTCCAAAAAAGGCAAGATAGGACTGTTGTTTTCCGGAATCGAGGTTTAAGGCCCTTGCAAGAAGCATCTTATCCCTCCTCGCTTAATACCTTGTACAAAGAAATTCTTATTAATGCAGAGGATAAAGCTATTGAAACGGTCGATAAGAATTTCCGTAACAAATCGTTCAGGTAACTTTCCATCCTACTGTAATTGAATGTGGGCATTCCGTCACCTTACAGAACGAGGACATCACCAGTAGGCACATTATCTATGGCTATCTTCTTGGCAGAGTACATTTTCTTAGATTCTTTCTGTAGCTCGCCCGCCATTTTTCCGCTCGCAATGTTTCCGATTTCTCCGTCTTTCATCTTATCTCCTCGCCAGGTGGCGTGAGCGCATATAATGTTTGTTTGAATTTATATCTTTCAATTGGGTTGTGGTTTTCGGGGAGCGCTCCGGGACTTATCTCTCGTGTGGTTAATCGTTCCGAAGGTTTTAATAACCGGCATACGCATATGTTGATGAAGGACATGTAGATCGAGTTCAAAGAGGATGGTATACAGGACCGGAAGGCGAAATACTACCTGGTGGTGTCAGATGGCCTTTGATATCGAGGAGTTGAAAGAAGACAGGAAAAGGAATTTCGAGGAGCGCCTGAAGTTCATAGACCTGTATGTGGAATGGCTCAAAAAGACACCCAACAGGGTGTGGAGCAGGCAGCAGAACGAGCTCATAGAGATGAAAGAAAGCGACTCTCATTCCGAGTAATAGTACTCTCCCTTCTCCCTCTGCTCCCTGTCGAGGCGCGAGTTCGGCTTGTTTATGCGTGGTCTGTAGGTGTCGTTGTCCCTTCTGAATGTTATCCCCACATCCTTCAGGAAGCGGTTCATCCCCTGCCTCATGTAGAACGGCCCCCCCGCCTTACCTTTTATGCCCGGTTCTCCGCCGAAGACCATTATCCTGTCGGATACCATGTCTATGAGATACACATCGTGATCCACCACCATTGCGCTCTTCCCTGACTTGTCCATGACCCTCTTTATCACCTTGGATGCGTTCATCCTCTCCTCTGCATCGAGGTATGCGGATGGCTCGTCCAGCAGGTATATGTCCGCTTCCCTTCCGAGACAGAGCGCTATGGCAACCCTCTGAAGCTCGCCGCCCGAGAGCGCGTTCACATCCTTCTCATACAGGTCTTTCAGCCTGAGGGGATGCGCTATCTCAACCTTAAAGAAGTTGTCGCTGTTGAAGTCCTCCAGCACATCGAATAGAAGCTCATACACCGTTCCGTCGTAGTCCGGCTTTATGTACTGCGGTTTGTAACTGACCTTGGCCTCGGCAGATATCCATCCTTCATCGGGCTGTATGACCCCTGCGAGCATCTTCACGAATGTGGTCTTTCCGGTTGCATTGGGGCCGACCACTCCTATGACCTCACCCTGGTGTATCTGGCCCTCTGAGGTAACGAGCTCGAAGGTCTTGAAGGATTTGCGGAGCGCTCCGTACCTTATCAGGACAAAGGACTCCTTCAGCTCCTTCGGAGGGTGGGGGTGGAACTTTATCTCCCTGTCCCTGAACCGTATGTTCTCCTCTGGCAGGAATCCTGAGAGATAGATGTTTATAGCATTCCTGACAGGCCTCGGGTTGGCTATCACACCGTATGCCCCTGCGCTCCCGTACATCAGGTGCACCTGGTCCGATATGAAATCGAGAACCGCAAGGTCATGCTCTATGACAACAACTATCCTGTCCTTTGCAAGTTCCCTTATTATTCTTGCGACTTCAAGCCTCTGTGCTATGTCAAGGTATGACGAGGGCTCGTCGAAGAAGTAGATGTCCGCGTCCTTCACCATCGTTGCCGCTATCGCCACCTTCTGAAGCTCTCCTCCCGATATCTCGCTCAGTTCCCTGTCCATCAGCCTCTCCATATCCAGCGATGAAATCACAGTATCGAGGTCCCTTTCGGCCACATTCTTCAGAAGTTCGCCCACCTTTCCCCTGTACGCTTTGGGAAGCCTGTCCACATACTGCGGTTTGAGAGCGGCCCGGATATCTCCCGCCGCAACCTTCTTGAGATACTCGCCCAGCTCCGTTCCACCGTATTTCGAGATTATGTCACCCCATTCCGGCTTTCCGTGTATGTCCCCCATGTTGGGTACGAGGTTTCCAGAGAGGATATTTATGGAGCTCGTCTTCCCTATCCCGTTCTGTCCCAGTATTCCGACGACCTGCCCCTTTCTGGGAACAGGAAGCCTGAAGAGACGGAACCCGTTCTCTCCGTACTGGTGTATCAGGTCCTCCTCCAGCTGCTCGGGCAGGTTGATGATGCTTATCGCGCCGTACGGGCACTTGTGGACGCATATCCCGCAGCCTGTGCAGGTCTCTTCATGGATGATTATCTTCCCATCGTCACCGTACTCTATCACCTCTGTGCCGTTCTTCATAACCGGGCAGTAGCGTATGCACTCGGAATTGCACTTCTTTGGCTGGCAGCGTCCGCGGTTCACGGCTGCGACTCGCATAGATGGGCAAAAGATGGGGTTAATAAAAGGATTGGTGGCAAGGCTTATTATATCGCATCTCAATAACCCATCATGGACCCCTCGGAGAGCACCATCATCAAAAACACAATGGAGAGCATGACGCCGATAGAATGCCCTGCCTGCGGTCATAAAGGAATGAAGAGCATAGTGTCCACGCTGGACCTGCCGATGCTGGGGGATGCTCTTGAAACCACGCTCATATGCCCTAAATGCGGTTTCCGAACGTCCGATGTCATGATAACAGGGCAGAACGAGCCCGTCCGCTATACCTTCCATGTGAAAGGTGCGGAGGATGTCAATGCAAGGGTGGTGCGCTCCACATCAGGCACTATCCGAATTCCAGAGCTCGGCATACTCATAGAGCCCGGGCCTGCCTCCGAGTCCTTCATATCCAACATAGAGGGGGTTCTCATGAGGGTGATGGAGGTTCTCCAGGGTCTCGAGTTCGGTGAAGGAGAGGCTGCTGCGGTGGAAGGCAGAAAGAAGGAGATAGAGGAGGCCATGAATGCCGGGATTCCGTTCACATTTATCATAGAGGACCCCTTCGGCAATAGCGCCATACTTCATGAGCATGCAAAGAAAGAGGTGCTTTCACAGGATGAAGCTGCGAAACTCAAGACCGGCGAGCTCATCCTTCCCCTAAAATGATAAATACGCAGCCTCCTATCTGGAACTATGAACGCCACAAAAGAAGATATACTGAAATGGTTCCGGGAGGAGCACAAAACAGACCTCCTGATAGATAAGAAATGGATAGTACAGGAAAGCGATGATGGACACTCGATTTTCGCCAAAATGGATGAACTCCCTTTCGGTATAGGGGTTGAATTCATAGGGGATTTCGCTGACCTGATACTGTACAGCGGGGTTGAAACGGCCACCATGAGCAAGGACGAAAGGCTGGACCTTTACAGAAAACTCCTGATACTCAATGATGAGAACCATATGGTAAAGGCCACTCTGGCAGGAAGGAACGACGAGATAGCGCTCCGAACGGACCTTGACCTGAAAAGCCTCGGTAAAGAGGAATTCAACGATGCCCTCGTCTCCATAATAGTGGGTGCCGTTGAGATACAGAAGATACTCGGAATAAAAGGGGATGACGAGGAAGAAGAGACCCAGAGGATAATCGAATTCGTCCTGAATGCCCTGCAGACCAAGAGCAAAGACGAGGTGGTCCAGATGCTCATAGACAAAACGGGCATGGAGGAAAAGGACGCAAAGGAAATCGTGGACAAGATCCAGAAGGAATGGAACCAGAAGCCCCCCGACAACATGTACAGCTAAACCGCTTAACTTCTTTTTAAAAAATTAGATGGTGGAATGGGGTTTCGGCCTATCCTTTCACGGCCTTGTACCCAAGGTCGAAGGCCTTCATGTTCACATCCCTGAACTTCGCGGGAACCGTGAACCCGACCATCTCCTTCATCTTCTCCGGAGATATTGGAAGTATGTCCAGAGCGGAAAGGGCCCCGAGCATGACAACATTTGCTGCTTTCTCCGTTCCCGCCTCACGGGCAAGTGCAAATGCATCGAATGAATGGACATACGGTGTAACCTTCTTCATACCCTCCAGCATCATTGCCACAGGCGGGTACTGGCCTTCTCCTATGGTGACCGTGAAAGGCACCATTGGCTCTATGTTCGTGACTATCTTGGTGTTCCCATTGGCCTTGTCCAGAGCGCGATATGCCTCCAGAGGCTCGAAGGAGAGTATCACATCCGCCTTTCCGTTGCCGATTATCGGGCTGTGCACATCGCCTATCCTGACCGATGATTCCACAACTCCACCCCTCTGGGCCATTCCGTGCACCTCGGACATTATGACATTGAGGCCCTCGGCCAGTGCCGCATTCGCCAGTATCTTGGAGGCAGTAAGTATGCCCTGTCCTCCGACTCCGACGATGTGTATGTTTATCCTCATTACTTCACCTCCGATATGGCCTTTGCCGGACATACGGCCGCACATACGCCGCAGCCGGTGCACTGCTTCTCATCTATGATGTCGAGGCCCTCATCACTGATATATATGGCCGGGCAGGCCAGGTGCTTTGAGCAGACATGGCAGTGTATGCACTTGTCCTGGTCTATCCTATATGTGTGGAATGTGCCCGCCTTCTTCTTCGCGGCGGATTCAAGGAGAGCACAGGGGTGCTTGGATATTATAACCGATACTCCGTCATTCTCTGCGGCCTCCTTGAACGCCTTCTCAAGTTCTGGAAGGTTGTAGGAATCCACTGTCCTGACCCATTTTACTCCGCATCCTTTCACAACATCCTCAATTGATACGACGGGAGCTATGTCACCCATTCCGTTCTTTCCCATCCCCGGGTTCGGCTGGTGGCCCGTCATTGCCGTCGTGCTGTTATCAAGTATTACATATATCAGTCTCTTCTGGTTATAGACCGCATTTATTAGCCCTGCAACGCCGGAATGGAAGAATGTAGAATCCCCTATGAACGCTATCGGCAGCTGGTCGGTTACCTCTGAGAATCCATTGCTGCTCCCTATGCTCGAACCCATGCAGAGAAGGTAGTCCGCAATCTCATAAGGTGGCTGTATTCCCAGAGTATAGCAGCCGATATCTGTGGGATATACCACTTTGTCCTTGTCCTTCATAAATACCTTTCTGACAGCATAGTATGTAGAGCGGTGCGGACAACCGGGACACAGTGCAGGTGGCCGGTCAGGGAGAGCTATCTCCGACCTCTCAGGCCTCGGGTCCCTGTATTCCATACCCAGAACAGATGATATGCTCCTCTCCACAACATCCGGGTCATATTCGTAGAGCCTCGGGAAGTGCCCGGTGTATTTTCCGTATATCGGAAGGTCCGGCCTGTCCTGCCTCGAATAGACATATGCGTACTCCTCCAAATAAGGCTCCAGTTCCTCCACCACTATAAGCATTTCAAGGTTCTTTATGAAGTCCCTGAAAAGCCCGGAGGGGAATGGATGGGTAAAACCGAGCTTGAGTATCTTGTAGTCTATATGAAGGTCCTCCACCGCCTCCATCAGATAATTGAAGGCCGCACCCGATGTTAGGAAACCTATCTTTCCGTCTCCGATTATCCTGTTGAACTCTGATTCATCGGCCATCTTTCTGGCCTTTTCTTCCTTTTCAAGCAGTATTTTGTGCTGTTTTCTGGCCACGGATGGTATGGTGACGAACCTGAACGGGGCCTTCTCGAAGTGCCCCTTCGTCCTGGGCTCCTTTCTCTCCCTGAATTCCACGACCCCTCTGACATGACTGACCCTTGTGGTCGTCCTGAGAAGTATCGGGAGTTCCAGTTCCTCGGATATCTCAAATGCCTTTCTGGCCATCTCCTTTGCTTCGTTGGGGCTTGAAGGCTCAAGCATAGGTACTCCGGAGATCTTTGAATAAATCCTGTTGTCCTGCTCGTTCTGGCTTGAGTGCATGGACGGGTCGTCTGCGGTGACGACCACCAGTCCTGCTCTTGTTCCCGTGTAGACCGAGGTCATGAACGCATCTGCGGCCACATTCAGGCCCACATGCTTCATCTGGGTCATTGCCCTCACGCCTGAGGCAGCCACCGCGGCCACGGTCTCCATTGCGACCTTCTCGTTCACCGAGTACTCGAAGTGAATTCCTGCATCCTTCGCTATCCTCGAGAATGTGTCGCTTATCTCGGAGGAGGGTGTGCCCGGGTATGCTGCCGAGAAGCCTATGCCGGCCTCGAGCGCTCCCCTAACTATGGCCTCGTTTCCGAGGAGCATCATCTTAGTTCCCTTCTCTCCGTGTACCAGCTTGTCCATGGGAGCACCTCACAGGCTCTGAGTGAATTCCTCTTTCTTCAGAAGGAGCTCCCACTCGCGGTCCACATGCTCCTGTATCTTCTCGATGGCCTCTTCGTCCAGATATCTGAACCTTCCCTGGAGTTTAAGGTATTCCTTCACCGGTATGGGCTTGGGCTTCTGGCTTATCTTATACACTCCATTCTCAACCTCATAGAGCGGGAACATATGGCTCAGAACAGCCTTTCTCGCGACCTCAACCGTTATGTCCGGCGAATGCTTCCATCCTGTCGGGCAGGATGAGAATATCTGTATGAACTTCGGACCCTTTATGGACTTCGCCTTCTGCACCTTGGCGTAAAGGTCCTCCGGGAATGCTATGGATGCCGTTGCAACATATGGTATCCTGTGGGCCACCATTATCTCGGCAACGCTCTTCTTGAACTCTGTCTTCCACTCCTTCTTCTTTCCAACCGGCGTGGTGGTGGTCCATGCTCCGAAGGGCGTTGAACCGCTCCTCTGGATACCTGTGTTCATGTATGCCTCGTTGTCGTACATGACATAGAGGGCGTTGGTTCCCCTCTCCGCCATTCCGGAAAGGGCCTGAAGTCCTATGTCCGCAGTTCCTCCGTCGCCCGCGAATCCGAGCACGTTTATCTCATCGTCCTGTCCCTTTGCCTTGAGCGCAGCCTCTATTCCGGAGAGCGCCGCACCGGTGACCTCGAAGGCCGTGTAGAGCAGCGGAACCTTCAGGCTGTGCTGTGGCCATACACCGGGTATGACCGCCCAGCAGCATGCGGGTATCGTCATTATCGTATTGTCGCCCAGGGCCTTCAGCACATACCTCATGGCGATGGTCGCCCCACAGCCCTGGCATGCAACATGACCCTGCATCATGTATTCGTCCCTTGGTACAGTCGTTTTAACCATTCACTCACCTCCTTTCAGGTCAACCCACATAATCTCCTCATCCAGTCCGTGCTCCCTGACCTTCAGAGCATTCCTGAAGGTGTCCTCAAGCATCTTTGCTGTGACATCCCTTCCTCCGATGCCGATGAGGTAGTTCTTCATCTTCGGCCTTGCGTCCGTGTTGTAGACAGCGGCCTTGACCTCGTTGAACATGGCGCCGCCGTATCCGTGCGTGAATGAACGGTCCATCACTCCCATGACCTCGACACGCTTCGCTATCTCCTGGATCTCCTCGTACGGGAAGGGCCTGAACACCCTTAGCTTTACAAGACCTATCTTATGGCCTTCTGACCTTAGCTTGTCCACCACATCCCTGGCGGTGCTTATCATGGTACCTGCGCCGACCATGACGACATCCGCGTCCTCTGTCCTGTATTCCTCCACAAGTCCGTGATAGTCTCTTCCGAATATCTCAGCATATTCCTTCGTAACCTCGCGTATCCTCTTCCTTGCGGCCTCCTGTGCCTTGTACATGAGATATCTGAACTCCATGTAGAAGTCGGGCATCACCAGTGAGCCGAATCCCTTCGGGTCCTTGGGGTTCAGGTACTCGGGCGGGTCATACGGAGGAAGGAACTCATCCACAAGCTCCTGGTCCGGTATCTCAACGGTCTCAACCGTGTGTGAGAGTATGAAGGCATCCTCTATCGCCATTGCGGGAAGCATGACATCCTTGCTCTCGGCCACCTTGTAGGCCTGGATTATCGTATCAAGCACTTCCTGATTGCTCTCAACATAGAACTGCATCCATCCGGTGTCCCTCTGTGATATCGTATCCGTGTGGTCGGCCCAGATGTTCCACGGCGGGCCCATTGCCCTGTTCACAGCGCCCATGACTATGGGAAGCCTTGCGCCTGCTGCCCAGTGAAGCATCTCGTGCATGAGCGCCAGACCATGCGAGGAAGAGGCGGTATATGTCCTGACCCCCGTGTTCTCGGCGGCTATGACCGCTGCCATTGCGCTGTGCTCCGATTCCACCTTGATGTACTGTGTGTCCAGTTCACCATTGGCAGCGAACTCTGCCAGTTCCTCAACGATGGTGGTCTGAGGCGTTATCGGATATGCGGCGACGACCTGCACCCTTGCCAGCTTGACACCCCATGCATTGGACTGGTTACCTGTTAGCGTGAGCTTCATTTCGACTCCTCCTGTACCATATCTATGGCCTTAACAGGGCACTCGTGAGCGCATATTCCGCATCCCTTGCAGAAGAAATAGTCTATCTTCGGTACCTCGTCGAACTTCGCTCCCTCTTTCGGATTGGGCACTATGGAGATTGCCACATCCGGGCAGAACTTCCAGCATATCATGCAGCTTATGCACTTATCGTAGTCTATAACGGGTTTCACGGTCCTCCATGTTCCAGTGTTGTTGAAAGTGGAAGGTACATCGGTTATAGTAGCGTATGGAAGCTCCTTCCATGTCTTGGGTTTGTACGGTTTATCTCTCATTTTCACTCCTCCAGTATAATTGTCTCATCATAGGCCTCTCTTGCGGCCTTTGCATTCTCCTCCTTCTTCACAGGCGACTTGGCGAGTACGCTCTCGACAAGCGTGTCTATTGACACCACATCGCTGATACGGACGAGCGCTCCGAGTATGGATGTGTTCACTATCGGTGCTGTGGCGCTCCCCAGCCTGTTCCTTACGGCTATCTGGGTGGCGTCCACCGTTGCCAAGTTTCCCTTCTTTATGGTGTCCCTGAACTCCTCAGGGCGCTTGGGCGTGTTCAGAAGCACCCATCCCCCTTTCTTCAGCCCTGCGGTCACATCCACGAGGTGAAGCAGCGATGTGTCCAGCACAACCACATAGTCCGGCTCGTATATCTGCGCCTTGTTCCGTATCGGCTTTGTGTCTATCTTGGTGAACGCGGTCACCGGCGCTCCCCTTCTCTCAACGCCGAAGAAAGGGAATGCCTGAACATCCTTGTTCTCCCTTGCGGCAGCATCTGCGAGGATCTTTGAGGCTACGACCGCCCCCTGTCCTCCTCTTCCGTGAAACCTTATCTCTATCATCCGATCACTGGCAGTCCAAAAGAGGGGATGTTTAAAAAATCTTCTACGAAGAGACCCGCCATTAAAAATAAAAGAAAAGGTGTTTAGAGCTCCTCCAGCATCTCCTCGGATATATCCATTTCCTCTTCCCCGGAATCAGAGGGTTTCTCCGTTCCCGAGCGCTCGTTCTCCCCTTCACTGTTCTCTTCGTTCGCTTCATCGGATCCCTCTGGCTGCTGTTCCTCAGGCTTCTTTCTCTTAACCAGAAGAATGCCCGCTATAGCGGCTATCACCAGCACTCCTATGACCATCCAGAGCCACGGAATGCCCGCTGCAGAGCCCTTCGATTCGGGAAGATTGAGCTTTCCGACATCGTTGTCCTGTCCCGGCTGCACCGTGATGTTCAGCTCCTGCTTTCTGTACCCATCTGCGGATATCCAGACCGTGTGATCTCCTCCTGTGGCCTCCATCTCGAAGTGTCCGTTCTCGTCCGTGGTAGTTGTCTCTCCTGTGTCCAGCCTGACCGTCGCTCCGGCTATCGGGTTACCATTCTCGTCCGTGACGATTCCGCTTATGGTCCCCTTATCCGTGTATGTGAATGTGACCGTTGCGGTGTTACTGTTACCGGCAACATCGACGGCCATGACCGATACCGTGTGGTTTCCAGGGCTGAGATCTGTGAACTCATATGTTACATTGGTGCCCACATTCACATAGGGGTCTTCGTCCATTCTTATTTCATAGTGGTCTATGCCGGAACCATCATCAGAACCAGTCCAATTGACGGTAACATTGGACGATGTGATTGTCTCTCCGTCGGATGGCGATATTATGGAAACACTGGGTGGTGTAGTATCGCTTTCACCAGATATCTTCACACCAAATGTAACAGATGTGGTGTTCTCATTCCCTGCTTTGTCCATGGCTTTCACATCCGCAGTATGATTTCCTTCGCTCACACCTGTGAATGTATAGGATGTGTTCATTCCTACATCTATCCACGAACCGTTGTCGATTCTTATCTCATAGTGGTCTATGCCGGAACCATCATCAGAACCAGTCCAATTGACGGTAACATTGGACGATGTGATTGTCTCTCCGTCGGATGGCGATATTATGGAAACACTGGGTGGTGTAGTATCGCTTTCAC
>JALTFR010000008.1 GCA_027006785.1 Thermoplasmata archaeon | reverse complement strand
CATCCACCACAGACACAAAATACTCCTTCAGAGCCCCGGGAACCTCGCCCTCGCCTATGCTTCCTGCAAGCGAGAACCTGACGCTGTGCTCCACAACATGTCCGTCCTTTTCCAGCAGATTCCTTCCGCTGCTCAGAGCATCAGCTATGACCGAGGCCGATTCCTCAGAAAGGAGATCGACATCCTTTATGAAGAGCAGTCCCCTGTTAGCACGGGCGAAGACACCGGGTACGGATAGAAATCTCAGGTATATTCTGCCTTTCAGTTCATCAGGGCTTATATCGTGTTCGACAACCTCTACAGGCATCGGTTCCCTTACAGTATTGAGTATCCCCAGCTCGGATTTGAGCTGACATTCCCTGCAGAATTCCTCCGGGCGCTCCGGGTCACAGTGGTACATACACCCCGTACTGTCAATCTCTATTCCAGCGCCCCTCACAGTCTCTATTGCAGCATCTATGGCTTCCTCCGGGAAGTTCCTGAACAGTACGCCTCTTTTCTCTCCGCTGATGGCAAGCAACCCTACAACCCTTTCAGCATGCATTTCATATATCGGGCTTGTAAATGTACTCTCCTCTCCAGTGTGCTCTGCGTGGTAGTACTCTGCATTGAATATCTCGGAAAGTATGATGCCGTGTTCTTCTGGATCCACATCCACCACAAGCACCCTCACACCCATCTCTTTGGCCCTTTCGGAAAGCCTTATCAGTTCATCGTTCACATCCCCACCGGTTATCGAAGGTGTGTTTATTCTACCGTCTGTGAGTATCGCCATGATGGGCATGGTATTCGGTTCAGTGGAGAGCTTTGATTTTATCAGATCTAGGCCGGTGGATATTCCGATAGCGAGCGGCGTAGTCCCTCCGAAAGTGGCTCTGTCTGCCACCTTCTTTACTGTATCAACACCGGATGTGAACTTTGAGAGAATCTCTGCCGTATGTCCGTGAGCGCTCACCAGAGCAACCCTGTCCCTTTTCTGATAGGCATCCAGAAATATCGTGTCCATGGCAGAGCGTAGGGCATTGATCTTTCCCGGCTCAGCCATCGAACTGCTGGAATCCAGTACTATGCATAAAAGCGTGGATATCTTCCTTCTCCTGACCTTCTCCCTGAAATCCTTCTTTTTCACCTCTACCTTACCGTTCTTGGCGTGCATTATGGCTGCCCTTATCGTTGGCAGAAGAGCTATGTCCTCAACTTTCTCCGGGTCCGGAGGAACCCTGTATTTCAGATATTTTCCCTGTTTTCCGATGGTGATTATTTCGGAGCGCTTTCCGCCTCTCACTTTACCCGTCACAATACGTTTTTGCCTTCGTCTGGCAAGTGAATCCAGTATCGTTACCAGTTCCCTATCGGACATGGAAGCCTCCTCATAGGCCTATGCTGGGATCCTTTTCCATGAGCTCTTTCTCTTTCTCGATAAATTTAAGTTCAAGTTCGTCCATTTCCCTCTTTCTTTCCAGTGTCTTTTCTTCCAGCACTTTGAGTTCTTCGGCGCGTTTCATCATCATTTCCTTGAGTTCTTCTACCCTCTCTTCTTCAGACTTTATGGCAGCCTCTTTTCTGGCCAGTTCACTGTAAAGGGCCGTTATTTCACTTTCTTTCTCCATTACCTGTCTGCGCAGAGCACTCACTTCCTCCTCTTTTCTGTCAAGTTCCTGCGCTCTCACACGAAGCCTTTCCTGCTCTGCTTTAATATCGTCCTCGGCCTCTTTCAGTTCCTTCTGTTTTTCCTCTATGGCAAGCATCTGGTTTCTGAGCTCCTGTTCGACAACATCCAGAGAGGCCCTCTCCTGCGAAAGGACATCCTCTTTCTCCTCAAGTTCCTCCCTGAGGGCTTCCAGTTCCTGTTCTTTTATTCTTATTTGGCTTTCACGTTCATTCATATCGCTTTCCAGAGCCCTCAGTTCTTCCTCTTTTTCGCTTAAAGAGCGCTCTTTCTCCTCAAGTTCTTCTTTCAGGGGCAGAAGCTCGTTCCTGAGAGATTCTATCTCCTCTTCCTTGGCAGAGATTTCCTTAGAGCGATTTTCAAGGTCCATTTCTCTCTCTTCTATCTCTGATTGGCGCGAAAGAAGCTCATTTTCCAGAGCCCTCACTTCTTCTTCCCTCTCCTTCAATTCTGTTTCTCGCTCCTCCATCTCTTGGTCTATACTCTCCACCCTTTCCCTGAATTCCTTTATCTCGTCCTCTCTTTTTCGTATATCTTCATCCATGAGGCGCAGTTCTTCTTCCCTTCTCTCGATATTTTCGAGCTTTGCCTCGATTTCCCTCTCCTTTTCGAATATCTCTGTTGCCCTCGCATCAAGCATCTTTTTCAGCTCCGCGTTCTCTCGCTCCCTGACTGAGATATCGTTCTCTCTCTTTTTGAGGCTCTTTTCCATGGATTGATATGCTTTGAGCTGTTTTTCACAATCCTTTATGCTCGTACGCAGCTCACGGGTATCCTTTGCAGATGCACCGAAAAATCCACCCAGAATACCAGCTTTCTTAGCATTTTTTGAGCCATGATTTTTTGCATGTACATGACCGTCCCCGGAATCTTTCTTGGATGTTGCCATCTATTCACCGCAATTGTCTCATAAAATGCAGGTGAAGCATATATACTTTGTCCTCATACCACCACATTCTTATATTTTTCTTATATCCATGTATCATATTTCTGGCAATTTCAAGCGATACCTATATATACGATATGTGATTGGATGTTCAGTTAAAGGTGAGTTGCATGAATGATGTGGAAAGAATACCGACCTATGTCAAAGGTCTAGACGAGTTGATGGAGGGTGGTGTGCCCAAAAAGCACATAGTGCTGGTCTGCGGGCACGCAGGAACGATGAAGTCATCCCTGACATACAGCATAATCTACAATGCCTATAAGGACAGGGGAATAAAGTCAGTATATCTGACTCTTGAGCAGGGAAAGGACAGCCTTTACACCCACATGGAGAAACTCGGGATGCCTTCGAAAGGTGTTGATGGAGTGGCCATAATAGACCTGGCAAAAATACGCAAGGATGTGGCAATGGACAAGGCAAAAGCGGAGAAGGTTGACTGGTTGAAGTCAATCATCAGCGTACTGAAGCACTATAAGGAAAGATTCGGATTCGACGTTCTTGTGTTGGATTCTCTGGCTGCCCTATATGCCCTTACTACCTTCAAGAATCCGAGGGCAGAGCTCTTCTACTTCTTCGAGAGGCTGAGAGAACTGGACATAACCATATTCCTCATATCCGAAATACCGACCGACAGGAATGTGTACGGTTTATATGGAATAGAGGATTTCCTCTCCGATGGAATAATACACCTTAAGGTTGAACAGACGGACGCAGGTGCGAATCTTTATCTGGGCGTCGTCAAGATGAGAACGACCAACCACACCCGCAGTTTCATGCCACTTATATTTGAAGACGGTCGTTTTGAAGTGGTTCAGGGGTGATCCTCTTGTCCAAAAGGAAATCTTCTGCAAAGAAAAAGCGCAAATCCGCTGAAAAGCAAACACCTCAGGAGAATCCTCCGAGCGAGAATTTATCCAATCAGAACGAGAGCCCTGTAGAAGAGGACACTGTGCAGCAGGAAGAAAAGAAGACTGAGGAAAAGCCATCGAAAGAGGAATCTGCAGGCGAGGAAAAAGTAAAGAAGAAAGGCAAAAAGAAAGGAGGCAAAGCCCCCAAAGAAGAGCCTCATTCCGATGAAAAGGTAAAAGAAAGTGCGGCGAATGTCAGCAGCGAAGGAGATGCAGAAGAGATTAAAGAGAATGTCAGTGAGGGCGATATGGTCTCAGTTGAGAAAAAAGAAGAGAGCGCTGTGGAGGACGAGGACGAGTATGCTATAACCATCCTCGGCTGGGCAACCGCGGGATATGACACGACAAAACTGGAGGACGCTCTTGCCAGAAGAGACATGAAGAGCTTCAAAAAGGATTATGTGCGCTTCAAAAAAGGAGTTGAACGTATAGAGGAGATAAAACGCGAGGTTGAATCTCTGAACATAGCCGGAGTTGAGAAGGATGTCAATCATCTTCTGACACTTCTCAAGGACCCGCTTCATGTAAAGAAAGCTGAGAACTATCTTGAGAGGGTGAAAAAGCTGATACACGCCAAGGATCTGGAGGTCGAGCTCAATTCTATGATGTCTATAGAATCTCTGAAGCCAAAGGCAGATGAGCTTCTGGAAGATTTGAAGGACCCGGATAACATAGATGACGTGGAGGAGGCTATGAAGGACCTCCGCAGGGAATTCAAGGAGGAGTATGCCCTCAACCAGTTCATGGAACTGATAGATGAAAAGCCTCGCGAGGTCAAGAGAATAAAGGTGGTTGAAGAGGTCAGAAAGACCAGCAACCCCATGATGGTAAAGGACCTATTCGTCTTTACCAGCACTGGTAAGTTCATGGGCCATAAAACCGCAAGAAAAGGCGCTATTGACAAGAAAAAGCTCATAGGCAAGCTTAACGAGGCAAGAGAAATAATAAAGAATGAGAACATAAGTGCGGGGATGAGCGTCAAGATACCGTCTGAGGGTGAAGAATTGCTGATCGTCCACAAGGGCGCCCATGTTTCTGCGGGGTTGATAATCTCTGGAAAGCCACATAAACTTGTCGGGCAGCTCCTGAAAAAAGGCGTTGAGATGATGGAGCATGAAGACGCTGAGGCAATAGCTGCATGGAGCCCAAAGGAGAAGAAGCCCACCCTTCCGCATCTTAAGAAGAACATGAACGCCATCATGTATGCGGCTCTGAAACTTGGCAAGGAAATGAGCAAATAAAACCCTTTCTTTTAAATTTGTGATATTTGTGATGGAAATGAGATATCTCATAGGGATAACCGGTGCTTCCGGTTCCATATATGGCATCAGACTTCTCGAGGTTCTGCAGGGGGAAAAGGCCTGTGTCGTGACAGCCGAAGGGAGAAAGATAATGGAGTATGAGACCGGAAAAAGCCCCGATGATTTGAGTTCCATGGCAGATGTTTATGACGAGAATGACCTGGAAGCCCCCTTTTCTTCGGGAAGCAATGCTTTCGATGCAGTAATAATCGCTCCGGCATCCATGAACACTATTGCCAAGATAGCCCACGGAATCTCAGATAACCTTATAACGCGTGCCGCGGCTGTTGCCCTAAAGGAGAGGAAAAGACTCATTCTTCTTCCAAGAGAGACTCCGGTAAATGCCATACAGCTGAGGAATATGGCAGGTCTTTCAGAACTCGGATGTGATATTGTTCTTCCCGCCCCGGCTTTCTACACTAAGCCTGAGACAGTGGAGGACTGTGTTGATTTCGTTGTCGGGCGCGTCCTGGATATACTGGGTATAGAGCACAGACTTTATCCGAGGTGGAAAGGTTAAAACTTTTAATGGAAAGGAGATACAGAGTATATGGCCAGAAAAAGGCGAGGTGGTCTCAGAGCAAGGGCACCCCCGAAATCACAGGAAAGAGCGCTCGTCGAACGTGCAAAAGCCGTGATAGATGATTTTTCGCCACTCTTGCCCGAGTGCACGCCTTCATGCAAGAGCTCGACATTTCTCAAGGTGGAAAGGGCTCTTTCAAGGGTTCAGAAGTTTGCAGGAAATCAGCAGAGGCTTGAAAAACTTGCATTGAGAGGGGATATGATAGCTCGGGCATATGCAGGCCTGCTTTTGATAGCGGAGTCCGGCAGGGTTCCCTACACCGCAGCGGCTCCAACACCCTTCGGAGAGGCCATATATGCAGTAAGAGGAAAGGTGGACTCCAAGGTTATGCTGGGAATTCAGAATTACAACGACAAGCGGCTTCTTCTTCTGGCATACATGCCGTATGCTCTGAAAAAGGGACTTTACCTCTATGCCACGAAGGAGCACCTTTACTGCACAGGAAAGAACCCTCATCCACCCGAAGAGTATGTTAAAGAGGCTCTGGCCAGGATACCTTACTCTCTCAAAAGAAATGGCTCGTCCCTAACATGCAAGCACCTCAATGACTCTTCTTCGGTACCATACATACGAATAGCATGGCAATCCGCAGACCTTGAGATATCTGTGTGTGAAAAGTGCCTTTCGGATGATGTGAACATATTTGCAAAGCTCACCGAGAGCATGGGTTCCAAAAATCCGCTGGATGATTTCGAAATAGATGCAGTTGTAGAGCTTGAAGCCCTTTCGGACCCAAAGAACTGCCCGAGATTCGAGAAAAGGGGCATAAAAAAGATAAGGGATGCATACATACACGGAAAACTATCGGATAAGGCATTCATGGAGCGCTCCAAGTCATCCGGAGAGTACGGAAAGGATGGCAGATATCTGATAATAGGGCGAAAATGTTACGGCGAGGATGAAAGGGCCTTCGTGGATGCTCTGAATCCGAAAGACAGGCATCGTCAGGTTGTGGAAGAGTTCGTAAGAAAACGAAAAGGGCCCATAATACTTGAGAGTCCCTCGGTAAACAAACTTCTCGCATATTCATGGGACGAATGGGGGGAAGACGCCCTTGAGTCCTACATGAAGAGCACTTCTCTCGCAAAGAGCGTATGGGAGGCAGGGATGAATATGCTGGACAACCCTCTCGCTGCCATAGACAATGCAATAGAACATATGGAGGCAGACCTGAAGCTGTCGCGCCTCCCATCCTATGGAGAACTTCCTCCGGCTGCAAATTTCTGTGACACCGTTGCACGCGAGTATAGAGTCGGCGGCAGGGATGCTGCAATTCATGCCATAGACGAGAGAGAGGGAAAGAATGAGCACATAAAGGCCCTTGGATATGCATTCCTGACGGCTCTCGGCTCCCAGAAGGGAAAGGAATGGAGGTACACGAGGACAGAGAGGGAGCTGGGCGAGTTCCTGGCACCCAGGGCAAAGAAGCTGCTGGAATACGAGGGCGAGGACTATCACAGAGCGCTCCTCGAACTCCTTAAATACGCAGGGGTCAATGAGAAGGTGGTGAAGAGATGATACTGGAAGAGAGCCTCAAGAACGCGCCCATCGTGAGAAAGGGCGAGTACAACTATGTGATACACCCGATAACCGACGGCATACCCTACATCTCCCCAGAGCTTCTGGAGGAGGTCGTGGACAGGATGCTGAGGATAGCGGATATGGAAGGAATTGACAGAATAGTCACGGCCGAGGCGATGGGAATCCCCATAGCCAGCCTGATGTCCGTAAACACCGGAATACCCTTCACGATAATACGGAAGAGGGAGTACGGACTGGAAGGAGAGCTATCGGTGCAGCAGATAACCGGTTATTCCAGCGCAAAGCTCTATATCAACGGCATAGAGCCGGACAGCTCAATTATATTCGTGGACGATGTCCTTAGCACAGGTGGGACGCTTATCGCCATAGCACAGGCTCTGAGGCAGACGGGAGCGCATCTGAGAGAGGTGCTCATAGCGGTGGATAAGAGCGAGAACAGGAATGCCATCGAGCCTGTGGTGGGCGTTGCCATAAAGGCTCTCTGCAGGATAAAGGCACATCCCGACCGTGTGGAGATACTGGAATCCATGGGAATATAACCCAAAATCTCTAAATAGATAGTAACTATGGTGACAGGAGATGCCAAATGAGTCGTTCAGAGTAAAATCACCGCTGAAGACGCCTTTTTTGATGGCAGCGCTAGGAGGTATTCTCATCGGTTCGACAGCTTTTGTTGATATGTTTTCAGTCCCTTTCATAAGTTCTTTCATCCTGAAAATAATACTCATTTCTACGGGGGCCCTTCTCTTCGGAAGCGGTTTCTACTTTATGAGCTATAATCTTGCAAAAGTTGAGATAATGGAGCATCCTCGCAAGCTGCTCGTTAAGGGAAGAAGAGTGGGCGCGGATATAAAGAAGGCCGAAGAGGCATACATTAATGCATGGAACACCAGACCATGGCAGATGCGTGCCTTTTACACCCTTGTGAACCGTTCTGTCAATCTCTCTGCTATGGCCATAATCAACAAGGCAAAGAAGATGATAAAAGCGAAGGGATATGACGTCAGCAAGGTTGACAGCATACTTAACAGGGCCTATGAAGAGTACCGTAAAGGGACGGATGAAGGGATAGAGAACGGCGGCAAACTCGTGAAAGAGGCCATATCCACAGCTAAGAAACTCAAACTGAGCGAGAAGAAGGCAATCAACTCCGCAAAGAAGGCGGAGCGCATTCTGAAAGAGATAAAGGCAAAGGAATACGCTCAAAAGAAGAAGGAAGTGGATGAGGCAGAGGATCTCCTGAAGATGTCCCGTGAACTCCTCAAGGCAGAGGATTACAAAACCGCCCTCATCCTTGCACAGGAGGCCCAGAAGAAGGCCGACGAGATGAAGGACATAGAAGAACGCATAAACCGTTACTTCAGGAAGACAGACATGATAATCAAGCAACTTGAGGATGAGATAATGATATCTCCGGCAGATGAGAACTACGTCAGGGTTCAGGAGATATACAGTGCCTCTAAGATTATGCTTGAGAAGAAACAGCCAGATATATCGCTCGTTCTGATAAAAGAGGCCAAGATGGAGGCTGAGAAGCTTCTTCCAACGGAGTATTTAACTCCGTGGGACTATGTCTGCCCGATATGTTTCGATTACACCTGCCCGGACCCGCATTGTGGTCTGAGCATAAGTCCATCTCCGCTTAAGGAGGACACATGCAGGTATGTGTGCGAGTGCGGAGCTCACTATCATTTGTGCTGTATAGATAATATAAAGGATTTCAGGTGCGTTTACTGTGGAAGGCCTTTAAAGACACATTCCAGCGCTCCTTCAGCCTAATCTGCCTGATTTTGTTCTCATGAATTCATAAAGCGATTCGATGTCCTTGATATATTTTTTGCACAGGAAGCTGAGCTCTTTTCTCTCTTCAAGTGACACATCCACGCCCAGTAGTTTCAGCTGTTCATAGAACTCATGGGCCAGTTGACCCCCTTTCCGGTCCCAATCCGTCATAATAATGATTTTTTTGTATCTCTTTGCAAGTTTCTCGGAGTTTTCAACCACGCTTTTTCCATTGTTTATGACATATATTGTAGAGGACACACCTATACTTCTCAGGGATTTTCGGTCCTTCTCACCCTCCACGATTATGGCCTCCTCTGGTCCGAGGTTCGAAATACTTTCCATTATTCTCTCCACATTCTCAGGCTCTTTCAGGCAGTCGCTTTCCTTCACGGTATTCTATGGGTACTCAGATTAAAAGATTGGCCCATGGATACTCCCATAACCGAAATGTTTAATACCACCGACTCAATCGCCGCCCTACCTCAAATTGCGGTGATAAAATGGAAAAAAACGATATCGTATATGTAGATTACGAACTCTGGATAAAAGATGACAACGAACTCTTCGAAACAACAAAGGAAGAGGTCGCAGAAAAGAACGGAATTCACGAGCCTTCCGCCACATACGGTCCGAGAGCAATAATACTCGGGAGAGGGCAGGTCTTTCCGGCATTCGAGGAGGCGCTCCTCAAGGCTGAGGTAGGAAAGGAGAATGAGGTTGAGATACCTCCGGAGGATGCTTTCGGGAAGAGAGACACCTCACTTGTCCAGTTATTGCCCATGTCCAGGATAATTAAGATGGGTATCACACCTGATGTAGGGAAAGAGATTGAGATTGATGGTAAAAAAGGAACAATCACATTCGTGAGCGCATCACGTGTACGTGTGGATTTCAACCATCCGCTCTCGGGAAAGACCCTGCTTTATAAGTTCGTGATAACTCGCAAGGTCACAGATAGCAAGGAGAAGATAAAGGCGATACTCGATGCCTACTATGGAAAGGGAGACGAGTTCAAGGTGCAGAGCGGAAAGATCCTGAAGATAACGCTTCCCGACATATGCAAGTATGACCACCGCTGGCATGAGGTCAAATATGTCATAGTTGCAGACCTTCGAGAGATAATAGAGCCTGAGAAAATAGTCTTCCTTGAAGAGTATACCGGTAAAAAGAAGGAGAAGAAAAAGGATGAGGCCGAGGAGAAAGGCGACAAAGGAGAAGATAGTAAGGAGAAGAAGCCTGCCTCCGAAGACAAAGCCGAAGATGTCGAGGAAAAGGAAGGTTCTAACGCCGAAGGGGACAAGGAATAGAAACTTCGGCAACCCATTTAACAATTCTATGGGCGCGTGGCCTAGCCTGGATACACGACCTTCCATCCGAATGGTCTGCTCGCGAAGATGAACTTCGCTCGTGGCGCCTTGCCGCTCTCTGAAAACCTCTTACTATTCGAAAAATGGGCGCGTGGCCTAGCCTGGATATGGCGCCAGCCTTCTAAGCTGGATGACCGGGGTTCGAATCCCCGCGCGTCCGCTGAACCTATATTTTTAAATAAGAATTTTTACAGAAGACCTCTGAGCCAGAAAAAAGTATCTCAGATTAAACTGATTTGCATCTCGTGAAGTGTGTCGTTCTCCAATCCGCAATCCTCAGAAAAAACTATAAACCTCCACTACATTAGTATCTGGGATATATATGGCGAAGTTGTCCGAAGAGATGAAAAAAAGTCTTGATAGCATGGCGAGAGAGAAGGGAATGGCTGCAGTATTCCTTTTACAATTGTTTCTTACATCGCTGATATACAGAATAATGTCAATCTTATTATCTGAGCAAGAACTGGGAGAACTATACCCTGTGGATGAAGGGATGTACGGGCTTTTTTCTTTTTCAATCCTTATACTTTTAGGAACGATCTCCATATTCCTTATGATTCTGGCAGGCTCTTTAACTTACTCGAATTTAACACATAAAAATAAGAATATGGGCGCTCACATCCTTTTCTCTGTTTCAAAGATGCCCTATGCAACGGTGGCATTCCTTTTTCCATGGATATTCAGTTTCGGTGTGCCCATCCTTTTTCTCTTCGTATATGGTTCCGACTATGAAGAGATTTGCATATTCACTGCGGTATACTATTTTATAGTATGGATTATTTTAGCAAAGACATTTTTTACACCTTATTTAATTATAAAAGGAAGAGGGATACTCGATTCTCTGAAAGAAAGCTGGACTGCCACATCCCACATAACCATGGAAATCGCCGTAAGCTCGGGAGCACTAGTATTTCTTGCATATCTTGCCATCCTGATGGCTTCTATGCCCGGTTCTGGTATCTATGCTGCCGGCATACTATTAATAGCATCTGCACTTATAATGACATACGTTTATGCAATGCTCGCCCACATGTTCTTCTCGGGTTTCATGGAAAATAGTGCCATTCAAAGCATATACACAGCCGGAAACTATGCTCAAAACAGCCCCGTCAATTTACAAAGCACTCCATCTGTGCTTCTTGTGGGTTTCAGTGAGGATGAGGTCTCCGAAATACGAAGAAAAGGTGTGCCCGCATCAGCTCTCGCACCCTGGGCCAGAAACGCAAGCCTCTATGACATATCCAGCAGGCCACTGATATATGACGGGGACTCCTCATGGTATACTCGCAGTGTCTGCATATTCGCTGGCGTTACTGAAATGGCCCGCACACTTCTTATAGAACGTATAAGGGATGTCGTTCGGAGAGACATCATATTTACAAGTTTAACCCCAATGAATTCCGGATACACTCTTGATTATCTCCTTCATAACTTTTTGCCGCCGGATAGCGGGGAACTTAAAAGAGATGAAAAAGAAAAAGAGATGTCCGGAGACTCAGGTGGAAAGAACGAAAATGCAGGTCCGGGAGATGAAAAATCCTGATTCCATCCAAACCCTTCATATACTCCATTCCAATCCTGCGGAAAAGGAGGAATATCCTTGAAGATAGTTCAACCTGCGAGCGCCGGAAAGTACGACCGCGATGACGCACTGGTCGAGATACAGCCGGGAAAAGGGATTGATATGGAGATAAAATGCTCTGCTGCACCCCTTGTCATGAAGAACATAGAGCGAGAGGTGCGCGAGGTCCTGGATGGAATGGGAGTGAAGGACGCGAAGGTGAAGGTCATGGAGAAGGGAGCGCTCCCATGGGTGCTGAGATCCAGGGTGGAAGCGGCCATAATGCGTGCGGGGGTGAAGGATTGAAGCTGAGGCGCTCCCGACTATTCATTCCGGGAAACAACCCGAGGATGATACAGACGGCCAAGGTCTTCCGCCCCGACCTGATAATCCTTGACCTTGAGGATGCTGTCGGGCCGGATAACAAGGATGAGGCCCGCATACTCGTTAAGAACTCACTGCGCCATGTCGATTTCGGTGACAGCGAGGTGAGCATAAGGGTGAACCCTCTGGGAGAGGGCGGCGAGGAGGACATAGAGATAATCAACGAAAGGGTCTCCGCAATAGTCATGCCCAAGGTGGAGAGCGCAAAGGATGTGGAGGAGATGGCCAATGCATTGCAGGGCGTAGAGGACCAGATGGACAGGCTTGGGGAGATAGAGATAATCGCCACCATAGAATCCGCGCAGGGACTTCTCAACGCTCCGGAAATAGCGAGGGCTCCAAGGGTAACAGCCCTCGCCTTCGGTGCCGAGGACTACAC
>JALTFR010000007.1 GCA_027006785.1 Thermoplasmata archaeon | reverse complement strand
TTTTTTATGACAAGCCTTGTCGGGGGCGGTTTGAAAATAGCGAATGTGGCTTATTTCTCCTCGTTTCCTTCATATTATATGGTTTTTGGATTGGCAATGGTATTCGCATATGCAGGTGACATTTCAGTAAAATCGGCAGTCAGTCTTAAGCTTATAAAAATAAAAAAGCCATACACGGCTGTTGTTTCATCACTTCTTTTCTATTTCTTTTCATTTTTCATACTCTTCTTGATCAAGAATTTTTATGCGGATATGCTGGCTTTCTTCCTGCTCGGAATGGGCAACGGACTTCTATCTCCGAACAGAATTTCAACAATACAGAAATACACACCTCGTGAGCATTTGACAGCCATATTGGGATTTATGAGTACAACAGGAAACATGTTCCGCATGCTTTCGGTCGTCCTGTTCGGTATAGGTGTAACTTATCTTTCGGCTCAGCTGGTGTACGGCATTATCGCCGCATTCATGCTTCTGGCCTTTGTTCTGTTCTTTCCCTCCGCAATCAGCCAAAAATAACCCTTTCTAATTCTTATTTTTTTCGTCTTTTTCCGATAGGTATTTCCACGCCCTGTGGGCTCTCTGGAGCGCTGTGAAATGGCCGGCTATTGCGAACCATATCATGAGCAGTTCAAGGAAGGTCGTGGTGTAACCTGATATCACAAGCACGAAGCCGGCGCTGTCCGAGAAGAACTGGATAAGGGCGAAGACCATGAGATAGACCAGCCTGTCAGCCCTTCCCAGTATGCCTCCGTAGTCCCTGCCCGCTCCCACGGCATGTGCCTGGGTACCCATGTAACTGGCAAATATCACGCCGAGCATTGCGATAACGCCTATCCCAAGGTTGCAGTACGTCGAGAACGCTATGCCGCCGAGCATGAACATGTCCGCATACCTGTCAAGGACATGGTCGAGAAAATCGCCTCGGGCGGATGCGATGCCTTTCAGTTTCGCTATCTTTCCGTCCATGGCATCGAAGAATGCGTTGAGAAGTATGAACAGGAATGCGAGAAGAAGGTAATTGTAGTTGATGGAGGCCATGAAGAATGAGAATCCGGCCACCATCGAGGATATGAAAGCAACCCATGTGAGGGTGTCCGGGTGAAACCTCATGAACGGCTTTGAGAGAGGCACCAGTATCTTATCTGCCTGAGGTCTGTACTTGTTCAGTACCATTCCATTATCACCTCGCTCCAGTCTATCTTTCCCGGCTCGTATCCTTCCTCATTTCCGGAGAGTATGTCCATTATTGCCCCTACCACATCCTCGGGACTCATTTCGGTTGTATCCACCTCATAGACCGGTTTTCCCGTCTCAAGGGCCTCTTCAAGGATGACATCCACCGCTTCGGCCTCAAGGTTCTCCATCAGTTTTTCATCCGAATATCCCCTGGGAAGCAGGCGCTCCATAAGAACCTCTGGATGACAGCGCAGTATGATTATGATGTCAGGGTCAAGGTGATGGGACAGGTGTCCTTCGACGATGTGGTCACCCTCTATCATCTCCATCTTCATCTTCAGGCAGTCCGTGTCCACGATTATCTCGTTACCCTCCGGTTCGGCACAGCCTTTGTCGAGCGCAAGCTCTCTAACCGAGTACACAGCATATATATCGGACAATGCCTTTGCAGCAGTGGTTTTCCCTGTCCCGGGAGTGCCTGTCAGAGCGATGCGCATCAAAAAAGAGTAAGGAAAGGGGGATTAAAAGGTTACTGGTTCTTCTGGAAGAACACATGGTATGCCAGATATGCGGACCAGACATCTGCCTTGCTGGCTATCTCCATCGGAGAGTGCATCGAAAGAAGTCCGGGGCCGCAGTCCACCACATCCATGTTCCTCTCTGCCATGAACTTGGCTATGGTTCCTCCGCCGCCCTCATCAACCTTTCCGAGCTCTCCTGGCTGCCAGTACACTCCGTTCTCATCGAACAGTTTCATTATCTTCCCGATGAACTCTGCGTGTGCATCGTTGCTGGAGTACTTTCCTCCCGAGCCGGTGTATTTTGTAACCACTATTCCGTGGGATATGCGGGCTGCGTTCAGCGGTTCATGAACCTGTTTGAAGCTCGGGTCCATTACGGCATCCACATCTGCCGAGAGAACCTGTGTATTCGTCATAGCCCTGTAGAGCTCACGCGGAGTGAATGTTTCATGTGTAAGCGCCAGTATCTCCGTATATAGATACTCTATGAACATGGACTTCGAACCTGTGTTCGTGTCGCTCCCTATCTCTTCCTTGTCCATGAGAAGGGCTATGGCGGTCTTTGCAGGGTTCTTCGTATCCAGTATGGCCCTCAGGTTGGTGTATGAGCAGACCCTGTCGTCCTGACCGTATGCGGCTATGAGTCCTTTGTCGAGCCCCACATCCCTCGGCTTATGTGCCGGGACTATCTCAAGATCGGCACTTATGAGGTCCTCTTCCACGATTCCGTATTTTTCATTCAGGAGTTTCAGTATATTGAGCTTTATGGTCTCTCCTTCCTCAAGCTTCTCCACGGGCATGCTTCCTATGAGGAGGTTCATCTCCTCACCTTCTATCGTGTTGAACGCCTTTCTGTCTCCCTGAACCTTTCTTGCAAGGTGGGGAAGCAGGTCAGGAAGTATTAGTATCGGGTCATTTTCGTCCTCTCCTATGACAATGTCAACGGTCTTTCCGTTCTTGAGATATACGGTTCCGTGGAGAGCAAGAGGTATGTTCACCCACTGGTACTTCTTTATCCCTCCGTAATAGTGGGTCTTCAGGAGTGCGAGGTATGTCTCCTTGTCTTCATAGAGAGGGTGTGGCTTCAGGTCTATGCGAGGCGCATCTATGTGAGAGACCACGAGATTCGCGCCTTCCACTATGTCTTTCTTTCCAAGTATGACAAGGGCCATCGATTTGTTTCTGTTTATGATGTATATTCTCTCTCCGGGCTTTCCCTTTGCCTTTTCGATAGGTATGAAGCCCGCTTTTTCTGCCATCTCCTTTGCCTTTTTCACGAATTCCCTCTCGGTCTTCACCTCGCCTACGAACTTCTTGTAATCCTCCGAGAACCTGAAAATATCCTTCTTTTCCTTTGTTTTGCTCTCTTTCCAGATGAATTTGGTCTTGTAAACCAGTTTTTCCTCAAGCTCATTCTTCTTCTTTTTTTCAGCCATGTTGCTCACCTTAGCCCAGCCAATACGGCTTACTTTAAGACACTTTCGCCGTAATGCAACTGTTCCATATCGAGGAGCTTCCTTTTCAGTTCCGAACCAGCACTGAATCCACCGATATAGCCATCCGAGCGTATAACGCGGTGGCACGGGATTATTATCGGTATCGGGTTGGCACTCAGTGCGTTTCCGGCTGAGCGCGGGCTTCCACCTGCAATCTCAGATATCCAGCGGTATGTCCTTACTTCTCCATACGGTATCTTCAGGGCTGCATTCCATACGCTTCTCTGATATTCGGTTCCGCGGGCTGAGAACGGGATGCTGAGTTCCTTTATTCTTCCTTCCATGTATTCCTTTATCTGCTCCTCCGCCATTAGCAAAACAGGAGAGGAATCCCCCAATTCTCTGCCCGAATATCCCAGGGATATGTGGGTTATCTTTCCGTTTTCCTCTTCTGCCAGCACCCGTCCTAAACGGGTTTGGAAGTCCCTTTTCATACTAGCCCTTGGAGACCTCTCCTTTCATCTTCTTTTCTCTTTCGAAGGACCATTTGACCAGAGGAGGCGTTATAAGCGTCGTCACTGTCACGAATATCATGGTTGCTGCGAGGAACATGGCGGCAAGGTCTCCGCTCTGGTCACCCAGTGCACCTTTGCTTATCGCAAGCGTTACCGCAGCTATCGCAACTTCCATCCTCGGTATGGAACCAATGCCCATCTGAAGGGACTGTGTCCAGTTGAATCCACCCATCTTTGCGCCTGCGGCCCTGCCGAGAACCTTTCCGACTATGGCAAGGACCAGTATGACAACTGCAAGTATTATCGCTCTCTTATCTGTGAATACCTGAAGGTCCAGAAGGCTTCCTATGTAGATGAAGAAGAGAGGTATAAAGAGACCGTAGGATATGGCCCGGACATCATCAGCTATCGCACGCACCTGCGGAGTGCTTCCTATTATCATTCCAGCAAAGAACGCACCTTCAAGCGCCACACCGACAGTCCACTGTGAAAATGCTGAGAATATGAACATTATTCCGAAGGATATGGCCAGTATGGCCTTTGCAGCCTTAACACGTTCCACAAGCTTCATTATCCATCCTATTGCTTTAAGGCCAAGATAAAGTTCGACGAATATGAGAATACCTATGTTAATAACTACAAGCCCTATCGAATACAGAGAGGAAGCACCTATCGCTATGATTATGCATATTATTCCAAGAAAATCATCCATGACCGATGCGGATAGGGATGCAGTGCCCACAGGACCAGATAGCACGCCGAGGTCCATCATGGTCCTTGCAGTGACACCTATGCTGGTTGCGGTGAGGAGCGCGCCAAGAACAAGGCTCGTCTGGGAGCTGAATCCCATGAGAATACCTGCAATATATCCGAGAATGAGTGGAACTAGGACACCCATAACGGTTGATACTGTGGCAACCTTTCCGGTGTGTTTCAGTGTGTCAACATCTGTTTCAAGTCCAGAAACGAATAGAAGCATCAGAAGCCCGAAATGGCCCATATATGTGAATGTGTAATGGAAATCCGGGTCTTTATAGAACCATGTTGCCTGTGGAAAGACCATGCTCACAAAGGAAGCACCCATGAGTACACCTGTCAGTATCTCACCGAGGACACCGGGAAGCCTGTATTTTTCGAAGAGAGCACCCATAATCTTTGCCAGTATAAGAGCCACTCCGAAGTACACAAGTATTATGGTATATATGTCCAAACCCATGTTACCACTCTTCTCTCACCATTCTTGTGAACTGGATGATCACAGACTTGAGGGTAACTTCTCCATGAAGTATGCCCTTGTCATCAATAACAGGAAGTCTCTCCAGTTCGTATTTTTTCATCTTTACAAGAACATCTTTGATTGTCATGTCCGCAGATGCGGTTATAAGTTTGGAAGTCATAATGTCCTTGACCTTGGCATCTTCTGTCTGAAAGATACTCTTTTTATGGAGCCTCAGGGCCGTATATGAATATGCCAGAGTATCCGGAGGAAGCATCGCCCGAAGAAGGTCCGTCCTCTCGATGACTCCTTTGAGGACCATCTTCTTCTCATCATTTACGACCCATGCATGGTTGTTAGACCTCAGCATGAAGAAAGCATGCGTGATGGGCTCATCTTCCTGCAGGAGAGGCATGTCCCATGCTCGAGGGTCACTGAAATCGGCGACCTTCATGGCATACATCTTCTCAAGCGTTTCTCTGGTCTTTCCGTTCATGGAGCAAAGGGGTTATCAATCCATTATATACGACTTTCGCCGTATGGCAAGTGCGCATGCAAGAACTCCCATGGCAGTACAGGTTTCCAGAGATGCATTTTTTCCCGTGAGTTCAAGGTGATGTTCTGCGCTTTTCAGTATCCTTTCGGGAAGCCCTGCATGCCCCAGACCCATTAGAAATACCATACCTTTCTCTGTTTCCTCCACTTTTATCGATTTTTCAGTATTCGGATTGGGCGTGGTGGCCACGATGTCACCATTAACAGCGTTTATGTCCGGTTTTATTAAAAAACGGTGCGCTCTCAGGAGTTCATTGAGATATTCGGCGCCATCACCGATACGTGTTGACTCCATCGTTCTCTTCACGCATTCTTCCTCGGAGGAGAATGGAAAGTTCACGAGTAAAAGCTTCAGATCGAAGGCATAGCAGAGCGCAGCGGCCCGTGATATGCTTCGGAAATGTATGTCCGAAGCCTTTCCCTTATATGTGTTGTAGAGGGCGAGGGCGAATTCCGGCTCATTCTCATCAAGAGGTGCTATTTCAGGCAAAGCCTCTTCAACATTCATTTCTCCTTTTTTTTCTCCCATGCTCAATCCCCCAACATATCTTTTTATCATCTCTTTCTTGTCCTCTGAAAGTTCCTCGCTCATCTCCAGAGCCATATCTTTTGGAAAGCCGTTGTGAACCATGATCCTCAGAAGTTCATATCTGTCCTTTTCCGGTCTCTCAGACCAGCTTTTCCATATCTCCATCATCTTTTCCTTGTTCGAGATTCTGACAATTTTCGACACCAGTTTCATTATGAGCTCTCTGTCTTCAAGCATATCGGGCAGAAAGGCAACATCCTTTCCGCATCTGATACCCCACGATGTCAGTTTTTCAAGCATCTCCTCTCTTTTCCATTCCGGCTCTATCTTCTCAGCGGATTCCAGAGATAGATTCCATATTTCTTCATCTTTCATACCAGAATCGCAGAGTTCACGGAATATGGATGCGAGAGCCAGTGTCCTTGAGTAGGCATCCGGTATCTCTCCGGAAACTTCTATCTCTCGCTTCGGGAACTCACCCCTCGAAATCCTTGATTCAGCCTCTTTTTTCATCCTTCTTGCAAAGGAAGGCCAGTGCTCTCTATTTCCTTTCACGCTTATCAATTCCTTCGCTTATTAAAGCCTGTTCCTATCAGAAAGTTTTTTAATGGCTTTCAATCATGAGATATTATGAAAGCTATCATTCTGGCTGCCGGAGAGGGGCACAGGCTAAGCCCCCTGACTGACAGCACCCCGAAGGTCATGCTTCCGGTTTCAAACAGACCCATACTTGAATTTGTCGTTGAATCCATTGTTTCCGCAGGCATACGGGACATAGTTATGGTTGTGGGCTATCATTCTGAGAAGATAAGGCTTCATTTCGGAGATGGCAGGAGATTCGGAGCCTCCATTCAATACATCGTTCAGAAAAAGCAGCTTGGCACGGGCCACGCTCTTTTTCAGGCAAGGACAGAATCAGAGGTTATGGTATTCCCTGGAGATAATATAATCTCAGGAGATTGTGTAAGAGCGCTCATGGGAACGGATACAAACACGATACTTGCCACATACAGCAGAAATCCATCAAAATATGGTGCGGTGGAGCACCGAGACGGAAAACTCATAAGATTGACTGAAAAACCCCCCGGAAGGCGTGAAGATGTCGTATTTACAGGCCTGGGTCACTATGATAGCAGCATATTCTCTGCCATTATGGAGGCCATAGAGGATGGTCAGTATGATATGACCTCGGCGCTGAACAGAATGGACTCTGTATCCGTTCTCATATCCGATTGTCTGTGGAAGGATGCCATATATCCCTGGGATATTCTGGATCTGAACGCATGGGCCATGCGCTCCCTTACAAGAAGTATTTCTGGAAAGATAGAGAATTCAACAATAATAGGAAACGTAAGTATAGGTGAGGGAACCGTCATATCTGGTGGAACTTATATTCGGGGACCTGTTGTAATAGGTAAGAACTGTTACATAGGCCCGAACAGTGTTATCTTGGGAGACACGGCAATAGGGAACGATGTGAGCATTGGAGCCATGTCTTTCGTTAAGAACAGTATCATCATGTGTTCCACTTCCATAGGTCACGGCTCGGATATAGAGGAGTCTGTAGTGGGTGCAGCCAGTGAAATAGGCTCAGGGGTTTCGCTTCTTCGTTCAAAATGGGAGAAGGCGATATACGGAGAGCTAATAAGCGGCGATGCAGGCCCGGTGATAGGAGATAATTGCAGGATAGGTCCCAGAACTATTATCCACGGTGGCGTCAGAATATCCTCAGGAACCACAGTAAGGGCCGAGAATAGCATAAGAGAGGACATACATCCCAGAGAGGAGGTGGTCTGATGTGCGGTATAATCGGATACTGTGGTCCGCGTCAGGCAGCAGACATACTGATAGAGGGCCTGAAGAGGCTTGAATACAGAGGTTATGATTCTGCGGGAATCGCTGTTGGAAATCACGAGATAAAGCTCGAAAAAAGACAGGGTTATGTATCTCTTCTCAGGGGCAAACTTGAGGGTAATGTTGGAATTGGCCATACGAGGTGGGCAACACACGGAGCTCCCGATGACCGAAATTCCCATCCCTTCACAGGATGCAGCGGAGAATTTGCAATAGTGCACAATGGCATAATGGAGAACTATAAGGAGCTGAAACAGGAGCTCCTGTCACGCGGGCACAGATTTTCCTCGGATACGGACAGCGAGGTATTTGTCCATATTCTGGAGGAGGAATACGAAAAAACAGGTGATTTCAGGGAGGCGTTCTTCGATTCAGTGTCAAAACTCGAGGGCTCGTTCGCAATACTTGCCATACACAGAGGAGAAGAGAAGATAATGGGCATAAAGAAGGACAGCCCCCTGATAGTGGGAAAGGGAAACGGAGAGAATTTTGCCGCCTCGGACATACCCGCATTTCTGCCTTATACTTCAGAGATAGCCATCATGAAGGATGGAGAGGTATGCGAAATAGAGCGCTCTTCAATAAGGTTCTATGATATGAGGGGCACACCTGTAGAAAAGAAATTCAGGTTTGTGGACTGGTCTCCGGATGCTGCCGAGAAGGCAGGTTATGAGCATTTCATGCTGAAGGAGATTTTCGAACAGCCCATGGCAATAGAGAACACCATACACTCCCTTTTTTCAAGGGATTTTCAGATAGGTCCATATCCAAAGATAGACATCATAGGATGTGGAACATCATATAATGCCGGAATGCTCGGAAAATACTTCATAGAAAAGACTCTCGGCATACCTGTTCAGGTGCATTACGCATCTGAATATCGCCTCAGACCCCCCATAAGGGAGAATCCTATGTCAGTTTTCATCACACAGAGCGGAGAGACCGCCGATACGATTGCGGCTGCCAAGCTTGCCAGAAGCAGGGGTTGTCCCACACTGGCAATAACGAATGTAATCGGGAGTTCCATAACAAACAGTGTGGAGCACGTCATACACACATCTGCGGGTCCGGAGGTCGGGGTCGCTGCTACAAAGACATTTATTGCCCAGGTGACAGCCCTGTATTATCTCGGAATGAGTGTGGGAAGGAGCGCCTCCATGCTTTCCGAGAAGACATATTCAGGACTTATGGACGGTATGCGGAGGCTGCCCAGGCTCATAGAAGCTGCTCTTGAATCAGAGCAGAGGATATCCTCGGTATCCCGACTTCTGAAGGATTCAAACAGCATATTCTACATAGGTCGCGGTTTCAATTATCCCGTGTCCATGGAGGGAGCGCTCAAGATGAAGGAGATATCCTACATACATGCGGAAGCATACCCTGCAGGTGAGCTCAAGCACGGGCCACTGGCCCTGATATCCGGAGGAACTCCTGTTATAGCCATAGTCTCAAGGGATGAGACATATGATAAGATGCTGTCCAACATAAGGGAGGTGAGTGCGAGAGGAGCAACTGTAATCGCCATATCTCATGAAGAGGAGGTTGATGATTATGCGGATTACCGTATAGAGGTTCCCGAAGCAGATGATCTGTTTTCTCCATTTGCGAACACGGTGGTCGTTCAGTTGCTGGCATACCATACCGCACGCCTGAGAGGATGTGAGATAGACAAGCCGAGAAACCTGGCAAAAAGTGTGACGGTGGAATGAACATGAGGTACACAGGTTCATCAGGAATAAGGGAAAAATGGGGTGAAGACCTTATAGAGAGCGCAAAGCAGGTCGCTCTTTCACTCGCATCTCGTTATAACAGGATTGCAATAGCCTCGGATTTCAGAGAGACATCCGATTCCCTTTGCTCCATAATGTCAGGCTATATCATGGCAGGCGGAAGCGAGGTATACTTTGCTGGAAAGGTCCCCACGCCAACCCTCGCTTATGCCGGAAAGGATATGGATGCGGCGGTGATGATAACAGCATCCCACAACCCTGCCGAGTACAATGGAATAAAGCTCTGGAATCCCGATGGCTCGGCATTCTCCGAGGAGCAGATGGAGGATATGGCCGAAGGCAGTATTGTGGAATGGAACAAAGCAGGTTCTCTGCATTATGTTGACGCCATATCCATGCATTCAGATGCCATTATGAAGAGAGCGAGGTCACTGGATGGATTGAAAATGGTCCTCGACTGCTCGAACGGTGCAGGGTCCGTAATAACTCCACACATCCTCACCTCCTTGGGAGCATCCGTCACCACCATTAACTGCCATCCTGACGGGAGATTCCCGGGACATCCCAGCGAACCGTCCGAGGCAAATCTGGACTTCCTTAAGAAGATGGTTCTGGGTGAAGGTGCCGACATAGGCATGGCGCATGACGGGGATGCAGACAGGTTCATAGCGATAACATCCTCCGGAAGATACCTCAACGGCGATGAGATAATGGCACTCTTCATAAGGTATTATGGATTCAAAAGGGTGGTCGCACCTGTGAACTCCTCAATGCTTCTGGACCGGTACGCACATGTGAAGCGCTCCAAGGTGGGCGATGCGAATGTCTCCCAGCTCCTCAAAGAGACAGGATATGAGTTCGGGGGAGAGCAGAGCGGGACACAGATATTCTCGGACTGGAGGTACACTCCGGATGCCATATATGCGGCGGTGATGTTCGCCGGTATCGCTGTTGAGAATGACATAGATGATATGGTATCCGATTTTCCAAAATATCATACACTCAGGGAAGGCATTGTTTATTCTGACAGAAAGCAGATGGAAAAAAGGATAGAGCGCTTTGTGGCCAATTATGATGCTGAGACCATGGACGGATGGCGCGTTGACTTGGGCGATGCCTGGTTCCTCATAAGGTTCTCAGGGACAGAGCCAAAGGTCAGGATAAGCGTTGAATCCGAGGATGAGAGAAGGGCGAGAGAGATAATGGATATGATACTGAAGGAGGTGAAGGAATGAGAGCGTTCATAATGGCCGCAGGAGAGGGAACCCGCATGTGGCCCCTGACGGAGAACAGGCCGAAGCCGCTGCTACCGCTGGTTGGAAAGCCGATAATAGAATATATTTTGGATGCAGTTATAGATGCAGGTATAGACAGAATAACAATACTCATAGGAAGAGAGGGCAGGAAGATTGTATCTGATATAGGACACGTTTACAGGGATATAAGAATAGATTATAGGCACCAAGAGATGAGAGTGGGAACAGGAAATGCAGCCCTATATGCTGAGGAATTCGATGATGATAGGTTCATGTTCCTTAACGGTGATATACTCTTTGATGCCCATATGCTGTACGAGATAAAGGACGAAGAGAACGCCGTACTGGCAGTTTATCGTGAACTAGGAGACAGTTACGGGAGCATAGAGGGCAACGAGCTTCTGGAGGGCATATCCGAGAAGGTCGAGGGCTCCAGAAATGTCTGGATAAACACAGGAATATACGTTTTCGGAAGGGAGATATTCGATGCACTGAAGGCATGTGCACCATCTGTAAGAGGAGAGATAGAGCTAACCGACGCAATAAACATCCTTGCATCCAGATTGGAAGTCAGGGTAATAAAAAGCAAGGGCTTCTGGATGGATCTTGGTGCTCCATGGGACCTTCTGAATGCCCTGCCACACCTTATGGATGATATGGAATCACGAATGGACGGAACTGTGGAAGAAAATGTTTCTTTAAAAGGAAACATCGTACTCGGAGAGGGTTCAGTGATAAAGTCTGGAACATATATCGAGGGCCCGGTTCACATAGGAAGGAACACGGTGGTGGGGCCGAGCGCATACATACGGCCTTACAGTGTCATAGGCAACAACTGCCACATAGGTAATTCATCGGAGATAAAGGCCTCAATCGTCATGGATGGAACGAAGATACCGCACTTCAACTATGTCGGGGACAGTGTAATTGGAGAGAGGTGCAATTTCGGGGCTGGAACGAAGGTCGCTAATCTGCGTCTCGATGAAAGAAACATAAGGGCAAACCTGAAAGGGCGGATGGTGGACACAGGAAGGAGAAAACTCGGTGTCATAATGGGTGACGAGGTCCATACAGGCATAAATGCAAGCATACTTCCGGGCTCGATGATAGGTTCGGGCGTGAGCATCGGGCCTTCGGTGACGGTCAACGGTCTCGTGAAATCAGGTACGAGAATATTGTGATTAGAAAAGGTTATAAATGGAATGGAGATGAGCGCTCCACCGTAAAACACCACGGGCCCGTGGTCTAGTTGGTTATGACGTCGCCTTGACACGGCGGAGGTCTCCGGTTCAAATCCGGACGGGCCCACTCTCTCACTTCGTTCGCTCGTGTGCCCGTCCTCACCTCGAAGCAGAGCTTCATCGGTCCGGACGGGCCCATTGAGACACCTGATAAAAAAATGAGATTAAGGGCAGACAACTGGCAAAGGATAGAAAAAGCCTTTCATTCGCAACCACATGGGCCGGTAGATCAGTTGGAAGACATGAACTTCCTGGTGGAAGTTCTGCTCGTGAAGGTAAACCTTCACTCGTCGCCCGCTCTCTTCCAGCCCGAAAAACTTTAAGAAACCGATTCGTTCGCAACCACATGGGCCGGTAGATCAGTTGGAAGATCGCCACCTTGGCATGGTGGAGGCCGCGGGTTCAAATCCCGCCCGGTCCACTCGCTCACTTCGTTCGCTCGTGGACACGGGCTTATGTTCGGCTATCGCCTCACATCCCGCCCGGTCTTCTGTATAATTTCTGTTCTCGGTCGTGGACCGGGCGGGATGTGAG
>JALTFR010000006.1 GCA_027006785.1 Thermoplasmata archaeon | reverse complement strand
TGATGTACCTGTGCCTCCTCCAGTTCCATTATCACCTGTTTCTCCTCCGGCACTACCTGATGTTCCATTGCCTCCATCCTCATTTCCACCTGTGCTACCCTCGCCAAAGGCATAGAGATAACCATCCTCAGAGCTGACATATACTGTACCATCGGGGCCGATGGAAGGCGAAGAATCATCGTAATACTCTGGAGTGTAATACTTCCACTTCAATGTGCCATCTGGATTGATGGCATATATGTTCCAATTATTGGAGCCAACATAGATCGTACCGTCAGAACCAATGGACGGGGAGTTCACCCAAGCATCTGCCACCGAGCTATCTGCTTGAAACTTCCACTTCAATGTGCCATCTGTATTTAGGGCATAAAGGTAGTGATCAGATGAGCCAAAATAGATCGTACCATCGGAACCTATGGCTGGTGAGGAAAGCACATAAAATCCTGTTTGATACTTCCACTTCAATGTGCCATCTGGGTTGATGGCGTATAAGTTATTATCACGTGACCCCACATATATGGTTCCGTCAGAGCCGATGGCTGGTGAAGACTCTATCAAATCTTCAGTCTCGTATTTCCACTTCAGCGTGCCGTCGGGGTTGATTGCATGGAGGTAGTAATCGTCTGAACCCACGTAAATTGTCCCGTCAGAGCCGATGGCTGGTGATGACCATACATAACGGCCAGTCTGATACTTCCACTTCAGCGTGCCATCTGAATTGATAGCGTAGATGTAGTAATCCTCCGAGCCTACATATATGGTACCATCAGAGTCAATGGCTGGAGAGGAATATACCCTCCCGCCTGTCTGGTACTTCCACTTGAGTGTTCCATCGGGATTGATGGCATATACATAACTGTCCCATGAGCCCACATAGATTGTGCCGTCAGAGCCTATGGCAGGTGAGGAATACACCTCGTCGCCAGTCTGAAACTTCCACTTCAACGTGCCGTCAGAGTTTATAGCATACAAGTACGGGCCACCTGAGCCCACATAGATTGTGCCGTCAGAGCCTATGGCAGGTGAGGAATACACTTCATCACCAATATGATACTTCCATTTAACCGTGCCATCGGTGGCACTGGTATCGTACGGACTCAGCCCAGTGTGCTGTGGATTTCCATGGAACATCGGCCAAGGGCTGTCCGCCAGCCCGGCAGCCTCTGCGCTCTCCGAACCTGTCAAAGCCACAAATGCCCCCGAAAGCATCAGGGACACGATGAGTATGCTTACTCCTTTTTTCATTGAATCCCTTCCTTTTCCATTTATGGAATGATATGGAAAAATATGGTTTGATATTTAAATGTTTTCACAATTTTTAAGTGAATTCTTCAAGGATAAATATAAATGAAAGGGGGTTGTGTGAATCACTTCATCCTTCTCATCCAGAGAGCAGCGCTCCCCGAAACCCCCAGTGCGATGAGGAGCATCGGTGCGGTGAATCCGGGCGTACTGCTTCCGGAACTTCCACCGCCATCGTTTCCTCCGGATGTATCGTTGCCTCCGTCGTTTCCTGTGTCTCCGTCAGATGGTGGCTGAGCGTTCTCCCCGTTTATAGCATATAGTTTTCCGTCTATGGAGCAGACATAGACCGTTCCGCCTTCACCGATCGCGGGGCTCTCCCACAGCTCGTCCGATGCCTTGAATGTCCATTTCACCGTTCCATCCGGGTTGAGCGCGTAGAGGTTGCGATCCCTTGAAGGCACATATATCGTTCCATCAGAGCCGACAGCGGGGCTCACGAATATTGAGCCGTCCTTTGAAAAATCCCACTTGAGTGTGCCGTCGGGGTTTATCGCATAGAAATGCCCTATCCCTGCGCTCACATATATCGTTCCATCCGGACCTATGGTGGGTGTGGGTATCACAGAGCCGTTCGCATCGAACTTCCATTTCAGTGTGCCGTCGGGGTTCACGGCGTAGAGCGCCTCGTCTTCGTAGTCCCCAACATATATGGTTCCGTCCATGCCCACCACAGGGGCTGCGAGTATCTGCCCTCCTGTCTGGTATTTCCATTTGAGGGTGCCGTCAGGGTTTATCGCATAGAGCTCGTGGTCCGTTGAGCCCACATAGATGGTTCCGTCGGGACCTATCGCAGGAGTACCTGTCATCTTCGCAATTATTGAGCTGTCATCACCGTGGAACTGCCATTTCAGTGTGCCGTCCGAGTTCACGGCATAGAGCATATCGCTGGCCCCTCCAACATATATCGTTCCATCGGAGCCTATGGTGGGGCTCGATTCCACGCTGCTCTGCAGGTTGGTGAGGGCCCATTTCACGGTTCCATTGGGAAAGAAGGCCACCAGTTGCTCGAACGCCACATAGATCGTTCCGTCATCAGTTATTGCAGGTGTGGAGTGAAGGACCCCGACACAATCGTAGGATGTGCTCCACTGCATTGAACGGTCGTTCTCGTTGTATGCGTACAGAACACCGTCCCTCGCGTGCACATACACCGTTCCGTCCGGGCCTATGGCTGGTTCGGAATATACCGCATGACCCACATCTCTCTCCCAGAGAAGGCCTCCTCCATTGTCGCTCGTGTTGTATATGCTGAGGCCTGTGTGCTCCGCATTTCCGTGCATCATTGACCACTGACCGCTTGCAGGACCGCCGGCAAGTGCAGAGCCCATCAATGACCCTGAGATGAGCAGGGCCATCACCGCCGTATACCATTTCTTCATCTGACCACTTCCTCATAGATGTGCGGTGAAATGAGCATTATGGACATATAAATATTCGCATGGTCCCCTCACCTTGCGCTCTCCCCCCATTTTTTGTATGTGACCTTCTTCAGCCTCTTCCTCTTCGGAGAGAGTTCCATGGCTATGAAGAATATGAAAACAGCATAGAAAACTATGACCGGGCCGGGGGGGAGTTCCGGGAATATAGCTGTGGTGAAAAGCCCTCCGAAGGCCGCTATCTCAGCGAACACCACCGATAGTATGATCATCACATCCAGTTTGTGCGTGAGCTGGTGCGCCGCGGCCGCAGGCGCTGTTATCATGGCGAAGACGAGTATTGCTCCCACGGTGCTCATTGAGGCCACTATGGTCACGGACATCAGGGAGAGCATGAGATAGAAGATAAGTGCGACAGGGAGTCCCATGGCAAGGGCCATCTCCTCATCGAAGGTTATCGCCTGGAACTCCTTGAGGAACAGTATGGTTACGGATACTACGAAAATTGCCATCAATGATATGTAGAGTACATCTTCCCACGAACTGTTCAGTACATCCCCGAAAAGATATCCATACGCCTCGGTATTGTACCCGGGCAGCAGCTTTATGAAGAATATTGCCATGGCAAGCATGAATGAGAAGAGTATCCCTATGGAGACATCCTCGCCTATCTTTCCCTTCTTGGAGGTGTAGCCAACTCCGAAGGACATGCCTATGGCGAATATGAGCCCTAGAAGAAGCGGATGCCATCCGATGAGTATTCCGAGAACGGCCCCTGCGAAGGCGGAATGGGCCATTCCAGCGCCCATGAAGGAAAGCCCCCTCAGGACTATGAAGACGCCTATCACACCGCAGGCTAACGCTGCAAGGCCGGCGGTTATCATGGCCCTCTGCATGTACGGCTGGAAGAGGATATCAATGGACATGGTAATCACTCACTATTACACATGGGCTTCCTTCGGAGCGCACTATCCTGACAGGCACATCGTACACCCTCGTAAGAATGTCCTCGGTGCATACCTGCTGGAACGGGCCGAAAGCCACTATTCTGTTCTTCAGGTACATGACCCTGTCCGATATCTCCGCCACTGAATTCACATCGTGTGTCACGATGATTATTGTCAGGCCCTTTTTCTCCTTCAATCGCGCTATGAGGTCAAGGAGGTTGTTCTGTGATGAAACATCCAGGCCTGTCGTGGGCTCGTCAAGAAGCATTAACTCGGGTTCCTGAGCGAGCGCTCTGGCAAGGTAGACCCTCTGCTGCTGCCCACCGGACAGGTGGCCGAATGGCTCGTCCTTGTATTCCAGCATATCAACCTCCTTAAGGGCCTCCTTCACTGCTTCATAGTCCTTTCTTTTGGGAGAGCGCAACATACCGATCTTCCCGTACCTGCCCATGAGAACGACCTCTTTCACCAGTATGGGCATCTTCGGGTTTATGGCATTCTTCTGCGGAACGTAGCCTATTTTGCCGCGGATCTCCTTCAGATGTGTCCTCAAATCTCTCTCAAGGACCCTTACTTCACCCTTTGCAGGTTTAACGAGTCCTAGTATTGTCTTCAAAGTGGTTGTCTTTCCGGAGCCGTTCGAGCCAACTATTGCAACCAGCTCTCCCCTGTATATCTCAAAGCTCACATCCTGAAGCGCCGTTCTCCTTTCGTATTCTACGGTGACATCCCTGAACTCCACGGCCTTCGTCAGAAATCCCCCCTTCTGAGCCTTCTTATCTGTACGAGCTCGGCGATAGCCAGAAGAAACATGAAAATAAGGAAAAGCGACAGTATCTTCACCTGCATGCTCAGGGCATCCAGACGGTTGTTTATGAGGTTCATGTCCCTGTTGCGCTCCCCGTTAAGTATCCCATCATGTATCGCCTGCGCATTATAGAGTATGAGGTCGGTGTAGTGCTCTATCCCGTATATTCCCAGAAGAGGAGTGCCAGTGACCACCACGGCTCCCGTGTCCTGAGATATCTGCTTTATTGCTGGGGATGGGCTCTGAGCCATGTCAATGAGGGCATAGGCCTTTCCACTCCGGACAAGCTCCTCACATGTGGCGATATCGCCGGCGGAAGGCGTGCTTCCGGGCGTTGTCACAAGGGTGTGCAGCTCCGTTATGTTCATGCTGTGGAGAAGGTATGAAAAGCCCGGAGCCGCTGTTATGACTCCTGTACCGCTTACCTCGGCACCGAGTGATTTCTCCTTGACCTCCACATAATTTATCTCCGCAAGGAACTCCCGGAGATTCGCCATGTAATAATCACTTCCGTCGGGATCTATGCTTGAGAGCCTTTTTTCGATGTCCCATGCCATCGCTTTACCGTTCTCAGGGTCCATCCAGACATGCGGGTTGCTTCCGAGCTTTGTGCAGTTGTCCGAAAGCACCAGTATCCTTTCCTTCGGCAGGTCCGCAGTTATATCCTCGGCCCACGGCTCGAGGCCCATTCCTATCTCTATGAAAAGCTGCGAGTTCTCCACCGTCTGCCTGTCATCCGTGGTGAAGGAATAGGTGTGCGGGTTCTCAAGCCCTGTTACAAGGCTCGTCACCTCCACCCTGTTTCCCCCTATCTGCTCAACCATGTCCTCTATCACATTTATCGTGACTGCGACCCTCACCTTTTCCCCGGGTGGGGCTGCGCTGTATGCCGGGAATGCCACGATGGTGAGCATGAGGATAACTGCGAATATGCTCAGTGCTTTCATAAATGACGCTCTTCCGATTCTTTATTTAAAAGTTTGCCATCTCTTAATAAAGTTTATTTAGCAGAAGGGTTTTTCTTAATAACATGATAGTCAGTATGTCAATGGAAAAGGAACTTGTGGAGCGCTTTGACCGTGCGATAAAGAGCAGGGGCTATTCCACCCGTTCAGAGGCCATGAGGGACCTTGTGAGGAACTTCATAAGCGACTGCGAATGGGACCTTGAAGAGGAGGAGAGCATAGCTGTTATAACTCTCCTGTACGGAAAAGATGTGAAAAAATACAAATTAATGGCTATACAGCACAGTTACCCTGAGATATCAACAATGATGCACACACATGTTGAGGATGGCTCCTGCCTTGAGGTCTATGTGGTGAAGGGCACAGGCGACAGGATACGCTCTCTTTTGAGCGAGTTCAGGGGGCTGGCAGGCGTGAAGGCCGTAAAGTTCGTGAGGAGCGCCTGTGGTGTCTGACATCTAATCTTTAACATATATCAGCAGACCTTTGAGATACAGCCTTTTCATCTCATCCAGCAATGTCCTCTCACCGGACCTTCCTCCTACAAGGGATGAAACAGAGTCCAGCAGAACCACGGTACCTCTGTCCATAACAGCGTCGGATATGGCAAAATAAAGCGATTCGATTGCCTCTTTTCCACGAGAATTCCCAATGATCTCCCTAGCATGTATGACCGGAACCTCTTTCAGTAAGGCTTCTTCCTTTACCTCCTCGGGATTTCTGCCGGTTATGCAGAGCCCCCCCATCCCTGCCACCAGCATCCTGTGGAATTCGGGGTAGGCTTTTTCCTTTGGCATGATCTTTATTCCGTTCGGGAGGTTGCGGACATTGGAGGATGATTTTGATGGCTCGACGCCCGGAAAGCTAACTGAAAATCCGTATATCATTATGAGGCCGCCTATGCCGAATGAGACCGTAGTCAGTGGATACTGGCTGTAATCTCCATACGAAGCAGGAATAGTGACAGTGAATATCGTTGGAATTATTATAGTTGCAATGCCTGCTATCAGATATCTTGTGCTGGAAAGAACACGTTCCCCTTCGAGCCCCGAATACCGGAAAAGAAGAAAGAACAGGGATGCGAGCATCATGAATGAGATATAAACAAATAGATAGAAGGCATAATCTCCAGGAACAAGGTCGTAACCGTAATCATACATCTTCATTCCTGATATGAAATAATCACTGTTGACGTGTATAGCAGCAAGTAAGAAACTTATCCCGTAAATAAGTAGCATGGGCAGATTTATCGACCTCTTTTTCCAGGGAAAGACGTATGAAAGGTGGAAAAACACAGGGGGTGAGAAAATCGCTATTCCGATGATGGCAGACATTGCCATGAAAGCAATATGCTCGGATTGTGTTGCTCTCTGTATCGCATCCAGAATGCTCCAGAGAAAGAACATGAAAAACAGAAGGGCCGCTAGCTGATTGCTTCTTGAATGCACATCTCTTTTTAGAACAATGACTATCAGTATTAAAAGTACAAGGGAAGATGCAATGGAGATAAAGACATAGCCACCATACATGGTAATTCGATGCGCTCTACCTCTGGACTATATAAAGGACTTTGCAGAATTTTTCACTCATAAAGGCACATTGTGACACATAAAAACACATCATTCCTTCTCAAGATACACCACATGGGTCGGGTAGGAGATCTCTATGCCCTTCTCCTTGAACTCCTTGAAGAGCCATTCCTTTATCTCGGCCTCCACCTTCCACTGGTTCATGGCATCGTCAACCCACAGGTATAACTTGAACCTTATGTTCGAGTCCAGGAAGTCAACGAGCCTCACAAATGGTTTCCTGTCCTCTGTCTTTATCACATTAGGATGTTTCATGGCGGTATCCAGTATCATCTTCTTCACTATGTCCACATCCGAGTTGTAGGAGACATCCATGCTGAACCTGACCTTGAAATACGGGTCAGGAGTGCTGATATTGACTATCTGCTGCCCTGCGATGTCGCTGTTGGGTATGATTATCATGTCGTGGTCAAAGGTATTGTAGAGCTTTGTGCTCCTCATTCCCACATGTTTTACCTCGCAGTACTCCCCGCTTGGAAGCTGTATTATGTCGCCTTCCTTGAAAGGCCTGTCGAGGAGAAGGTGTATCCCGCTGAAGAAGTTGGAGAGCGTGTCCTGAGCTGCGAACGCTATGACCAGGCCTATCATTCCGAGACCGGCTATCATCATCGTGAGGTTGAATCCCATGTAGTCCAGTATGTAGGCGAGAGCGCCCAGCCCTATGGTTATTATCCCGAGCTTCTCGGTGAGGGGGATGAGAGCGTCGTCCAGTTCGTTATCCGTGCGGGCAGCATACTTCTTCGCCTCTATGACAACCACATCGCGGAATATCTTGTATGCCACCCATGCGATGATGATTATCGTCAGGATATGGTATATCCTCTCGGTCCAGAGCACCACAAGATGAGATGTCTCGAAGATGTAGATGGAAGAAACGACACCCCACAGGACGAGATATGCGAATACAGGGCCTTTGAGTATCCCGAGTATCATGTCGTCTATTTCGGTTTCCGTCCTCTTGGCGAGCGCGGTGAGTATCGGGTCGAATATCAGGAATATGGCAGCTCCGAGGGCGGCCCAGAAGACAATGTTGAGAACAAATGCCACCCAGACATTCTCTATGGTTATCCCGAACCAGTCATTCATAAGGATCTCAAACGGGCTCGGGGCCCGGGGAACCGTGAGTATCACGGTTGAATGCCCGTCCATAGTGATGCTCGTGCTGGCATTCGGGTTCTGATACGGTATCTCGCGGAAAGTGACCGAGTAATCACCGCTCACCGCTGATTCCGAGGGCGTCATGGAGAGGGTGAATGTGTGTGTATCTCCCGGCGCAAGGTCAAAACTGCTGTCCGATGCCTTTGCGCTCCACCCCTGCGGTATCTCGTATGAGACCTCTACCCTGTATGTGAGGTTGTCCGGATTGTAGAATGTCCAGTTGTACTCTATGGCCTCACCGTGTGAGGTCTTCGAATAGTTATCTATCTCTCCGATGGTCGGCGCTCCCGACACTGCCGGAATGAGCAGTATCACGGCCATGACGATGAGAATGAACTGAGCAGGCCTCACGCTGCAGGATTTGGCACCTCTATAAAAAGGTGAGGGGAAGCGATACGGTGAAAGACTTAATTATGCCTTTCATATACAGGTGTATGAAGAATGGGGCGGAAACAAGGTGCCTGAAGATAGGAGAGGAAGGGGTCAGCGAGGCACAGGAATGCGGTGCTGGATGCTCGTGGCTGCAGGTCGTCTCAGAGGATGATGTGAAAGAGATCCTGGAAAGGAACGGGCTTCTGCCCCCTATCGCGCATAGATACGATAAAAGGCCCGTATTTCACGAGTGGGACGATTCAAAGATCTATGTTAGAACACGGCCTGTATTCATGGATGACGGGCGCATGCATTCCGCGGGCCTGTCCATCTACATGAAGAAGGGAATGCTGATAACGGTGACCGATAGCGAAGAGGTCCAGAGGATGCTGAAAGAGGTCGAGAAAGAGCTCAGAGGGAACAAAAACATCAGGAAGAAGGGGTGTGAAGGGCTTTTCATGATGCTCATCCGCTCCATGATGGACTCGATCTACGAGCATCTGGAATCCCTCGGTGTGAGGATAGATCGAACAGAAATGAAGATAACCTCCAACCCCGGAGAGAACGCGCTTCCCGGACTGCACGCCATGAGAAAGGACCTCATGGTAATAAGGAGGCAGATATGGTCCCTCAGGTCGTTCTCGGATGCCCTGAGCAGGAGCGAACAGATGGGCAGGGGAGCGCAGAAAGAGGCCATGGAGATACACGAGGAATCCCTGCACCTCATGGAGATATCCGAAAGCTACCGCGAGATGTTATCGTCCCTCACGGACATCTATGTTTCCTCGCTCAGTTACCGCACCAACGAGATAATGAAGGTCCTCACCATCATAGCCACCATCTTCATACCGCTGACATTCATAACAGGGCTTTACGGGATGAACTTCAACACCCACAGCAGCCCTTACAACATGCCAGAACTAAACTGGTACTGGGGTTATCCGGCGACCCTGCTGATCATGCTGATAATAGGTGTCATCATGTTGCTCTATTTCAGAAAGGAGCGCTGGATATAGGAAACCACCAAAAATTAAATAATCTCCCCATCATCGCCCTGCGATTCACATGCCGTTCAAAGATGTAAGGCCGGGCGTAAAGTTCCCTGAGATGGAGAAAGAGGTCCTTCGATTCTGGAAGGAGAGCGAGATATTCGATAAGTCCAGGAAGGTAAGGGAAGGGAATGAGAGGTTCATATTCCTTGAAGGCCCGCCCACCGCCAACGGCATGCCGCACATAGGCCATGCTCTTACGAGGGCCATAAAGGATGCATTTCTCAGGTACAAACTGATGAACGGCTACGATGTCCAGCCCTACATAGCGGGATGGGACTGCCACGGGCTTCCGGTGGAGATAGAGGTCGAGAAGCAGATAGGCGCTCAGAACAAGGCTGACATAGAGAAATACGGGGTGAAGGAGTTCAACAAGCTCTGCAAGAAGAGCGTCTTCAAGTACAAGGATAGGTGGGAGGAGATGACGGAGCGCATAGGCTTCTGGATAGACTTCGAGAACGCCTATGTGACCATGAAGGATTCCTACATAGAGAGCGTCTGGTGGTCGCTCAGTCAGGCATGGAAGAAGGGACTGCTCTTCAAGGACTACAAGGTGGTCCCCTACTGCCCGAGGTGTGGAACTCCGCTGTCCAGCCACGAGGTGGCCCAGGGATATAAGGAAACGAAGGACCCGTCAGTCTTCGTCAAATTCAAGGTGAAGGATGAGGACGCATACTTTCTGGTATGGACCACGACACCCTGGACCCTCATCTCAAATGTGCTCATAGCAGTGGGAAAGGACCTTGACTATGTGCTGGTGCAGAACAACGGCGAGAAAATGTATCTCGCGAAGGGCAGGCTGCATGTCCTGAAGGGCGATTATAAGCTCATAAAGGAGATGAAGGGCTCGGAACTACTCGGAAAGAGGTATGAGCAGTTATTCCCCTATGTGAAACCGGACACGGATGCGCACTTCGTTGTGCATGCGGACTTCGTGAGCCTTGAGGACGGTTCAGGAATGGTGCACATAGCCCCTGCCTTCGGTGTGGACGATTACGAGCTGTGCAAGGCCAACGGGATAGGCATGGTCAACCCCGTGGATGAGGCCGGAAAGTTCACATCCGCAGTTCCACCCTTTGAAGGAAGGTTCGTTAAGGACTGCGATAAGGACATAATGATAGAACTCGATAAGAAGGGATTGCTCTACGACCACGGGAAGATAACTCACACATATCCATTCTGCTGGCGCTGCGGCTCTCCCCTGCTCTACTATGCCCTCGACACCTGGTTCATCCGCATGTCCGCCCTGCGTGACAGGATGATAGAGAACAACGAGCAGATAAACTGGAAGCCGGAGCACCTAAAGCACGGCAGGTTCGGGAACTTCCTGAACGAGCTGAAGGACTGGGCGCTCTCCAGAAATAGATACTGGGGAACCCCTCTGCCTGTCTGGACCTGCGAGAACGGGCACCAGATAGCGATATCCTCCAAGGAAGAACTGAAAAAATATGCGGGAGAACTGCCCGATGACTTCGAACTCCACCGCCCGTGGGTTGATGAGGTGGAGATAGAATGCCCTGAATGCGGGAGGCCGATGAAGAGGGAGCCATACACCATAGATGTCTGGTACGACTCGGGGAGCGCTCCCTTCGCGCAGTACCATTACCCGTTTGAAAATAAGGAGGAGTTCGAGAGCTCCTTCCCGGTGCATTTCATAACCGAGGCGCTGGACCAGACGAGGGGATGGTTCTACACCCTTCTTGCCGTGAGCACGCTCACATTCGACAGGCCCGCGTATAAGAATGTGCTGACCTTGGGCCTCATACTGGACGAGGACGGGGAGAAGATGAGCAAGTCCAAGGGCAATGCAATAAGCCCTGACGAGATGATGGAGAGATATGGGGCAGATGCGGTGCGCTTCTACTTCTACACCTCGCCTGTCTGGTACTCAAAGCGCTTCGGATTCGAGCTCGTGAAGGATGTGATGAGCAAGTCCATAACAACGCTCTGGAATGTCTATTCCTTCTTCGTCACAAATGCCAACCTTGACGACTTCGTTCCCTCGGGAGCGGAGGTCAGCGATGAACTGGACAGATGGCTGCTGTCTCGGCTGAACTCGCTCATAAAGGAGGTCAGGGATGGATTTGATACCTATGAGATACACCGCTCAGGCAGGGCCGTCATGGGATTCATAGACGACCTGAGCAACTGGTACCTCCGCAGGTCGAGAAGAAGGTTCTGGGAGGGAAGCCCGGAGGAGAAGAAGGGAGCGTATGAAGCGCTCTACACCACCCTTGTAACACTCAGCAAGCTGATGTCACCCATGACGCCTTTCCTTGCCGAGGCCATGTACCAGAACCTCGTGCGCTCCATAGATGCGGATGCGCCTGAGAGCGTGAACATGTGCGAATATCCGCAGGCCGATGAAAGCCTCATAGATGAGGAACTGGAAAGGGACATGGCCCTTGTGATAAAGGCCGTTGAAGCGGGGAGGAGCGCGAGGCAGGGAGCGAACATAAAGCTCAGGATGCCCCTCTCAGAGGCCATAATAACCGGCCCAGAGTCCGACCTGAAAAGGCTTGTGAGGTTCAAGGATGTAATAAGGGAGGAACTGAATGTCAAGGATGTTGTCCTCTCATCAGGAGCAGGGATGATGGAGGCCAGCATATCTCCCAACTACGGGGTCCTCGGCCCGAAGTTCAGGGCAAGGATGAAGGATGCCGTTAAGGCTATTGAGTCATTGAAACCGGAAGATATAGAGGCGCTCCGCACCGGAAAGGCACTGAACATGGACGGGCTTGAGATATCTCAGGAGGATGTCATCATCGTTGACAAGGTCAAAGAAGGATATTCTGGAGCCCATGCCGAAGGCACATCGCTGTCCGTGCTTGTCAATACAACGATAACTCCTGAGCTCAGGTATGAAGGCCTTGCCCGCGAGGTCATAAGAAGGATACAGAACATGAGGAAGGACATGGACCTTGAATACGACGCGCACATCGAGACATACTACTCCGGCGACGAGGAACTTGAGAAGGCGATAGATGCCCACAGGGATTACATCATGAAGGAGACCCTCTCGGATGTGCTTGAAAAGAGGGAGAATGAGGGCACTGAGTGGAAGATCGAGGGGATGAAAATAAGTTTAAATATAAATTTTTATTTATAAAATTATTAGTGAAGAAGAAAAGTAAAAAATTAAATACATGTATGAAATGAGGGCATACGGTGACTAAGATGCTAGAAATAAAAAAAGAAATGAATAGGGAGACATCGCCGAAAGAACTGAAAATTGTTTACTTGAAAATTGACATATCCATGCCAAAAAAAGATGAAAGGCGCACACCCATCGATATGTATGTTTTATTAGATGTGAGTAAATCCATGGAAGAGAACAACAAACTGGAACAGGCTAAATCTGCAATAATGCATATATTTGATATCATGAATGCCTATGATCGTCTTAATGTTATCGCCTTCTCTCGGCAGGCCACATTATTGGGCGAAAACATGAATTCATTGGATAAAGATGGATTTTACAATGCAGTATTGAAGGATCTTAGAGCTTCTGGGAACACGATGCTTAGTAGAGCGTTAAAATTGACTTTATCGATTATAAAGAGAAAATCTAATGAGAGTGAATCAATAAAAAAAGTCATCTTGATATCTGACGGAAAGCCTACTGAAAAAAATAATGGTCTTAAAGAGTTTGTAGATTACGTATACTATAAGTTTTCACCCCTAAGTTCTTTTCTTTGCATAGGAATTGGTGCAGATTACAATGAAGAGCTTCTTAGATCTATGGCAGAGGTTACTGGTGGATCATGGATACATGTTTCAGGTTATGAAGATGTAGCTAACAAGATAGAAAAAGAAATAAAAGAGATGTTAGAAGATTTTCTATATCCTGTTAAAATGAATTTTCTTCCCAGCAAAGGAGTGAATGTAGAAGATGTTTACACACAAAAACCATATATATC
>JALTFR010000005.1 GCA_027006785.1 Thermoplasmata archaeon | reverse complement strand
AAATAATATTTATAAAAATGACTTCGGAATAGCTTCTTTCAGCTCAGTCTCCACTCTGCATGAGAATGTCATATCCAGAAACAGATGGTACGGGGTATCTCTTCTCTATTCAAGGATGTTCGTGGAGAACACCGATTTCGAGGAAAATCAGTGGTATGCTTTCCTGCTGAGTTATTCACAGGCAGACCTGTGGAACAGTACTGTAAGGAACAGCACATACAGTCTTTACATAACCCACAATTCAAGGGTTGATCTGGTGAACTCAAGTGTTGATCAGAACACAATACATCTGGACTTCTCATCCATACTGTATGTTGAAGACTTTCTGAATCTGTATCTTAATGACAGCCTTGGAAACCCTGTGAATGGTGCTGTATACAAGATTGTTGACAGGAACGGAATGCCTGTAAGGGCCGGTGAAAGTTCTTTCTCGGTACTTCACATACCACTCATATCCTATTTCCACACATCAGAGGGAATAAGTGACATATACGCCCCATATAATATCAGCATCTCTTGGAACGGACAGGAATTCTCAACGGAGACATATCTCAATCACAGTGTATTCCTGAACTTCACATTTTCCCCGGTAAATTATACAGTAACAGAGGATTGTGGGCTTTCGATGATTGTGAATCTTACATCCGTCTTTCCATATCACAGTAATTCAACTTTTATTGCCAATACGAGCGCTCCCGTGGGGGCCCGCATAATCAACGGCTCTCTTTATGTCAAGCCTGCTCCGAACTGGAACGGCTATGCGCGCATTGTCGTGGATCAAATCGCCGATAATTCTACGGTGTGGAACCACACATTCCTTGTATTCGTAAAACCTGTGGATGATCCGCCAGGCATTCTGGGCGATACGGCACCGTATTACTCCGGCAAATATACTGTCTTTAAGGTAGACTATTATGATGTGGAGAATGAAGCTCCCCAGTATGTGAGGGTTGTCATAGACGGAAAGGTATATGAGATGCATCCGATGAACAGCGGTGACATGAATTACACGGATGGAAGGACGTATATATGTCAGGTTGAACTTACACCCGGAAAGCATACCTATTATTATCAAATAAGCGATGGAGTGAACAAGGTATCAACCGAGAAGGTGTCATTTCAGGTAAGCAATCAGTCAAATATCTATCTGTATTACATTTACGCCCTCATTGTAGCAGGTATAATTTCAATATTCTTTCTGGCTTACAAAACAAGGAACCTTCGCAAACTATCGGAATCAGATGAAGATATGGATGGCAGCCCGCTTCCTCATTCAATCTCAGGGCCTTCAATAGATAAGAGATTGGCCATGGGGCGCATCGCATCCTCTTCATCCGAAGGTCTCAGGCCGGGTGAGCCAGTATCAAACGGAGCTCCTGTAAGCAGCATAGACAGGTTTGAGAAGGCTGAAGAGCACATTCCAGAATCAGAGTCTCAGGAGGAAGCCGAAAAGGAGACCCCGACCACCATCACGAGTGATGCTGGAGAACACGCGTCTTATGAGGAACCCGAGGCGGGAGCAGCACAGCCTAAAAAGGAGCCAAAATACAGCCATAAGACCTATGTTGAAATGACGAAGAAGCACCGTAAGATGCGCGTTCTTGTGGAGGACAGGGACAAGTACAAGCTAAATCCCGAGTCTGTGGAGCCTGAGTCAGAGCCGGAAATGGAAGAGGATGTGGATGACATACTGCGCTCCATAAAAGGCGATTGAATTGCTGGGATTTGTGGTCAATCCGATAGCAGGAATGGGCGGAAGGGTCGCCCTCAAGGGAACCGATGGAGTGGTGGAAGAGGCGATAAAAAGGGGAGCGAAACCGGTGAGCCCGGACATAGCGAGGAAATTCCTATCATCCCTGAAGAGCAAGCCGTTCTTCTTAACCGCATCCGGAGAGATGGGCGAGGACTTTTTAGAAGGCTTTGATTTCAAGGCCGTTTACTATTCTGGAGAAAGAACAAGTTCAGAAGATACCAGAAATTCTGTCAGAAGGATGGTGGAAGAGGGCGCGGAACTGATCGTCTTCGTCGGCGGGGACGGGACCGCCAGGGATGTGTCTTCGGCATCGGATGTTCCGATACTGGGCATCCCCTCGGGCGTCAAGATGTATTCGTCATGCTTCGCATACTCTCCCGAAAGGGCCGCGGAGATAGTGCATGCATTCATCGAAGGAAGGTCATCATTAAAGGAAGCAGAGATACTTGACATAGACGAGGAGCGCTACCGCCGGGGAGAGTTCAGCGTGAAACTCTATGGAACTGCGAAGGTGCCGTATATAGAAGGGGCGGTGCAGAGCGCTAAGGCAGAGTACTCGGGAGGGGATGAGGAGAGTGCAAAAGAGGAGATAGCCGAGTACATGGTCGAAGAAATGGAACCCGACACCCTTTACATAATCGGGGCTGGAAGCACCACATCCGCAATAGCCAGAAAGCTCGGGCAGGAAAAGAGCATGCTAGGGGTGGATGCATACCTGAATGGAAAACTGGTCGCAAAGGACCTGGATGAGAACGGTATCCTGCAACTTCTGGATGAGCATCCGAAGGCAAAGCTGATAATAAGCCCCATAGGCGCTCAGGGCTTCGTCTTCGGAAGAGGGAACCAGCAGATAAGCCCCGAAGTCCTGAGAATGATCGGAAAGGAGAATGTCCTCATAATCTCAACTCCGGGAAAGATGGCGTCCACGCCTGAACTGCACATTTACACAGGAGATAAAGAGATGGATGACTCATTCAGGGGCTATGTCAGGGTGCTCACAGGATACGGAAGATGGAAGATGAAGAGGCTCATATGATGCGGAGCGCATCTCCTATTATCTTTGCATGGTCGAATGCAAGTTCCGGTAAATCATCTATCGGGAAGAAAGCGGCATCCGAGGCATCGTCCCCGCCTTTCAGTTCTCCGCCCTTTCTCTCAAGCAGGTAAGCGATGCTTACGGTGTGCCCTCTCGGGTCCCTTTTCGGGTCGGAATAGACGCCGACCAGCCCCTTTATTTCAGTATCCAGCCCTGTTTCCTCCCTGAACTCGCGGATAACAGCGTCTTCCACTCTTTCACCGTATTCGACGAATCCGCCGGGGAGCGCCCATTTTCCCTTGAAAGGCTCCCTGCCGCGCTTTATCAGGAGTATCCTGCCATCCTCTATGAGCACTCCGTCAACGGTGAGGGCAGGGTTTCTGTACAAGATATCACTTCAGCATGGGCATCCAGATATCGTTCTTCTTCGCCCAGTCCTTCGCTATGTCGTATCCCGCATCAGCATGCCTCACCACGCCGCTCGCAGGATCGTTGTTGAGAACCCTGAGAAGCTTCTGCTCGGCAAGTTTGCTTCCATCGGCGACCGTGACCATTCCGGCGTGTATGCTGTATCCTATGCCAACGCCTCCACCGTGATGCACGCTCACCCATGTGGCCCCGCTGGCCGTGTTGAGCAGGGCATTGAGTATAGGCCAGTCCGCTATGGCATCGCTGCCATCCTTCATCGCCTCGGTCTCCCTGTAGGGCGATGCAACGCTTCCGGTGTCGTGGTGGTCCCTTCCTATGACAATGGGGGCATCCACCACACCCTCTTTCACAAGGTCATTGAAGGCCTTTCCAGCCTTGGCCCTCTCTCCGTGGCTCAGCCAGAGTATCCTTGCAGGAAGGCCCTGGAACGCAACCCTTTCCTCTGCTTTATCAAGCCACTGGATGACATGTTTGTTGTCCGGGAACAGCTTCCTTATGGCATTGTCCGTTTCCATGATGTCATCAGGGTTTCCGGAGAGCGCTGCCCACCTGAACGGCCCGCTGCCTATGGAGAAGAATGTCCTGATGTATGCCGGAACATATCCCGGTATATCATATGCGTTCTCCACACCCGCATTGTATGCCTGCGTCCTGAGGTTGTTACCGTAATCGAAGACCTTTGAGCCGTGCTCCTTGAACCATATCATAGCAGGAACATGCCTTCTCAGGGACTCGTCCACCTCTTCCAGGTACTTTTTCGGGTCGTTCTCCCTGAGTTCTGCCGCTTCCTCATAGGTGTATCCCGCAGGTATGTATCCGACCAGAGGGTCATGGGCCGCGGTCTGGTCCGTGACGACATCCGGTACTATGCCTCTCTTAACAAGTTCGGGATAGATATCGGCTGCATTCGCCCAGAGGCCTATGCTTATGGCCTTCTCTTCCTTAAGAGCCTCGTCCTTCATCTTCAGGGCCTCGTCAAGACTGTCCGTCCATGTGTCCAGGTACCTGTCCTTTATTCTGCGGTCTATGGCCCACTTGTTTATCTCGACAACGATGGCAACGCCGTTGTTCATGGTTACCGCCAGCGGCTGTGCTCCACCCATCTCTCCAAGGCCCGAGGAGAGCACCCATTTTCCAGTTAGGTCGTGCTGCTTGAACTCTATCTGGGCCAGAGCGCCCAGTGTCTCATAGGTTCCTTGGAGTATTCCTTGCGTGCCTATGTATATCCATGAGCCTGCGGTCATCTGCCCGTACATCGTCAGCCCACGGGCCTCCATCTCCCTGAAATAGTCCCAGTTCGCCCATTTGGGAACAAGCATGGAATTGACTATTAGTACGCGGGGAGACCACTCATGCGTTTTGAAGACAGCAACGGGTTTTCCGCTCTGAATGAGCAGGGTCTCGTCGTCCTCCATCTCCTTCAGAGTCTTAACTATCGCATGGAAGGACTCCCAGTTCCTTGCAGCCTTCCCTGTGCCTCCGTACACTATCAGGTTCGCAGGGTCCTTGGCCACATCAGGGTCAAGGTTGTTCATAAGCATCCTCATGGGTGCCTCTGTCTGCCAGCTCTTGCACGATAGCTCGGTTCCTCTGGGCGCTCTTATCTCCATTTGATTCACCGGCTGTCAATGGCGCTGGGATTAAATCTTTTTCTCCTCGTCGGGCTCTTCTCGTTTCTCTTTCAACCCCCTCTTCTCCGCCCGTTTCTCCCTCCACTTTCCAAGGAAGTTGTGGCTCACCCACTCCTTCTTTATCACCACGAAGTAGTAGCCGAGGTAGAATGCGCTGATGAAGATGACTATGTTGAGGGCATTGACATCCAGGAAGACATAGAGGTGGAGCCAGAGGCTGTAAAGAGGTCTTTCGGGCGCAAAGTCCGGACCGCTGAGCCTCACGACCTCGTATGTGACATTGTTTCCAGAGACATGCACCCTGATGTAGTGGTAGAAGTAGTGTGCAGGGTCATCGCCCCCTACCTGTTCGCCACCTGCGCCTCCTGTGATTATGTACGGCGTATTTCCCCATGTTCCGTTGAAATAGGCGTGTATGTGCCCTGAAAATATCATGGTGACATTGTACTGGTCAAAAAGGTCGTTCAGTTCTTCTGCACATGCCGTATCTTCAAGCGAGTGGTCAAAACCCGGTCTCGGGTCGTAGAGTGGCACATGCATGAAAACGAAGCGGTGGGAGTAGTTCTGACCGTTCTGTAGCTCTTTTTCCAGCCACTCCATCTGCCAGGGTTCTATGCATTTTTCATTCGCATCGTCCAGCATGATGTAGTAATCATCACCCACGGTGAAGGAGTAGTAGAACTGCCCGAATATGTCGTAGTACTGTGCCCTCCCGCTGTCGTAGAGTTCATGGTTCCCGATGACCGTAAGGAAGGGTTTGTTGCATTTCTCGACCTGCTTGAGAAAGGCATTGTAATACGCTCTTTCACCCTTTATGACCATATCTCCGGTATCCACGACGAAGGACGCATTCTCCCGGTTTATCTCATCCAGCATGTCATCGAAGAGACGGGAGTTCTTGTTGTCTCCAAGTACTATGAAGGTGTAGTTCGTGCTGTTGCCGGTCGTCCTCTCAATCTCCTGGACGGCCCGGTAGTTCCACTCATGCACATCCGCCATGCTCTGCGTGGAGTGAACCTTGGCGGCAACCGTTATTATGAACAGTATGGCGACAGCTATGGTCACATATTTGTGGAATATCTTGTCCTTCATCTATTCTGCCCCTTCTAAGTGCTCATTAAAAAAGATTTCTATGGGTTTTGGGTCATTTCTTCCTGCCAAACAGGGCCTTCAACTCGCCTGCAAGCATCTTATAGTTCATCGCAAGGTGAATCACCACAAGAAGCGCCATCAGGAATCCGGCTATCGTGTGAAGTTTTGCGCCTTTTCCGGTTCCAAGATACATGAGTATCCCGGTAAATACCAGTATTATGAAGAGGACCAGCAGTGCGAGGGACACGATGCCCCTCATCTTTACGATACTTTGAGGTTTCATTGACGCACTCACACGGAAGCGGTATAAATCGTCTTTCCCTGAACGCAATCTTTATACTCCATCTCTACCTATCATACAGCGGTGATATCATGAAGGTGAGGTTCCTCGGACACGCTGCTTTCGAAGTTACGCTGGACGGAAAGAAGGTCCTTGTGGACCCATGGATAAAGGGCAATCCGAAGAGCCCTGTGAAGCTGGGGGAGGTGAGCGCTGACATAGTGATAGTCACACACGAGCACGGAGACCACGGGTTCGACGATGCGGTTGAGATGGCAAAGAAGGGAGCGACCTTCGTTTCCCTCTTTGAACTCGCGAACAAAGCAGGGGAGAAAGGAGTCAAGGGCGCCGTGGGAATGAACATCGGAGGCCCCGCGCTCATAAAGGGCCTGAAGATACTGTTCACTCAGGCATTCCACTCCGGAACAGCGAACCCCTCTGGTGTCGTCGTTATCGGAAAGGAGGGAAGCTTCTATCATGCGGGAGATACAGGGCTTTTCGGTGACATGAAACTGATAGGCTCACTGTATCATCCGAAGGTCGCGATGGTTCCTATAGGCTCGCACTTCACGATGGACCCTGTGCAGGCATCATATGCCGTGAAGTTCCTCAATCCCGAGGTGGCGGTTCCGATGCACTACGGCACATTCCCTGTGCTCACTGGAAAGCCCGAGAGGTTCAAGGAACTGGTGGCTAAGAGGGCTCCCGAAACGAAGGTGAGGATACTGGAACCCGGTGAATCCTTTGAGCTCTGAGATGTGGAAAAGAGCAGAGAAGATAGCGGAGCGCATCCGCAAAGAGGACGACTTCCTCGTGGTCACCCACATAGATGCGGACGGGATAACGGCTGGAAGCATAGCAGCGGAGACACTGAAGAATCTGGACAAGGACTTTGAAATAAGATTCCTGAAACAGTTGGACCCTCTCACCCTCCAAGCTCTTAAGGAGGACGGGCGCCTTCTCTGGTTCACTGACCTCGGCTCAGGCATGGCCAATGTTATCGGGGATGCGATAATCACAGACCACCACGAACCGGTTCTGGATGTCCCTCTGGAGAAGAGGGGGGATATCCTTGCATATACGGACACCGTTGAGAAGGTCACGGAGTACCACCTGAACCCGCACCTGTTCGGCCTCAATGGCTCCACAGATATCAGCGGGGCTGGAACGGCCTTCATGGTGGCGTATTCCGTCTCAAAGGATAATGCGTACCTCTCGGCCCTTGCCATAGTCGGAGCGGTGGGCGATATGCAGGCGCTTAAAACAGGAAGGCTGGAGGGCTTGAACCGCGAGATACTGGATATCGGAAAGAAGGCGGGGGTGCTCGAATGGAAGATGGACATATCGCTCTACGGCAGGGAGACGAGGGAACTTCACAGGATGCTGCAGTATGCAAGCGAGCCTCCGTTTCCGGGAATAACAGGTGACGAGGAAGCGGCCATAGCCTTCCTTCTTGAAATCGGCATAGACCTGAAGGATGAAAGGGGAGAATGGCGAAGGTGGGGAGACCTGGCGGACTGGGAGCGCAAGAGGGTGATAAACGGCCTGATGAACCTTATGCTGGATTCCGGTTACGATGCCCGGGATGTGCAGTCCCTTATCTCTGAGGTCTACCTTTTGACGAAAGAGGAGGAAGGAACGGTACTGCACGATGCCAATGAATTCTCAACGCTTCTGAACTCCTGCGGGAGATATGGCTTCGGAGATGTCGGATATCGTGTATGCGCAGGTGACAGGGGCGAGTATCTGAAGAAGGCTCTGGACCTTCTGCAGGGCCACCGAAGGGTGCTTGTTGAGATGCTCGGGTTCATACAGGACGGAGGGATAAGGGAGTATGGGAGCATACAGTACTTCCACGGCGGGGATTCCATACCTGAGGAGATAACAGGGACTCTGGCAGGTATGGCATTGTCCTCCGGCATGGCCGCATCCGACAGGCCGATATTCGCATTCACAACAAAGGATGACGGGAACATCAAGGTCTCTGGAAGGGCCACACAGTCCATGGTTAACAAGGGGCTCCGTCTGGACGAAATAATGAACAGGGCCGCTGAGCAGCTGGGGGGTGCCGGAGGAGGGCACGATATAGCTGCGGGGGCTACGATACCTGCGGGAAAGGAGGAGGAATTTCTAAAAATAGCCGATGAGATGGTCAGATCTCAGATGAAGAAGTGACAAAATGAGCAATAAAAAACAAAAAACACATATACCATGAAGCATATAGGGGGGTAAGAAAGAGAGATGGTGCGATGCCAAAAGCGCTCAAGGTAGGTATAACAGGGCTTCCCCAGGCGGGAAAGACCGATATTTTGCTCAGGGTAATCGGCATGCTCGAGAGCGAGGGCATAAAGGTGGGGGGCATGGTCACCGAGGCCATACTCGAAGGTGGCAAAAGGGTCGGTTTCAACATAATGGACTGGGAGACAAAGGAAAAGGATATCATGGCCCACAAGGACATAGAGACCGAGACCAGCAGGTTGAGGGTCGAGGATTACGGCGTAAATGTGGAGGCCATCGACAGGATTGGTGTTCCGGCAATAATGAGGGCCATAGAGGAAGCGGATGTAATAGTCATAGACGAGATAGGCCGTATGGAGGTGCTCAGCCCCAACTTTGTCGAGGCCGTCAAGGAGACCTTCGATATGGACAAGCCGCTCATAATCACACTTCACAAGAAGTCCAGGAATCCATTATTGCAGGACATCAGGAGAAGGGACGATGTCCGCATACTGGAGGTCACGCCGATAAACCAGAGCATACTGCCTTACAAGATAGTCAAGCTTGTGAAGGAGGAACTGGACAACCTGGGGATGCTTGATAAGATTGAGAGATAGGCCTTGAAACCCTTTATCTTTTCAGTTTTTTCACGATCTCCTCTGCCAGATAGGTGAAGGTTTCATTTACATGGTCGCCGGTCTTGGCGCTCGTCAGGAAGTATTTTCCGTTGTTCATGTCCGCAAGTTGTTTCAACTCGGCCTCTCCGAACTGAGCCGCATCCTTCAGGTCACATTTGTTTCCGAGGAATACTATGGGAACCTCCTTATCGAGCACTGACTTTATGGTGCCTATCCAGTCGGGCATGGCATCCAGGGTCTCTTTTCTCGTTATATCGCTAACCGCTATGATACCATTTGCACCGTAGAAATAGGATTCCTTGAGCATCTGCCTGAAACTGGGCTGACCCATTATGTCCCAGACCATGAGAATGACCTTGGAGCCGTCATCCAGAACGACCTCCTTCTTACTGACCTTGGTTCCGATGGTGGTCAGGTATTTGTCATCGAACTTGTCCATAACGAACCTTCTGATGAGTGATGTCTTTCCCACTGCTGGCTCCCCGACAAGGCATATTTTCATCTTATATTCTTTTGGCATCTTCTTTCCTCCATCAGACAATCCTGAAGGAACATAGTATTACGGTATTTAAAACTAACCTATGTTTTCTGTTCATCGTTGTGCACAAAAATACTTTGTACTATTTTCTCGTACCATAAGAGTGGAATTGAAAAAGCGGAAAAAAGATTATCTTTTAAAAAGAAGAGAATCGTTCCTATGAGGAGAGATACCAGAAAGCTCCCTACAATGTCTAATGGGAAGTGAACTCCACAGAATATCCTTGAAAATCCCACTAGAATTGCCAGAAAGAGGAAGAGAAGACCTTCTTTTCTGTATTTTTTGAAAAATATTAGCGGGAATACGCTGGCAAACATAACCGTTGTATGGTCACTCGGAAAAGAACTATCTGAACTTTTATTTATTAGGGTCGTACCCATTCCTATCGCAAAAGGACGAGGATGATAATAAATCGCACTTATGCACATAGCAAGTATTAAGGAGAGTGACATAGAAAGAAAGACAAGCATCGACATCTTTTTGCTATCTTCTTCTCCATCTTTAAACCAGAGGTATAAAAGGAGGAGAATCACAGAGAATATCAAATACTCCGCGAAGAAAAGCATAATCATATCCAGAATATTGTTTTTCCCTGCAAATCCATTTATAAGGTTGAAGATGTAATTGTTGATGGAACTCAAGTCCATATTTGTTATGTAGAAATTCCTCTATTTATAGATTGCTCTTGTAAAACGGGCTGTGAAATTACCGATTTTGTCTTTTTACTCTTAGTGCAGGCCATAAATCAAAAGATTTATGCGCTCTCCTTTCTTCGCCCCATCATGAGGCCGAAGATACACGATTCATGCTTTGTGGCACCCAACGCCACGATAGTCGGAGATGTGGAGATAGACGAAGGATGCGGAATATGGTACGGCGCTGTCATAAGGGCGGACCTGAACCCCGTGCGCATAGGAAAGGGAAGCAATGTTCAGGACAATGTGGTGATACATGTGAGCGCCGAGAACTCTGTGGAGATCGGTGAGAATGTCTCCATCGGGCATCTGGCGATGGTTCACGGCGCGAAGATAGGAAACAATGTGATAATCGGTATAAACGCCACGGTCCTGGATGGCGCTGAGATTGGGGACAACTGCATAATCGGTGCAAATGCTCTGGTCACATCAGGAATGAAGGTGCCGGACAACAGCCTTGTGCTTGGAGTTCCCGGAAAGGTCGTGAAGACCGATGACACGGGCGAGAAGTTCAGGGATGCCTGCATAAAGAACGCTGAGACATACCACATGCTCAGGGACCAGCACAGGGAAGGAAGGCATGCCTTCTGGACGAAAGATTAAATATGCGGGAAAGATGGAGAAAGCAAGGTGATATCATGCACAAGAGATTGTTCATACCCGGACCTACGGAAGTGTCCCATGATGTTCTGATGCAGCAGGCGAAGCCTATGATCGGCCACAGGATGGCGGAGTACACCGAACTCTACACGGGCATAATAGACAAGCTCGGAAAGTACTTCAAGACAGACAAGAACATTACGGTACTCACATCATCCGGAACACTCTGGATGGACATAACAGCCCGCAACCTTGTGGGAAAGAAGGCGCTCTCCGTTGTCAACGGTGCCTTCTCGAAGAGGATGTTCCAGACCATCAGGGACTGTGGAAAGGAAGCGGACATGCTGAGCCTTGAATGGGGAAAGGCAGCGAAGCCAGAGGTCATACTCAAGGCCCTTGAGCAGGGGGATTATGATGTGCTCACCCTTGCACAGAACGAGACCTCCACTGGAGTTCGCAGCCCTGCCGACGAGATAGGAAAGGCGGTCAAGAAGGAGTATCCGGACATAATGTATGTGGTGGACGCTGTTTCCTCCGCAGGCGGAGACCTTCTTCTGCCGGATGAGATGCATACGGACATCATGTTCTTCAGCTCGCAGAAGGCATTTGCGCTCCCACCCGGGCTTTCGGTGGGCATAGTCTCGGACGAGGCAATAGAGAAGGCAAGGAGCATACCCGGCAGGGGGCACTACACAAGCCTTCCAGCCATATTCGACTACTATGCGAAGAAGAAGCAGAACCCGGCCACACCCAATGTCTCCCTGATGTACGCGCTCTCCTACCAGCTGGACAGGATGCTGAAGGAGACACCCGAGGGAAGGTACGAGAGGCATCTTGAGATGGCGAAGATGGTGAGGGAGTGGGCGAATAAGCACTTCGAGATGTTCCCGGAGCCGGGCTATGAATCGGTCACTGTCTCAACCATAAGGAACACGCAGGGAAAGAGCGTTGCGGAGCTGAACAAGGCTCTGGCGGAGCGCAACATGGCGATATCCAACGGCTACGGAGACCTGAAGGAGAAGACATTCAGGATAGCCCACATGGGAGAGCTGACACCTGCGGACATAAAGGAGGTCCTCTGGCACATAGAGGATATATGGGAACTCTGAGGTGAGAGAATGGTGGAGATAAGGCCATTCAAAGCCATAAGGTACACGGATAAGGCCGGAGATATGACGAAACTTATAACCCAGCCGTACGACAAGATAGACCCTGAGATGCAGGACAGATATTATGCGAAGAGCGAGTACAACTACTGCCGTCTGATACTTCCCAAGGAGGAGAACAGGTATGAGATGGCCGCAAAGAGGATAGAGGAGTGGCTTTCATCCGGTATAATCGCCAAGGACGGCGAGCCCGCGCTCTATGTCTATTTCCAGGACTTCGAGGTTCTTGGTAAGAAGTACACGAGAAAGGGATTCATATCCGCCGTAAAGCTCCATCCATTCGAGGAGAAGGTAGTGCTTCCGCACGAGAGGACCCACAAGGGGCCCAAGATAGACCGCCTCAACATGCTCAGGGCAACGAAGAAGAACCTTGAGGCAGGCTTCATGCTCTATCCCGATGAAGAGAAGGTTACCATACCGATACTTGAGAAGGCAGCGGCAGGAAGCCCGATAATAGATGTCGTGGATGAATACGGCGTACGCAACCGCATCTGGGCGCTCACAAACCCGGATGACATAAGGGCGATACAGGATGTCATCGCTCCCGAGCAGGTCGTAATAGCCGACGGCCATCACAGGTATGAGACGGCGGTGACATTCAGGGACGAGATGAGGAAGAACGGATATGAGGGCAACGAGGGATTCAACTTCCGCATGACCCTCATGGTGCCGATACAGGACGAAGGCCTCGTCGTTCTGCCAACCCACCGTCTTCTTCTGAAGAACGAACTGACAGATGCGCACCTGAAGGAACTCGCAAAGTACTTCGAGGTCTCGGAGATAGAGCAGGATGAGGTCGAGGAATTCCTGGAGGTATACGCAGAGGAGCACGCATTCGTGGCATACGACGGAAAGAAGTTCTACGGAATGGCCCTTCTGGAGCCTGAGAACATAGAGAGGTTCTTCAAGCCGGAATACAGCGAGGAATACAGGAACCTCGATGTCGTTATACTCAGGGATGTCATTTTCGAGGGAATAATGGGCGTAAAGGACCTGAAGATAGACGAGAGCATCGCATACGAGAGATGGATGGACGATGCCATCGCTAGGGTTGATTCAGGAGAGGCAAAGGTTGTGTTCCTGATGAATCCGACCGGACCCCATGAGGTTCTGGCCGTGGCGAAGAACGGGGAGAGGATGCCTGAGAAAAGCACGGACTTCTATCCGAAGATGGTGTCCGGAACAGGAATGATGGACCTTCTGGATGCCTTATGAGCTAGTCTCAAAGAGGTGAGAGGGACGGGCAGCATATCGGATGTGTCTCAATGAAAGCATCCAATTTCCGAATATTGCTGCTCGCCACCGATATCTCTCTTTTCGGCTCGCTTCTAACCTCTTTTTCAATCCCTCTTTTGATTTATTCATGGTCCCAATCAGGTATTTTTCTTGCGATTTTCGAACTGGCCGGGCTCATACCT
>JALTFR010000004.1 GCA_027006785.1 Thermoplasmata archaeon | reverse complement strand
AATATATATTTAATCAATGTGAGAAAATAAGACAGTAAAATAAAAGTACTCAGTACCGAATGGGGTGGCGTGAGCGCTCTCGATACCATCAGGTCAATGGGGACAAAGGACCTTGAAAAACTTGCACTTCGCATAGCAAAGGAACTGAGCTTCGATGTCAGGGGAACGAGGGTCACGGACGATGTCGTTGAACTCGACTCATATCTCAGGCTGGCCACGGGAGAGACCCTTCACTACCTCTTTTTACTGGTCAGAAAGAACATAGGCAGGGATTTCCTCGACTCTCTGGTCACAAGGGTGAACAACCCCTTCATCAGAATACTGGTGATGAGCGCAGGGGATGTGGACGAGGCTGCGGTGAAGTACGCCGACGAGAAGGGCATAGAGCTCTCTCAGTGGGACCAGTTCCTTCAATTCCTTGAGAAATACGGCATACTCAGGGAACTCGAGAGAAAGGATGAGGACACCGCATATCTTCCCAGTCTCGGAGAGGTCCAGTCAATGGAGGCATGGGCCAGGAACTTCATGGAGGAAGGAGATTACAGGAAAGCGATGGAGTACATAGACGAGGGGCTGAAGATAAAGGATACCTACGAGCCCCTGGTCCGCATGAAGGCGGACGCATACAGAGCGCTGGGAAGGAACAGGGATGCAGAGGAGTGGTACAGGAAGGCCACCATGCTGAACGAGAGCGATGCAGGTGCATGGACTTCCCTTGCCGAGATACTTGAGGAAAGAGGGGATTCTGATGCTGCCCTTATAGCACTGGACAGGCTTACGGAGATACTGCCCGACAGCTATCGTGCATGGATGGAGAAAGGAGAACTCCTGTACCGCAGGGGAATGTACGATGAGGCCCTGCTCTGCTTCAACCGTGCAACGAAGATATCGCCCAATGGAAAGGAGGCATGGAACAATAGAGGGCTTGTTCTCAAGCACCTCGGAAGGTTCGAGGAGGCCGTGGACTCCTTTAACAGAGCGCTCTCCATAGACCCTGTCTTCTGGGATGCACTCATCAACAAGGCCCTGCTCTTCCATGAGAAAGGGATGTACCCGCAGGCTGTGGACACATACACATATATGCTTAAGATAAGGGAGGACGCCGCCGTCTACTGCCAGAGGGGTATCGCATACTCCGAGTGGGGAATGAAAAAAGAGGCTGTGGATGACCTTCGAAAAGCCCTTGAACTGGACCCGGGCCTGAAGGCCTGCGAAGAGGAATTGAGAGGACTGGATGTGGAAGAGGCCGTGGTAGAGCCTGTGCTTGAAGAGACCGAACAAGTTGAGGAAACAGAGGAAGTTGAAGAAGTGGCACGCGAGCCTGAAGCGGAATCTGAACTGGAAGCTGCTGAGGAGGATAAGGAAGAGATACCTCTGGAGGATGTCGCCGGGCTTTCGGCCTTCGTTAATGCTGCTCAGATGAAGAAGCTCACGGATGAATCTCTGAAAAAAGAAGAGGAAGAAAAGCCAGACTTTGGGCCGGTAGAGAATGGAAAGGAAGAAAATGAAGAAAAGTTCAAAATGCCCGAAGAGGTGGCGGAAGATAAAAAAGAGGATGTTTTATATGGAATCACATCATTGAGTCAGCTTATGGACCGGGGTAACCTGTATTTCAGGCTTGGGATGCTTGAAGAGGCGAAGGAGTGCTACAGCGCTCTGGTAGAGGCAAAACCAAGGTCCAGAGAGATACTCAACGCATACGGAGTAATACTCTATCTGCTTGGAAGGGGTGACGAAGCCCTTTCTACATTCAAAAAGGCGGTGGAGATGGACCCGGATTTCGATGACGCCAGAATCAACATGCTTCAGATCTACATAGAATCCGGAAAGATGCCCAAAGCCCTTGACCTGCTGAATTCGATAATAAGAAAGAGAAAGATGGCAGGCCTCTGGATACGCAGGGGAAAAATACTTGAGTATATGGAAAGGGACGGGGCAAGCGTACAATCATATGAAAAAGCCCTGGAAATATCCGATTCGATGATAAGAGTGTGGAATGCCATGGGTCTGAGCTACCACCGTATCGGAGAGAACGAGGATGCCCTGGAGTCTCTTGAGAAAGGGATATCAAAGGACGAAAGAGACCCTGTTCTATGGAGCAATTACGGAGCCATACAGTTCCTGACCGGAAACGCCGAAGATGCGGAAGAATACCTTGAAAGAGGGACAGAAGAAGGGAGCGATCTGGCAGCCATACAGAACAACATGGGGGTGCTTCTCGCATCCAAGGGAGAGCGCGACAGGGCAAAGGAGAGGTTCTATATGGCACTTGAAAGAGACGAGAGCTCAACCTACGCATATAATAATACGAAGTACCTGTAATTATGGACAAATATGACCATCGCTATAACACTCATAAACTCATATTTATTCCCATAAATCACCTTATACGTGTCAATATATGGAAAATGGGCGATGGTGACCGAAAGCTATATATAGGCAACTATTTAATGTGAATAATAGGTGATAAGATGACACCCGAAAAAGCACCATACGACGAGAAATTCGTGGACCTCCTGGTCAAGAACGGCCTCAAGCCGAAGATAGCCAGGACGCTCGCGTACCTAACCGGAAAGGAGGAGGTCAAGTCCATAGAGATCGAGAGGGATACCGGTCTCAGGCAGCCCGAGGTGTCCATCGCGATCCAGTTCCTCAGGAAGAAGGGCTGGGTCAAGAAGAGGGACATAAAGAAGCAGGGCAAGGGAAGGCCGGTCCACGCATACAGACTTGCATACCCCATAACCAAGATAGTGGATGAAATTGGGGATGACAGAAAGAAACTCATAAACCAGTACGAGAAGGACCTCAAAGACCTCACAGAACACAGCAAGAAATTCTAAAAACCCTTTATTTCTTTTATTCCATTTTGAGTTGCAACTATTGCCATGTCAGCGAGCCCTATGAAAAGACCGTTTTCAACGACGCCGGGCATCATGTTCAACTCCTTTTCCAGTTCAACCGGATTCTCAATCGGCCCTGTGTGGCAGTCTATGATGATGTTCCCGTTGTCCGTGATGAACCTGTTTCCCTCCTTCACCCTTGTTTCAGGGTTCAGACCCATCTCTTTCAACCTTCTGGTGACCACCGCCTCGGAGAATGGTATCACCTCAACAGGAAGATAGAACCTCTCACCCAGTGAATTCACCAGCTTTCGCTCATCGGCCACTATTATTTCCCTCTTCGATGCGAAGGCCACAATCTTCTCGCGGAGGAGAGCGCCGCCACCTCCTTTTATCAGGTTCATATTCGGGTCTATCTCGTCCGCTCCATCTATCGTCAGGTCTATGACAGGATGCTCTTCCAGAGTGGTGAGCGTTATCCCGACCTCCTTCGCTATGCGCTCCGTCTCCAGTGATGTCGGTATTCCCATTATCTCAAGCCCGTCCTTGACCATCTCGCCAAGCTTCACTATGGTGTAATACACCGTGCTCCCGGTTCCAAGGCCAACTACCATTCCGTCCTTCACATATTCAGCGGCCTTCTCTCCTGCCATCTGCTTGAGGTTCATGCACCTGTATCGCTTTCTGCTTAAATGATTAACCCCTTGCCCCCCCCCCAAATCCGAATCTCAGAATTACATAGGCGGGGGGTGGAAGGAGGAAAAACTTCGTTTTTCCGAAAGAGCTCTCTATCATTTCCTCATGCACTTGCAAAAGCAAAAAGGAAATAAAGAGGGTGGAAGGAGGAAATTACGAAGTAATTTCCGACTGTACCCCCACGCTATTTTTCCTCATCAACAGAACAGGGGAAATGGGAGGGGCGGAACGACAAAAATGCGCAACATTTGGAATATGTGTCCCATACTTCCAGAGAATTCAGTTCCAAGGTGTCGCACAGGCGGGGGGTGGAACGACAAAAATGCGAGACATTTTTGGAGTGAACCCTCCGCTATTTTTCCTCACCAACAGAACAGGGAAAAATAGCGGGGGGTGGATTTGAACCACCGGTCTTCGGGTCTCTCCTCAGGAGCATTTGAGCGCTCCCGAATATGAGCCCGACGGGATTTCCTGGCTACCCCACCCCGCTATGGTGGGCATCTGGTCTCATCTCTTATAAATGAACGATATAAAGGTATCGGTCTGAACATTCCAACGGCATTCCTAATCAACATAATCTATTGTATAAGTCACCATTGACTTGTAGCTGTCCTCCTGTGTTCCTGCAGGTATGTATATCCTCCATGAAACTACCGTGTATGATGGAGATGAAGAATATCCGGGGGTATATCCGGCAGTATAGACTCCGTTCAAAAGAGGAGGCATGTGTGCGCCGCTCGGGCCTGATGTTCCCCACACAAAGAGGGGGCTATCCCCGGAAAAAGAGGTCCACTGCGATATCTGCGTATTTGAAGTTGTATTGGCACCATTCGGGTCCTGGTTTATGACCTGCACGTTCGTACGATCTATATATCTCGCACCGGTAGCGTTTTGAAGGTTTGTGATGTTAACTGTGACATTGTATTCAACATTTGTTCTTATGTATATCCTGCTTGAAGGAGATAGGGATACCAGACTTGACGGTACGCCGGAACCGGAAGGGTTTCCTTCGGCACTTATTTCAGTATATGCGTATATCCCAAACTCGTCATATCTAGACTCTCTGGCAGTGGGAGTACTCCTATCATATATTGTCATGTTAAAATCCCAGCTGTAGGGGTCATTGAAGGCTATGGACGGATTAGACTGGTCCGATGCATTGTCCCATTCACCATCGCCCGGTGCATATGCCATCTGAGGGCCGAAATAGACGAATATCTCGATGATATAGTAATCATGCCCGTCGTTTATGCCCTGAGAGCCGGCAGACGGGTTATCAATTACATTTACATCCCATCTCTCAAGCTTTACCTCCTCGGTATTCGGCCAGAGAAGTGTGCAATTGCCGCTCCTGTTATATGGATCCACAGGATCTGGCTGAAAGTGTATCTTGAAATTCAGGTTCTTTCCGGGAGTGGAGTTGTAGTCCTGCTCGGAAGTGCCGTCATATCCGTCGTACCATGCGGTTATGTTGAGCCCTATCTTCCCCCATCCTTCCTGATACGATGTATTGGCCCAGAAAACATAGGTTGAGCCCACGTCAACCTGCTGATTGAGCCTTGATATGCCGCCTCTGTCCCTGAAATCCATCTCATTTATGTGAGGAAGTATGTTCTTTGCACTTATTGAGGTGCTGGTATCAGCGACCTGTGTGGATATTATGGCCGAGTTGGATGGACCGACTGCGAGGGAGTAGGAGGGGCTCCCGGGCGGCTTAACTGCAACATCATAGAAATCTCCGGGGCCGTTTTCATTCCAGAGGGATATACTGGATTTTCCGTCATAATAAAGGTATATCTCCCCGCTTTCACCGACAAGTGTGGCCTGAGACCCATCCGGAGACCAAGCAACACCAAATAATGGTCTCAGAGGAAGCTGAGGATCAGAGGATGGGAGGGGCTTCATGAATATACGAAAATCAGGGAGAAATGCAGCAGAAGGAGCTCCGCCCGTGTAAGGCGAGTCTATGCCCCATGCACTCTCCCATGTCCCGCTATTTGCGTGCAGAATGCTATAGTTCAGGGAATAGGAAAGTTTGGATACAGAGGAGTTCACATAGGAAAAGAAGACATCTATGCTGTCGTCCGGCTCGATTGCCATTGCTCCGTCGTGGGCATAGTGCTCTGGCGAGCCCCCAACTTGGACAGTTTCACTCTTCCAGTTGTTTCCCTCCTTATATATGTGAGAGAATCCCTGAGTATCATCGAAGGAGACTATGTGGGGCGCACCGGTGCTGTTTATTGCCATGTGCGGGCGAACAGGATTGTTGAATGACACGGGTGAAAATCCGTCGTTGGCCCATGAGTTCCCGTTGTAATACCTGTAATCCAGTGAATAACTTGGAGCATTTCCCTTTTCATATGCTATGTGCGGATGGTATGATGAATCCACAGCTATGGCTGTGGCACCGGTTCCTGATGAGTCAACAACCTGCACTGACCATGCGCTTCCGTCAAAATATGCATATTTTACACCTGCAGCAGTATCAAGATAACTTATGTGGATGTGGCCCTGGTCATCCATAAGCATGTCGGTGTATTTTCCTGCCGTACCGCTGCTATCTATGACTCCTCGATGCCACCCGTTGTCATACCACGCCATCTTAAGATATCCGTTCGTGCGGTCATAGTATGCGATATAGGGCCTCCCGATATAGTCTGAAACGATGGAACAGTACATTCCGACATCGCCATCTGTATCAACAGCCACGTTGTTCCATCTCCCGTTCCTGAAAGAAGCATACATCAGATGATGGGTCTGATTGTTGTAATATGCAATCATCGGCGCTCCGGATGGAGACAATGCCAGAGATGTGAAATTGGCATGTGCCAGAAATACAGGGGTGAAGAAATGCCCCTCGTTGGAGCCGTAAAGAAAACGAAGTGAATAAGGGCTTTTTGTACGTGTGTATGCTACGCGTGGACCCGGAAAATTCACATCTATCCTGTAGGCAGCTCCGTTTCCCGTAGAGTTCTCACCCACCGCTATGGCATATCCGTCAGGATCCGCGGTGTACCAGGATACTGCACTCAGATATGAACAATCGTCAGGCACATCTATGGGCCAGAAACCCGAGTAATCAAATGCATATGCAATCCCTTTTCCAGATGTGCCGTTGGCCCCCACCATTATGAAAAGAGGGCTGTTGCCTCCACCGTTGAAAGTAACATCGTTGAGAATCTGTCCCTTTCCAGTATAATAATACTGCCAATCACTGCCCGACTGACTGAGGTTGTGGACCATTATCATGCCCTCGGAGTTGCCAGAACTGTCATTCCCTTTTCCAACGCATACTAGATATTTATCATGCTGTGAATAGGCGTCTATGGATATCCCATCTATCTCTCCGTCGATAGAAAGTACCATGTCAGAGCTGACGGCCGCACTAGCATTCCAATTAAAACTTATCACACGCACCAGTGGATTGGAATTCCTGCTTCCAGAAATATAGAAAGTACCATTGCTACTAGGGTCGAAAATTATATCGTAATATTTATCTGATGTTGATGCTAAAAAGACTGCAGATGTTCTCCATCCCTCGTCTGGAGTGTAAACATATACGCAATCAGCATCGTAATTGGAATCGTGTCCCAAACCTATGGCATATTGGTATGTCTTTTCATTCCATACAACAGAGTGAAAAGACACCCACTGGGGATTTGAGAAGAAATCGGTCATGGAATGGGCCTGGTCCCCTGCCATTGTGCTACCCGGAACTAAGATTGATGTGAATATCATGGCACTTGTTACGAATATGGCGAGAATACGCCATCTACTGAAACAGGTTCTTTCCTCCAAGGAAGAGAGAATCTCTTTTTTCCTTAATAAAGATTTCGAGCATGCACAATCTCATCAGCAATATTTAAAAATGAGAGGGAGGATCACTCCTCCTTGAAGGAGTCCACAGCCCTTCTGTAGAACTCCATCTCCCTTTTTGAAAGGGGTTTCACCTTCTCGAGAGCGGCGTCGAAGTGCTTCCTGTATATCTTCACCGCCTTCAGGCTGTTCTCGTCGAGGCTTCCTCCGGCCTGGATGTACTCTCTTATGGCGGCCATTGTCGCCTCGTTGCACACAGCCTCTATGTCTGCTCCGGTGTAGTTCTCGGTCCTCTTGGCCATATCCTCTATGTCCACATCGTCCGCCACAGGCTTCTTCTTCAGGTGTATCTCGAATATCTTCTTCCTCGCTTCTTCGTCGGGCACAGGTATGTATATGTGGCGGTCGAACCTTCCCGGTCTGAGCAGGGCGGAGTCTATGATGTCCGGGCGGTTCGTTGCTGCTATGACCGTGACACCCTGCAGGTTCTCGAGGCCGTCCAGTTCGGTGAGGAGCTGGCTTATCACCCTCTCCGTGACCTTGGTTCCGGTCTCTGTGCCTCTCTTGGGCGCTATTGCGTCCATCTCGTCAAGGAAGACCACGCACGGCGCTGCCTGCCTTGCCTTGCGGAATGTCTCCCTTACCGCCTTCTCGCTCTCGCCGACCCACTTGCTCAGGAACTCGGGGCCCTTCACGCTGATGAAGTTGGCCTCGCTCTCAGTTGCAACTGCCTTTGCGAGCAGGGTCTTACCCGTACCGGGCGGACCGTAGAGCAGTATCCCCTTGCTGGGGTGCGCTCCCATGTGGTCGAAGAGCGGCCCGTACTTCAGCGGCCATTCCACCGCCTCCTGAAGCTCCTGCTTTGCCTCTTCCAGCCCTCCGATGTCGTCCCAGTGCACATTGGGCTTCTCCACGATGACCTCTCTCATTGTGGAGGGGTTCATCTCGCGGAATGCGTCCATGAAGTCCTGCCACTTGACCGTCAGGCTGTTGAGAATCTCCCTGGGTATGGTCTCAACATGTATGTCTATGTCAGGCAGGACACGGCGGAGCGCTCTCATTCCTGCTTCCCTTGCCAGCGCGGCCAGGTCCGCTCCCACGAATCCGTGGGTCATGTCAGCCAGCTTCTTCAGGTCGACATCCTCGTCCAGAGGCATTCCTCTGGTGTGTATCTGGAGTATCTCGAACCTCGCATCCCTGTCGGGTATGCCTATCTCGATCTCCCTGTCGAACCTTCCTGGCCTTCTGAGGGCCGGGTCTATGGAGTTCTGCCTGTTCGTTGCACCTATGACGACGACCTTTCCCCTTGATTTCAGGCCGTCCATGAGGGCAAGCATCTGGGCCACAACCCTTCTCTCTACCTCGCCCTGAACCTCATCCCTCTTGGGCGCTATGGAGTCTATCTCGTCTATGAAGATGATGCTTGGAGCGTTCTCCTCCGCCTCCTTGAAGACATTGCGGATGTTCTCCTCGCTCTCTCCGTAGAACTTGCTCATGACCTCCGGCCCGCTGAGATACATGAAGTTGGCGTTGGTCTCAGATGCGACCGCTTTCGCGAGCAGCGTCTTACCCGTACCGGGCGGCCCGTAGAGCAGCACGCCCTTCGGCGCCTCCACACCCAGTTTCTCGAAGAGCTCCGGGTGCCTCAGCGGAAGCTCTATCATCTCGCGGACCTTCTTTATCTCATCCTTCAGGCCACCTATATCCTCATAGGATACGCGGGGTGTCTTGGGAAGCTCCTTTGCAGGCTTCTCGCTGATCGTTATCTGGGTCTCAGGCCCGATTATCACGGCGTCTGCCGTTGGTGAGACATTGACAGCGATGAGGTCTATCCTCCTCCCCATCACATTGAGCTCTATGATGTCACCGTGGGAGATAACCCTTCCCTCAAGTATCTGAGAGAGGTATTCCTCGCCACCCATTATCTTTATCGGCTCTGTGGGTGCGAACCTTATCTTCCTTGCGTTCTTCGCATGGCCCTTGCGGACGATGACATAATCGTCTATACCGACTCCTGCGTTCCTCCTGATGGTACCGTCTATCCTTATGATGCCCTGTCCCCTGTCCTCGGGGTATCCGGGCCAGCAGAGCGCTGCTGTCTTTCGGTTACCATCTATCACTATCACATCCCCGGTCATAAGTCCGAGTGATTCCACTATCTCAGGGTCTATGCGGGCTATTCCCCTTCCCACGTCCCTTGAGCGTGCTTCTGCGACCTTGAGCTTTACCTCATTTCCGTTGTTCATTTCTATCACCTCATAAATAAATAGTTAAAGGGTTTATTCCACCTTCACCTTTCTTGCCCCTGCCTTCTTTGACGGAGCCTTCTTGGGAAGGCTTATCTCCAGTATTCCGTTCTTCATCTTCGCCTTCACTTCCTCCGGCTTCACTTCCTCGGGAAGCGGTATGTACCTGTAGAATGATGCCTCGAACCTCTCTTTGCGGTAGTAATCCCCCTTGTTCTCCTCCTTCTCTCCAGAGGATGTTCCGCTTATTTCGAGCCCATTCTCATCCACCTGTATGTCTATGTTCTCCTTTGGTATCCCCGGCATTTCAGCAGTTATCACTATGCTGTCACCTCTGTCCATCATGTCTATGAATGGTGTCCTGACCTCCGGCATCTCGGCTTCGCCGTAGTAAGCTGGATAGCCCCAGAAGAGGCTGTCTATCTCGTTGCGAAGCTGCTCGAATGTGCGGTCTATGGAGTCGAATGGGTTCACTTCCTCTCTTCTTGCAGGGGTCCTGTTCCGGTCATCTCTTTTCATTATCTTCATGGGCATCACCTCTTGGCATATAGTAGTCTGTTTGTTCTTCTATATAAAGTTTTCCTTCAATGCCGTGTAATGTACTGTAGAAAAGAGAAAAAGATAAAATTTGAAAGGAATGGATTTTAGAGCCCGTGCTCCTTCACGAACTTCTCTATGAAGTCCGAAAGGTCGGGCTTTCCTATCTCCTGGAGCTCGTACTTCACATGGACGATGGGCTTGTTCACCTTGACGACCCTGTTCAGGTCTATGGGCGTTCCGGAAACCACGAGATCACAGTCAGAGTTGTTTATGGTCTCCTCCAGTTCCTTTATCTGCTTCGCTCCGTATCCCATAGCGGGCAGCACATACTGTAGGTGGCTGTACTTCTCGAAGGTGTCCACGATGCTGCCAACTGCAAAGGGCCTCGGGTCTATTATCTCGGCGGCTCCGAACTTGGTGGCAGCCACATATCCAGCTCCGAATGTCATTCCTCCGTGGGTGACGGTCGGGCCGTCCTCGACGACCAGGACCCTCTTGCCCTCTATCTGTGAGGGGTCTTCTACGGTGAGCGGGGATGCCGCATCTATTATCTTAACTCCGGGGTTCACGGACCTTATGTTCTCCCTCACTTCCTCGACATCGTAGGGGTCTGCGCTCTCCACCTTGTTTATGACCACGACATCTGCGAGCCTCACATTGACCTCTCCGGGATAGTAGGATATCTCATCGCCCGGCCTGAGAGGGTCTGCCACAGTTATGTACAGGTCAGGTTTGTAGAACGAGAAGTCGTTGTTGCCTCCATCCCATATTACGACATCCGCCTCCTTCTCCGCCTCTCTGAGTATTGCCTCATAATCAACTCCGGCATATACTATTCCGCCCATGTCTATGTACGGCTCGTATTCCTCTCTCTCCTCTATCGTGCACTCGTGCTTGTCCAGGTCCTCGTATGATGCGAACCTCTGGACCCTCTGCTTCACAAGGTCGCCATAGGGCATCGGGTGCCTGATGGAAACGACCTTGAGCCCCTTATCTCTGAGCATCTTGAATATCTTCCTCGATGTCTGAGACTTTCCGCATCCTGTCCTCACAGCGCATACCGCTATCACAGGCTTGCTGGACTCTATCATCGTATGCTTCGGGCCCATCAGCATGAAATCCGCGCCTGCGGCGTTCACTATGGCGCTCCTCTCCATCACATACTCGTACGGAAGGTCGCTGTATGCAAGCACCGCAAGGTCTATCTTCCTCTCCTTTATTATCTCGGGCAGGTCCTCCTCTGCGAGTATCGGTATTCCTCCGGGATAAAGCTTTCCTGCAAGCTCCGGCGGGTACTTCCTTCCCTCTATGTCAGGGATCTGGGTAGCCGTGAAGGCCACTACCTCGTAGTCCTCGTTGTCCCTGAAATAGGTGTTGAAATTGTGGAAGTCCCTTCCTGCTGCTCCAAGTATCACAACTCTCGTCTTTTCTGCCATTTTATCACCTTCTACGGGTCCATAAAGAGGAGGTTTAAAGAGGTTTCGGGGCGCTGCGCTTCTTTTAGAAAGTTTTAAATAGACCTATCTTTTTTAGGTAGACCTAACTAAGTATGGAAAGTCTAAAAGGTGATGAAATGACACGCTTAGCAGATGTAAAACCCGGAAAAAAAGCAAGAATCGTCCGTATGGGCATCACCGGCCCTGCCGGAAGGAGATACAGAGAGATGGGGCTGGTTCGCGGAGAGACTATCAAAGTTATCAGGGTCGCACCTCTGGGCGATCCCATAGAAATAGAGCTCAAGGGCTACAATCTTTCTCTGAGAAAGGAAGAAGCGGAGCTTGTAATCGTGGAGGTGATGAAATGAGAGGGAGGGCGAAGATAGCTCTTGCTGGGAACCCGAATGTCGGAAAAACCGTGATATTCAATGAACTCACAGGTTCAAGGCAGCATGTGGGAAACTGGCCCGGCGTAACCGTGGAAAGAAAGTCCGGGAAATACACCCATCGAAGTATGGAAATAGAGGCCGTGGACCTCCCCGGAACATACAGCCTGAATCCGTATTCTATAGACGAAAAGGTTGCCAGAGACTATATCGTGGAGGAAAGGCCGGATGCGGTCATCAATATCGTGGATGCGTCCAATATAGAGAGGAATCTCTACCTCACTGTTCAGCTCTTGGAGACAGGTGCCAATGTGGTAATAGCCCTTAATATGATGGACGAAGCCGAAGCAAAAGGAATGAAGATAGATATAGAGAGGCTCTCTGAAATCCTGAAGGTACCTGTTGTTCCGATGGTGGCCGTGAAAGGCATCGGCTTCAGGGAACTGAAGGATGCGATATATGAGGAGGTAACGAGACACGAAAAGCACAGGCATATGACGATAGGCTACGGGAGAGAGGTAGAAAAGGCCATAGTCTCGCTTGAAGAAGATATCGAGAAATGCCCCAAACTGAGAAAATACAGAAGAAGATGGGTAGCGGTAAAGCTCTTAGAAAACGATAAAGATGTCATCGAAAAGGTAAAGGAGGGTGGTTGTGAGCATGTAATCAAAAGAGCGGAGGATATAAGGGAGAATCTCGAAAAAAAGCTACGGGATGACCTTGAGACATATTTTGCAGACAAGAGGTATGAATTCGTCAATGATGTTCTGGGATTAGTTCTCGTAAAGGGGAAAAAAATCTGGACATTCTCCGATATGCTTGACAAGGTCCTCACCCACAAAATCTTCGGGATTCCTATATTTCTCGCTATGATGTGGGCCGCTTTTCAGTTCACATTCTCCGTTGCGGTGCCGTTCATGGATGCGATAGACCTCTTCTTCGGATGGCTCGGAAGCGTTGCCAGTACGGGAATCGCTGACCCGGCTCTCCAGTCGCTTGTAGCGGACGGGATAATCGGCGGCCTTGGAAGCGTCCTCATATTTCTACCGAACATATTCCTCCTCTTCTTCGTGCTGTCGCTCATGGAGGATTCGGGATACCTGTCGAGGGCAGCATTTGTCATGGACAAGGCCATGTACAGGATCGGGCTGCAGGGCAAGTCCTTCGTCCCGATGCTTCTGGGATTCGGTTGCAATGTTCCCGCCATAATGGCGACCAGAACCATTGAGGACAGAAAGGACAGACTAATAACCATCCTTGTTAATCCGCTCATGTCCTGCTCCGCGCGTTTGCCTGTATATATTCTGTTTGCGGGAGCATTTTTCATCGGAATGGAAGGCTCGGTGATATTCTCCATGTACTTGATGGGGATAGTGCTGGCAGTTCTCATGGCCCTTCTTCTGAGAAAAGTCTTTTTCAAGGGAAAGCCATCGCCGCTTATTATGGAAATGCCCCCTTACAGGATGCCGACTCTCAAAAGCAGTGCGATACACATGTGGGAAAAGGGGAGCATGTTCCTGAAAAAGGCGGGAAGCATAATCTTCCTCGGAGTGATTATAATATGGTTCCTCTCGACCTATCCGGGGGGGCCGGGCTCCGATATTGAAACCTCCTATGTGGCGGTGCTCGGACACTGGGTCCAGCCCATATTTGCGCCGCTCGGATGGGACTGGAAGGCCGCAATCGCTCTGG
>JALTFR010000003.1 GCA_027006785.1 Thermoplasmata archaeon | reverse complement strand
GCTAAGAACGGTACCGATGCAGCACTTCTCAGCCTTTCCGAAGACGGGAGATTCGACTATTCCCTGAGTATGTCAGCCCACCAGAGCATGGAACTGCGCATAAGGTACGAGGGATACATAGAGAAGAGGCTCGGAGGATATGAGTATAAGGTGCCTTTCTCCGGAATGTATATGCCCAAGGCGGATGAGATGCATACCACGGTCACCATATCCTCATCTGACGGAATAAGCTCGGTAAGCGTGAGGAACTACGATGGTGCGAGCGTGGTGAACAACGGAGAATATGCTATTGTGACATACGGAGCATACAATTTCCAGCCGTCCGTGGACATGCACGTCATCTACGAGACCGATGCCCCGCCGGTAAATGGAACCCTTCTGGCTTATGACGGGTATTTCATGCATATATTCTCACCTCAGGTTGGATATCTCGGAAGAGCGCTCCCCAAGGACATAATATTCGTCCTTGATAGGTCCGGCTCCATGAGTGGGACCAAGATAGAGCAGTTGAAGGAGGCATTCTCCACGATAATAGGTGAACTTCCGGAGCAGGACAGGTTCAATATCATTGTCTTCAACGACGAGATACAGCAGTACAGCCCGAGCCTGCTTCCTGCAACCGAGGACAACAGGAACATCGCTGTCAGATACATAAATAGCATAACTGCTGAGGGCACCACCAACATAAACGCTGCCATGCTCACCGCCCTGCATATGTTCAACTATAGTGAAGAGCGACTTCCCGTGATAGTCATGCTAACAGACGGCCTTCCAACAGAGGGTGTGACGAACACAGGAGCCATAAGGAGCAATGTGCTGGACGCCAACGAGGCGGAGGTCTCCATATTTACCCTTGGATTCGGTAACGATGTTGACTTTGACTTCCTCACCGCCATGGCCTTCGAGAACAACGGGGTGGCTGTGAAGATAGCGGTGAACGAGGATGCCAGCGAGCAGATAACCGGTTTCTACGACACCATATCCACGCCGCTTCTGAAGGACATAATGATATCATATTCGGACAATGTGCACGACATATATCCGACATATGTCAGGCAGATGTTCTCAGGTACTGAGGTCCTCATCGTCGGAAAATACAGCGGGAAAAGCATCACCTCAAACATAAGTGCCACAACATGGAGCGGGAACATGAGCTTTGCACAGGAGTTTCCCGTGAGCACGGATGAGAACCACTCATTCATCCCGAGGCTCTGGGCCTATGCCGTGATAAATGACTTAATGGACCGGATTGCCGTTGACGGGGAGACACCGGAACTCGTGGACAATATAACCGCCCTCGCCATTGAATACGGATTCGTAACCCCATACACATCCATGCTGATAAAGGTGCAGGGAGATGATAGCGGCGACGATAATGAGCAGAATGATAAAAATTACTACGACGACGGACAGAGAGACCTCATTCCCAATCCGGATGGGAGCATGAGGGGAAACACCCCATCTGATGAACAGGCGCCGGATGACAGCGGTTCAGGCAGCAACAGCACAGGTTACGAGCAGGTGCCGATGTTTCTGATATCCATCATGGCTGTGTTCACGCTCCTTGTGATACGCCGCAGGAAAGCTCTATAAACCCATTTCTTCAATTTTCAGATGAAATAGAGTATGGTCGGAAGGAGTAGAAATCCCATGAGATGCACCCTGCTTACACCCGACAGCGGAGGTATCAGTCCCATCATGGCTGCAATCGATGCCACAAAAAGTCCAACGGGACCAGCCAGTATCAGTATAAGTGATAGCACGAAGAGAAGAATGTAGCCGTTCAGACGGGAATAATCCCACCTTTCCATTCGGCGAAGGAAAAAGGATCCGAATAGAAGAGTGAGAGGATAGGCAAAAGCTCCCGCCACCACTCCAGAAAAGAGAAGAAGGAACAGGAAGGCCGGAGGAGCTCCTGACCCGGTCCACATCCCGGGCATGGTGAGAGCCTTAACGACGCCTATTGCCCCGCTTCTCGCCTTACCTATGACGAAAAGAGCGAGTATTACGAAGAATGCGTTGGAGGTGTTCACAGCGCTCATTGAGACTATGAAGTCCTCTCCGTCCGTCTTTCGCGAGATGTCAGATGCCAGAACAGTTGCGGATGCGGAGGTCACACCCGGAAACCACCCGACCAGAGCGCCCGCAAGGGTTCCTATGAGGGAGCTCTTCAGCATGCTTTTTTCGACCTTCCTGTCTCTCTCGTCTCCCGGCTTAAGTCCTGCCACACCCAGGCTCTGAAGCAGAGATGCAAGTCCGAATAGACCCGTAAGCCCCGAGAAGAGTGGAGCGCTCTCCCTCATGGGCTCGGCTATAAGCGGCTCGCCTCCAAACAGGTTGCCGGTGAGCACAACCCATCCGAATATCCCTGACAGCAGGAAGATGGCGGCGGCATATACCGGAAACATCCGTCCTTTTTTGTATTCACCTATTATGAGCACGGAAACAATGAGAATCAGGATGTATGCGGTGTATGGCCTCAGGAAGAGATATCCACCTGCAGGACCGAAGAAGAGGAAGGCGGGAAAGAGCAGAAGCAGGGCCATGAGAACCGCCCTTATGCTCCCCCCTGCCGAGAGCCTGATCGCATCCATGCCTCTTCCTTCAAGTACCATGCGGTGTGCCGGCAGAACAGAGAGGGACATGTCCTCATCCGGTGCACCGAAAAGAGCGGAAGGTATGAAGTCCAGAAACGTATGGGTTATAAGGTTGGCAACTATCAGGCAGGAAATCAGGAAGACGGCATATTCGGAGGGTACGGACATCATTTCGGAGACATGAGATGCAAAGCCTATTGATAGAGGAGCAGACACCATGAGCAGAAGAGCCACGGTGTTAACGTGTATACCCGGTATCAGTCCGGTGATTATCCCGAAGCCCACACCCATAAGTGTGAAAAGGAGGGCCAGTATCAGCATGTCAAGGACCATGTCAATTCATCAGGCTATCTTTAAAGCCTATTTCTGTTGCATGTAACATCCGTCCAAAACTTTAAATAGGTCGGGGAACAGAAATACATGGGAGAAGAAAAGCGGGCATTCCTGCATAAGCAGTATATATGTGCCAGATTATGCCCGCCGGCTGAAAGGAGAACCGGGAAATGATACGATTCGGTATAGCTGGCATCCCTCTGTCCAGCAAAGGGCGCACACTCTACGATGGTGTGAAAGACGCACATAATCTGGGCCTGAGGGCATTGGAAGTCCAGTTTCTAAGGGTGAATACATTTGAAAGGGAGATATTTCATGAGGAGATAGGCGCATCTGCCGGAGAAATTCCCGGTCTCATGGTTGCTGAGGTTTTCACGAAGAAGACAGGCGACTGGAACTCGGGAACATATGCCCTGCAACACCCGCTTGAAGAGGGAGAGCGCCTGAAAGTCCTTTCCATACCTATAGCATCCGACTACCATAAACTCAGATTCATAGGCGAGGTCGCAAGGGAGCTGGATGTCGACCTCAGCATACATACGCCGCATTACATGGAGCTCACTGACAGTGGAAAGGCAGGAGAGGAATCCGTAAGATGGCTAAAATGGGCGGCATTGATGGGAAATTCCATGGGTGCCACCAGAGTGACAACATATCTGGGCATATACGGGGATGACAAAGATGAAAGCCTTGAAAACGCCATAGAGAACCTTAAAAAGGTCCGCAACTGGATGAAACGCAACAAGATAAGGATGAAACTCGGAATAGAGGCGAGTGGCTGGCAGGACGTCCTCGGAAGCATGGACGAGATACTTGAGATATGCAGTAAGGTACCTAACACACAGCCTGTCCTGAACTTCGGGCATATACATTCCAGAGAAGGAGGAAGCCTCAACACAAAGGAGGATTTCCAGAGGATATTCGATATGACCAAGAAATACGCAAGAGATGGTTATTACACGCATTTTACAGGTGTTGAGCACAGTGCGGGATACGAGCGCCAGTACACACCCATAAAGAGAGGAGACCTGAAGTTCGAGCCCCTTGCGGATGTAATTCTGGACAATCAGTTCGACATAACCATAATATCGAGTTCTCCTCTTATAGAGCACGATGCAATCTATATGAAGATACTTGTGGAGCGTCAGATGCTCAAGCGCTATCATAAGAGGATTGAGGATAAGGAGAAGAAGAGCGATAAAAAGAAGGCTCAGAATTCCAAGACACAAAAGCAGGTTAAGAGCACAAAGAAAGCCCCAAAGTCCGGTGCTACGAAGACACAGAAGAATAGCCAGAATAAAGATAAGAAAAAGTCAAAGGGGGAGAAATCCTGAACGGAGACAGGTTTTTCACATCTACGAGCTACATACTCAAGGAAGCCAGCAAGATAATAGAGAGCGTGGATGTCCATTCCATGAAGCTTGCAAGCGACAGCATACTACGTTCAAAGCAGACCTTTGTATATGGAGTTGGGCGCTCCGGCATAGTGGGAAAGGCATTCGCTATGCGCCTCGTACAGCTCGGCCTGAAGGCCTATTTCATCGGAGAAAGCACAACCCCAATAGTGGAGAAAGGAGATACGGTGATACTTATATCCAACACAGGTGAGACCTCGTCGGCCATTCAGACCGCTGAGATAGTCAATCGGGTGGGCGCTCACTCCATAGTCGTCACATCCGAGCCGGAATCCTCCCTTGCAAAGTTGGCCGAGGTACTGATAATCCTGAAGATGCCCGATGACCTTAACACCGACTGCGCTCCCCTGGGAACGCTTTTCGAGGACACTGCCATGATAGTTCTGGATGGCATAATCTCAGAGATAATGGAAAGGAAGGGAGAGAACGACGAGAGCATGCGCTCCAGACATGCGATATGGGTCTAACCCAGGAATTCCCTTATCTTCGGGCCAGCGCCATAGATGAGCGCCATTATGTATAGCACCTGGAGTATTGGCTTGAAGGAGAGCGCAAATACTGTCAGAGGCCCAAAGAGTGTCGCGGCTATGCTCAGGGATATTGCCTGTGAGCTTGCAGTGGCGCCGAGTATGAAGATCATTCCCTGCTCGTACCTGAACTTCATCAGCTTCGCCACGACCAGCGAGAGCCCTGTCTGTATCAGGTAGTAGAGCATGAGCGCGAAGAAGATGAGGACGAAGACCTCGGGGTGGCCCAGAACCGCCCTGGATACCTTTGCCACGGAGAAGAAGACGATCAGCAGTATTCCGATGGCTGATATGCCCGGAAAGACCTTCTTCACCTCCATGAAATAGTCCATGCCCTTTCTCCTTATGATGGCCCTCCTGGTGAGCATGCCGAACGCAAGGGGTATCAGGATGTAAAGGAGGAGCAGGGATGCGACAACAGCCGGGTCGAAGGCAACGAGGGTGCCGCCGCTGACCCAGAGTATCACAGGAGATACGATGGGTATCAGGAGAAGCCCGACAACGGCGATGACGAGGGCGTCCTCAACGCTGGCATCCGCGATACCGGACCAGCCGATGAGCATGTTTGAGCATGGTATGGCACCCACCATTATCATGGCAAATGCGATCTCAGGGTAATCCACCAGCACGCTCCTTGAAAGGAAGTAGGCCGTGATGGAGGCAATACCATATGCGAACAGGAGGGTGATCGCGATGAGCTTGAAGTTCCTTCCCGCCTTTTTGACCTTCTCCACAACCATTCCGGTCAGCATGGGGTAGAGCATGAGGAATACGGCGGCCATGCTTATCGGCTTTATGTTGAGAGCCGTGAAATCGATGAAATAACCGGCTGCGAGCGCCACTATGAAGTCAGCGAGAACATAGAGGTAGAGCCGCTTCTTTATGTTCATCAGGAGCTTCTTCATATGTGACCATTCGGACCTGTTTTATTAAGGTATTGGACAGATATGCTCAAGGTACCAGCCTGAACCTGTCCCTCGGGAATATCGTTGTTTCCCTGACATTCTCGAGGCGGAGAGCCTTCTGGATGAGCCTTTCAACGCCTATTCCGACGCCTCCGTGGGGCGGCATGCCGTATTTGAACGCCTTGAGGTAGAACTCGAAGTCCGATGGGTCAAGGCCTTTCTTCCGCATCCTCTCCTCAAGGACATCGGGCCTGTGCTCCCTCTGGCCCCCTGATGCCAGTTCCTGCCCCCTGAACTCAAGGTCAAAGGAATATGACCAAGGTGTCCCATCCTTTTCCATGATATAGAATGGCTTTTCCTCCTCAGGATATTCGACCACGAAATAGGCATCATATCCCTTCTCGGCCATTATCTCGCCCAGGATCTTCTCGCCTTCGGTGTCAAGGTCGTTCTCCACCTGCTTTCCCTTCTCGGCCAGCATCTTCTTTGCTTCCTCGAAGCTTATCCTCGGATACGGCCTCTTCGGTGCCTTTAGCTCGATGCCCAGTATCTCAAGGTATTTTTCCCCATCCTCAATGGCGGCCTTTATTGCGCTGTCCAGCATCTCCTCCACGGCATCCATCACATCGTCCTGTGATTCTATGAAGGACATCTCGAAGTCAAGGGATGTGAATTCGCTCAGGTGCCTCGTGGTATCCGAGAGTTCGGCTCTGAAAGCAGGCGCTATCTCATACACCCTTTCCAGCCCTGTGGACATGAGAATCTGCTTGAACAGCTGCGGGCTCTGTGCGAGATACGCGTTCTCACCGAAATAGTCCAGTTTGAACAGTGTGGCCCCTCCTTCCGCTCCTGCCTTCAATATCTTCGGGGTCTGCACCTCAAGGAATCCCTTCTCTTCCAGGTTATTCCGTATAGCAGAGAGCATGGTGGATTTGAGCGCGAAGATGGCCATGACCTCCTCCCTTCTCAGGTCCATGAAGCGGTTGTCAAGGCGGGTGTCCAGTTCCACATTCACCTTGTCCACGACACCCATTGGCAGCGGGGCATCGGCCTCGTTCAGAAGTTCCCATTCTATCGGCAGTATCTCGAAGCCGCGCTTCACATACTCGCTCTTCTGCACCTTTCCCCTGACCGCTATCACGGACTCTCTCTGCACCTTCGTGAGCCTGCCGTAATCCTCCTCGCCCATCTCATTTTTGAGGGCCGTTACCTGTACGACACCTCCCCTGTCCCTTAGGAGAATGAATGCTATCTTTCCCTTCTTTCTGATGGTCTGAACCCATCCTGCGACTATGACCTCTTCATCGGTCTCAGGATCTATATCATCGGAGCGCTTTCTTTCTTTCAGATTCACGGAAACACCGTGTGGGAATTCATCAGAGATATAAAGATAAGGACCGATTTCCTTAATTACTCCCTGCCATTCCATTCCCATGCAACCCGTCCTGAAACCCATTGAGACAAGGAGAAGCCTCCGCAGTTACACGGGAGAGCCATTGGAGGAGTGGCAGGTCGAGAACATCGTAAAGGCGTTCATGTACGCCCCGAGCGCTATGCACTACCGCCCGTGCCACATAATAGTCGTGCTCGATAAGGAGATGCTCGAAAAGCTCTCCAGAGCGACACCGTGGGCGAAGATGATAGAAAAGGCGGGAGCGGCCTTCGTCATAGTCGGCGATGAGAAAAGATCGCCCTGGTGGGTGGAGGACTGCAGCGTTGCATCGGAGAACATACTTCTCGAGGTAGCAGATATGGGCCTCGGTGCCTGCTGGGTGCAGGTCAGGAGCATAGCCGAAGACATGGACCCGGAATCAACGGTGAAGGCGCTCCTCAACATCCCGGACGACCTGAGGGTTCTCAACATGATAGCCGTTGGCGTGCCTAAAAGAACGAAGGAGCCACACACTGAAGCAGAGGTTGAGAAAGAGAGACTGCATTACGAAAGGTTCTGAAATCAGAAAATCCTTAAATAACACATCAATTTCCAAGCAGTAGAATGCAGAATTGACCGGATATATGCGGGTACACCTGCTCGCCGGCCAATAAACCGATTACTGCAATATGCAGGGGTAGCCAAGCCAGGTCAACGGCGCCAGATTGAGGGTCTGGTCCTCAGTGGTCCTTGGGTTCAAATCCCAACCCCTGCACTTCCATTTTAAACATCATTTTACGAGTTCAGGGGCTTTCTCCCGTACCTGTTCCTGAAGGCATACTGGTAGTATGTCAGGCTGCCGAAGTCGAAGACGACGGATATCGCGGCGGGAACCGTTGCGGCAGGGCCGAAAAGGACCATGGAGAGCGCAACGGCGAGGCCCCCGTTCTTGAATGCGCCGAAAAGGGTGTATGTCATGCTCTCCTCATAGCTGTGCCTTCTCATCATAAGGAAGAAGACTATGCTGCCCGCTATGAATGTCTTCATGAAGCACACGAAGGATATGGAGAACAGCGACCACGCAGGCAGGAAGAAGGCGCTCCGGTTGCTTCCCACTATGTTCAGTATCAGGAAGAAGAAGAGTATGTTTATGACCTCTCCTTTGGTGTGCCCCATCTTTCGGTCTATGTCCAGCCTCGCAAGGCCCTGCGATATTATGAGCGGTATGAGGACGAGTATCACGAGGGATTTCAGTATCGAAAGAACGCTGACGCCTTCACCGAGAAATGCCTTTGAGAGCAGGGGAGTAAGGGCAAGGGATGCGATGTAGACCGAAGCGGTGCCTGCCAGGGCCACTTCAGTGTCGCCTTCAAGTATTCCGGAGAATGCGACGACACCGACGGCGGACGGGACAAGGGCAAGTATGACTATGCCTTTCAGATAATCCTGATTATGAACAAGGATATATGCAGGGATGAGGGCCATCAGAGGAGAGAATACATATACCAGCAGGACCGGCAGTCCAAGTTCCTTCTTCCCAGTCATTTTTATCTTTTCAAAATCAATTTTTGTAAGAGAGAGAGTCATTATACTCCCTAAAATGAAGTAAGTGGCCTCTTTCGGATAAAAGCTGAAACCGGAAAGTATGCCGAGTATAAGGGCTGCTACTATTATGAAGCCACTATTCGATACAAGCCCCCTGAGCCTCATGAGAACCCTTACATATGCCACATATAATGGGCCAGTTCAACGACTATGGCCAGTATGATTGCTGTGGCTAGCACCGCAAGTGCGGGTATTTTGGGGGCTTTTTCGTCCTCCGAATCGAAGTAACGTATAAGCCCGGCCGCTGAGTGAAATCCCTCGTTCTTCTTTGCCATGTTATCGAATCCCTCTAATCATTTCACTATATAAGCATTGCTAACAGGATATCTGTCAACAGCATACCTGCGAGTGATAGGAATGCGACATACTTGCCGAATCCGTCTATTGCCCTTGGAACGCAGTACATATAGGATGAGCGGCTCGGGCCGAAGACCCGTATCATCACACTTCCTCCGGCCACGAAAACCTTCACCGGGTGCATGTCATCAATAGCGGCTTCCAGCGACTTTTTGCACGATGCTATTATCTCTTTATGCCTCCCCCTGTAACCAACAGGGTTCTTTCCAGTGTCGGTCCAGTTTACATAGTGATTGTCGCTCGTCATGACCTCGATATGATCCACATAGATTTTGAGTTCGGATAATATCTTCTCTCTGAGGCCGGGTTCCATGTTGTTTCCGTCTATGGTCACATATGCGACCTTCTTCCCGTTCACATCAAGAACAAGGGTCTGTACACCCATACCAGCAACGCCGTCTTCCATACCGAGACTGCGGTCCTGTCCGAAGCCGGCTCTAACAGGATGCAATTTTGCATCTTTCAGGATTTCCGCAGCCCTGATGACCGCTCTTTCTATTTCAAAATATTTCGGTGATTGTATCTTTGTTTCCGGTGTATTGGAATCAAAAGAATTGTGTGCATCTATGAATATCAGTCTTTCATAGCCCATCTGCTTCACTTTTTCATTCAGAGCCATGGCTATTCCCGGATCTATATCTTCTGTGCCTTCAGGGCTTGATGTTTCAACGATGAGCAGAGCATCGCCGAATCTCTCCGCCATCAGGCTTATTTCGCCCTCTTTCAACCTTATTGCCTCTGAAACCCGCGATTCCTTACCTTTCAGGCCCTTTTTGATGGCCCTGCCAAGCTTCACAACCTCTTTCTCCGTTGTCGGGTTTGTATCGTGTGTTGACGCACCGTGTGGAGTTATAAGGCGGTCTATGCCGGTTATTTTTGACAGTTTTCCAGGAAGGTCTCCGCCACCAACATCTCCGACAGGTCCGGGATGTGCCGTATGAACAGCGATGGCGGCGTCAATCTCCCCATCCTTCATAAAGCTCACTGTGTCGAAGTGCACAATGCTCTCTTCTCCGAATCTGTCAAATATCTCTTCAAGCCTGTCATGCCCTTGGCCGCTCTTCTCTTTGTAGTGTTCCAGCGTCCACCGCGTGAATTCCAAGCCGCCGACTCCGAGAACATTTCTCATCGGAGCATCGAGAGCTGCGAGAAGTATTGCCGAGAAGAAAAGAGCCGATGCACACGACGCCAGAAACAGAGAGATGCAGTCATACAGTGAGGGGAAATAGAGGTACATCGATATGAAAATCATTGTGGGGTAGCTTATGGACAGTGGCAGGGCTTTTATCTGTCCGCTCACGGTCACAGATGAAAAATACATGTGTCTCACCCATAGTGGCACGCTCAGAGATATGACCAGGGCATATTTCATGTCAATGTTCACAAATCTTGAGATCGCAAGTGCGAGCACATACAGAACGAGAGATATGCTTATTCCGCTCACGGATATCAGGAGGTCTGTTTTCGCCCAGTACCTGTTCTTGACCGCACGCGCATAGCCGAGACTCAGGAGAGCCGAAAAGTAAGCAGGTATGCCTGTTAGAACAAAGCCAGCTATAATGGAATCTTCAGAGAATCCCAAGATTATAATTCCGAAAAGAATCGATATTATTGCAACTGCGGTTGCGCTCACATACCATTTAGGAGAGTCGAACACGAACCTCGTCTTTCCAGTTATGCTCTTTACATCATTATATCTCATGATTTCACGGCTTTGATGATATCTCTGAGAACATAGAGCTTTTTATGATCCTCCGCAACAGTGCCCGTCACCACTATGTCAGCGCCGGCATTCACTGCGATTCTGGCGCTCTCTGCGTCCCTTATGCCGCCACCCACTATCAGAGGTATATTGACCGATTCATGCACGGCCTTTATCATCTCAGAAGGAACGGGCTCCGGTGCGCCGCTTCCCGCTTCTAGATACACGAGCCTCAGTCCGAACATCTCAGCAGCTATCGCATATGCGGCAGCCAGCTCCGGTTTTGTTCTGGGAATAACATCTGCCATACCTATCTCACCTACTTTCATTCCAGGCTCAATGACGATATATCCCATAGGTATTGGCTCTATACCCATATTTTTTATTATCGGAGCACCTATCATCTGCTGCCTTACGAGAAATACTGGGCTTTTCGAGTTCATGAGGCTCATGAAGTATATGGCATCGGCACTGGGGCTCAGAGCGCCTGCCGATGTTGGAAATATTATTACAGGTTTTTCGATCCTCGATTTTATGGCTCTTATGGTGGCATCCATATTCTTGCTGGTCACGCCCGTTGAGCCACCTATCATTATCGCATCGCTGCCGTATTCAACTGCTTTTTCAGCCAGAGCAGCCGCTTTCTCAGGTTCCTGTTTGTCAGGATCCAGAAGTGTCATGTGCATTTTATTGTTTTTCAGGGTCTTTTCGATGAAATCCATAACCTTCATTGAACCACAAAAAAAGAGAAAAAGAGGCTCTATTTAAAGGATTACTTCATCTCGGATATGGATTCCCTGAAGTCCTCGAACCTCTGGGCAAGTATTTCCAGCGCCTTTTCAAGGGTCTCCCTTGCGCTCAGCGAACCGTCGGTCTCATACTGGAGTATGAACTTGGTCGGGTCGCCTTCAACACTGACACCCTCACATTCCTTCACACATGCGCCGCAGAGGTTGCAGTTCTCAGGGTTCTTCACGACTAGCTGTCCGTCCACCTTCTCGAAGACCTTTTTCGGACAGACTTCAAGGCATCTGTCGCAGTTCCTGCACTTACTGCTGTCAAGGCTCACTATCGGATAGTACTGATATCCTACGCCGCTGGTGACCTGCCATTTGGCATGCTCCTTTGCGGTTCCGAGTATTGCGTATGCGGTAATGTATATAGCCTGACCTTCATCCAGTTTAACTATGGGTATGAGAGGGTCTTTCGGCCTGTATCGCTCTCCATTTACAGGTTCAAGGTCTCCTGAATATACTGTGCACGGCCCGACCTTATGGAGGGTATATGTTATCGTGCACAGTTCGCAGGATTCCTCCGGCCCGTGTTCGCATTCGTTTCTGAACCTGAACACGTCTAGGTCCGTGGGTATCGGTATCAGGCCGAGCCTGTGGGCGATTATCTCGTCAAACAGAGGAGATGCTCCGTCAGCCACCCTTCCTCCCTCTCCACTGCCTATAGGTCCGAGGTGGAAGTCAACGTATTCTATGGCCATTTTTGGGATATCCGCTATCAGCGTGCGCCTGAGAGCATTCACTGTCTGAGGCTCTGCGTTGTATATGAGCAGTTTCGCCCTCGTTTCTTCCATTTCAAGTATTTCTATGTTCAAATGTTACACCCTTCTTCCACGGCGTCCACCCTTCTTTTTAGTACCATCGTGGGGTATGGGCGTCACATCCTCTATCTTCTTTATCCTGAGGCCTGACCTTGAGAGGGCTCTGATAGCTGCCTGCGCGCCCGGACCGGGAGATGTGGATTTGTTTCCACCCGGAGCCCTAACTTTCACGTATATCGTGTTTATGTCCTTCTCCTTTGCGGCATCTGCTATCACGTCAGCGGCTCTCATGGCAGCATAGGGGCTTCCCTCGTCCTTTGCAGCCTTGACCACCATTCCTCCGCTGCATTTGGCGATGGTCTCCGAGCCGGTTATGTCTGTGAGAGTGATTATGATGTTGTTATGGGAAGCATATATGTGGGCAACAGCTGTCTTAACCATTTGCATTCACCTCCGGCGTTTTGTTCGCAATGGAATCCGGTGCGGCATTCTCATTTACGGATTCTCTGCCGAAACCCTCGGCTTTCTGCCTCTTTTTCATCCTTTCGGGATGGAGGTCATCTTTCAACGGGGACTTGTAGAAGTAATCTATGGCATCTTCCTCGGATTTCTTCACGAGATAGCCGGGCACAGTGACCTTCCTTCCGTTTACGGAGATATGTCCGTGTACTATGAACTGTCTCGCCTGCTGCATACTGTTCGCCATGCCTTTCAGATAAACTATGGTCTGAAGCCTTCTTGCAAGTATGCTCTCGACCTCGAGGCCCAGTATGCTGTCAAGTGCGACATCCTCGCCATAGAGAATTCCGAGGCGAGAAAGCTTTTCAAGGAGCTCTTCTGACTCTTTTACGGCCTGAGGGTCACCGTATCTAAGTTTTGCCTGAAGTTCTCTTGCATGTCTCCTGTACCTTCTGAGCTCAGCCTTGGCCTTCCATATCTCCGTCTTGTTCTTCAGCCCGTACTTCTTTCTCAGCTCCTTCTCTGCTTTTATCCTTTCGCCTTCCCAAGGATGAGACGGCCTTGAGTATTTCTTCCTGTTCTTCTTAGGGTCTCCCACTTACTCACCTCAGCTCTTTTTCCTTGAAACTCCAAGAGTGAGTCCCTTTCTTCCGTTGGACCGTGTCCTCTGTCCCCTTACCTTGTGTCCTGTCTCGTGTCTCATTCCTCTGTAAGACCTTATCTTTCTAAGGCGATTTATGTCGTCCTCATGCCTCATCTTAAGGTCATTTCCTACGAGATGCAGGTCAGCGCCCGTATCGTAGTCTTTCCTCCGGTTGAGCATCCATACGGGCATGTCTTTTTGAAGTTCCCTGAGAGTGACATCCAGCCGCTCTATGTCCTCATCAGACAGGTTTCCTATCTTTTCCACAGGTGAAATGCCCTCCTTCTTTGCGGCGGATTCTGCAATCCTCTGTCCGATACCCCCTATTCTCTGCAGTGCCAGCACTAACGGGAGGTTCCCGTCTATGTCCGTCTCGATTATGCGGACCATGTATTTGAAGTCGGGGTTTTCGTTTTTCTCTGCTTCAGGTGTCAAAATATAGCCTCCATGTTCGGGTATCCTGCCTCACACAAGGAGAGGTATATAAACTTAATCTTCTTTCTTCAAAGCAGTGGATTCACTCTCTTTCCTAGGTTTTTCTTCCGCCCTGCGTTCCTCTTCCGCTTCCACTGTGTTTTTGCCCTCTGTATTTTCATCAGAGCTGTTCCCTTTGTCACTCTCATCTATGGCTTTTTCAAGGGTCTCCTTCCATTCCCTCATCTCTTCATTCAGCTCCCTTCTCTCGGCACGGGTTATATCGGAGACATAGGCATCTCCGAAGACCTTCCCTGTTATGCTGCCTATAAGCAGGCTCGGGAAGAACATTATGAATGCCATAATCATCTTTTGAGCCACGTTGATATAGTACGTATCCACGAAAAAGACCACATGCATGCTCTGGGGAAGAAGCAGCACGATGAGAATGCCTACCGTAAGGAAGATGGCGCTTGAAAGCAGCATTATAAGGGAACTTTTCATGTCCCGGTCACCCATCATGGCAGAGGCGAGGAATGCAGCTATTATTGGCATTAAAAATGCATGGACAGTCGCAACATTGAAGCTTCTGCCAATCTGGGGTACTGCCATGAACAGATAGAAAGGGAGGCAGATAAGAGCAACTATGAATCCCCAGAACACCGGGGAGAGAATGTCTTTTTTCAGATGTTCATTCATTTCAATCAAACGGACCCCTCCCGCATTCTTTGCACGTCCAGTGCCAGATGCCCCAGGCATACATGTTTGTGAAGTCATAGTTTGCAACCCTGTACCTTATCTCCATATAAGGATCTACCCTGATGCTCTCATTTTTTTCGTGCATCTTCTCTATATTCCAGGCATAATCCTGAGGGTCCTCTATATGAAGATAGAATCTCGCTTTTCCATCGGAATTCGGCTTTACCACGATTGGGTTGTAATCGCTGTAGAATATCAGCGGTTTTCCAATCCTTGTGAATTTACCCGTTGTACTGTTCTGGAGGAAGAGCGCAAGATCGATTTCATATGCTTTGATCTCTATGTTCGAGGGATTCTGCATGCTTATAATCACTTCTATATATGACTGGTTCTCATACAGTTCGACATTTTCCGGGTCAAATTCGGCATAAGCGGTGAAATCCGCCAGAGCGGCAAGCGAGTCGGAGTATTCTTTTGCAAAATATCCCGTATATCCGGTGGCCACCACGGCCATCACAATCAGGGTTACTGCAATCGCCTTCGAGATTGCGCTCATAACATTTGCACCATCATGCCGCTATAAGTAACTTCCGTTAAACATACTCATCAGTTCGTGAAAGATAGGAAATCCTCTCGTCTCCGCCTATTTCCTTGATATATTCCGCAACTGCATTCGGAACAAGTTCTTCCCATGGCTCCCCTTCTATCATCCTTCTCCGTATCTCCTTTCCGGAGTACTCCTTTCTGGAGAACATGGAGGTCTCCATCACCCTTTTGTAAGGTGAGAAAAGCTCGATGGTAAGAGGGTTATTGGAAAGGACCACATCGAATGGCGGGCAGAGAGACATCACATGGGAGGCCCACACACCGTTATACTCTATGTCAGGCACGGGGATGATGTGTGCCTCAATGCCCTCATCTCTGAGCGCTCTCAATATCATCTCATACCTTTCTCCGCCTGTGAAGGGGTTGTCCACAGTATGTGATTTGAGAGGGCTGCCTATGGCTATTATCAGTTCATATCTCTTTGCAGCCCGTCTTATCATCTCCATATGGCCGTTGTGTATTGGCTGGAACCTGCCGATTATCAGGGCCCTTTCCATGACCTCACGCTCACATCGGAACGACTATGCCCAGTTTCTCGGTTATCTCCTTGTACCTGTTCCTTATGGTGACCTCGGTAACTCCTGCGACCTCTGCCACCTCTCTCTGCGTCCTTCTGTGGCCTGTGAGTATGGATGCAATGTATATCGCGGCCGCTGCAACCCCTGTGGGCCCTCTTCCTGATGTCAGTTCCTTCTCTGCGGCCATCCTGAGCAGTTCCTCGGCCTTTGCCTGAACCTCTCCGGGAAGCTCGAGCTCGCTGCAGAACCTTGCTATGTAATCATCCGGTTTGGTGGGCATGAGCTTGAGCTGGAGTTCCCTTGCCATGAACCTGTACGTCCTGCCTATCTCCTTTCTTCCGACATTTGCAACGGCGGCAATTTCATCAAGGGTTCTCGGGACTCCGACCCGTCTGCACGCACCGTATAGCGATGCTGCCACAACCCCCTGTATGCTTCTTCCGCGTATGAGGTTCTTCTCAACGGCCTTCCTGTATATAACAGCGGCAGTCTCTCTTACATTCCTTGGAAGGCCGAGAGCTCCGGCCATCCTCTCAAGTTCGGTGAGCGCATAAGCGAGGTTTCTCTCGGTTGCATTGCTCACCCTTATCCTTCTCTGCCACTTTCTGAGCCTGTATAGCTGTGACCTGTTCTTGGTGGGTATGTTCTTTCCGTAAGAGTCCTTGTTCTTCCATCCGATCTCGGTGCTGAGCCCCTTATCGTGAACAGTCATCGTCATGGGAGCACCTGTTCTGGCCCTTCTCTCACCCTGTTCCATGTCAAAGGCCCTCCATTCTGGCCCGAGGTCTATGAAATTGTCCTCTATGACCATTCCGCAGTCTTCACATATGAGCTCTCCGCGCTGGTAATCCCTTACTATGTGGGTGCTTCCGCATTCCGGGCATCTTATCACTTCGTCCTTTATGACGAGATCTTCCTTCTTTTTTGCCATATCTATCCCCCTTTGTATAGACTTTTTTACCCAGGAGTTCCAGCACGTCCATATCGGAGTCCGGTTTGACGGTGACATAGGGTGTCTTTTCCGGTCCGAAGGTTCTCACGGCTCTTCCGAGGTATATGCCTTCTCCGGTGAAGACTTCCATCCCTGGCCTGATGGGAGAGGCGCATCTCAGGACTAAGAGGCCATTGCGTGTTCCGGTTTTAATGACGCCTATCTCTTTCAAGGGAATCCTCCTGGGTTATCCTTAAATATGATTTTTCCTCTACTTTGACTACTATTTAAAGTTTTCGCAAAGCACTTATTTTTTTCTATTTTGCTCAGAAATGCAAGTATTCTTCCAGAGTCGATTGGCCCCTCAGCCTTTCTCCCTCTATTTTCACAGGGTATTCTCCAGTTATGCAGCCCATACAGAGCTCGTTTCTGTCCTTTCCTATGGCCTTTACAAGACCTTCAATGCTTATGTATGCCAGAGAGTCGGCACCTATGTGTTCCCTGATTTCGTCCACACTTCGATCGGATGCTATCAGCTGAGCCCTAGTCTTCATGTCTATACCCAGATAGCATGGAGCCACAATGGGTGGGCACCCTATTCGCACATGAACCTCACTGGCGCCTGCTTCCTTCAGCATGGAGACTATCTTCTTCATCGTGGTACCGCGGACTATTGAATCGTCCACCAGCACGACCCTCTTCCCCTCGATCATGGAGCGAATCGGGTTCAGTTTTACGGAAACGTTATACTCCCTCATCTTCTGGTCAGGCATGATGAACGTGCGATCAACGTACCTGTTCTTCATCAGCCCCTCGGCATACCTTATGCCAGAAGCCTCGGAGAACCCTATGGCATGGGCCCTTCCCGAATCTGGAACCGGCACCACTATATCCGCATCTACCGGGGCTTCATGTGCAAGGAACTCTCCAATCCTTTTTCTGACGTCATATACCAGAACATTATCAAGTATTGAGTCGGACCTGGCGAAATAGACCCATTCGAAGAAACAGTGAGCGCTCTTTTCAGGCACTTCCGTCCTGTGTGAGACCACAGAGCCATTTTTCAGCTCTATTATCTCCCCGGGCTGCACATCCCTCACAAGCTCCAACCCCAGGGCATCGAAGGCCACGCTCTCGGAGGCCACCATCCATGTATCTCCCTTCCTTCCGAGGGCCAGGGGCTTTATTCCCATGGGGTCGCGTGCCGCATACAGTCTCCCGTTTATCAGAATAACAAGTGCGTATGAGCCGTTGATGCTCCTCATTACATCCTTTATTGCTGTGACTTCGTCTCTCCCGTCGTGGAGCTCCTTTGAAAGAAGCCGGATTATGACCTCGGAGTCACTGGTTGTGAAAAAGGCCCATCCCTTTTCCTTGTAATAGTTCCTCAGTGATTCGGCATTCACAAGCTCACCGTTGTGGGCAAGGGCAATCATTCCGGATACTATATGCATTTCAATGGGCTGTGCATTCTTTATGCTTGATTCTCCGGCTGTTGAATAGCGCACATGCCCTATTCCGGTATTGCCCTTTATCTCCGAGAGATCCTCCTCTGAAAATGCTTCTGTGACAAGTCCCATCCCCTTCAATGTGACAATTCCGGAGGACTCAGTGAAAACAGATATGCCGGCGCTCTCCTGGCCCCTGTGCTGAAGGGCCCGGAGCGCTGTGAAAATCTCATAGGAAACATCGGTGTCCGAGGCAATGCCGACTATACCGCATGCTTCCTTCAATCCCATTAGTGCACCTTCGCCCAGTTATAACTCCTTTTCTTTGCGCTCTTTCCGTAGCCGCAGTAGGAGCATACCTTATGGCGAACATGATACGTGTGTCTTCCGCATCTTCTGCACCTGATATGGGTCTTCTTACTTCCTCTTTTACCCATTGATGGTGTGCCTTTTGACATGGTTTCCCCCCTTACGGCGAGATGTATATAACGTTATCCCCTCTCACGATGATCCTCTCATATCGAGTTACCTTATCTCCGATTATCTGCTCCGCATTGCGCAGAACAAGGTTCATGTGGGGGTCGTATCCGTCGAGTATTCCGTGGTACTCCTTGTTTCCTCTGAGCTCAACTATCACCGGGCTGTTTATTGCCTGATTCAATACCGTCAAGGGTTTCAGTCCCTGCATGTTATCACACCCCATCCATTTACATCACTTATTAAAGCTTTATCACAGGTTTCCGAATGAATCGAGGAAGCGGTCCACCACATCGTCCAGATAGCTCTCACGGTAGCTTATGAGCATCTTCGTCAGTTCATCAGGATTCACCGCGAAATATCTTTCACCCCTTTTTTCAAGGTATCCTGTCTTCAAAAGCCTGCTGATATACACCAGCAGTGTACCTCTGGAACAGGAGCACCCCTCTTTCAGCTCATCTAAGGATGCACCTTTGGGTTTAAGTGCCGTGACGAGTATCCTCCGGCTCTGCCTCTGCCTCAGGAATGAGAGGAGTTCCTTGTGGGGAGCACTCACCTCCGAGGAATAGAACCTCTTCTTCCTCCCGTCCATGTGCGTTGTCAGTAATCCTTCTTTGACAAGGTAGTCCAGATGGTATTCCAGGACGCCTGTGGCCATGCTCAGTTCCTTCTGTATCTCCCGCATATAGACCCCGGGGTGTTCTTTAACATACTGATATATCGTTCTTCTCTTCTCCAGGGCAAGGGCATCCTTTTTCATGCTATCATTTTAGTACGGAAAGGTACAGCAGTCCGACCACAAGAACATCCATCAAAAGAAGGCCCGTGCTCTCCATGAGAACTCCGCTGCTCACGGCATTATATGCCATGTATGAGCCTTTTACCGCAAATATCAGCAGGGCTATTGCCACCAGCCCTATCTTCAGGCTACCACTCCTCTTCCATGAAACGAAGCCTATGAGGGCGAGCACCGCGGACAGCCCTGCAAGGAGTACCATCAGGAATATCTCGAGCATCAAGTCAATTCACCACCTTCCCCAATTAACACGCTTAAATAAGATTTTCCCGGAACTCTCCATCATCTTTTTAAGCCTCCGGCGGATATCCATGCGTGAAACGGATACCGACAGCTGTGTCTGACCTGGATGGAATTGTTGAAGGGGGCCTGCCGGCAGGCTCGACGGTCCTTCTGCTCGGGGAACTGGGTGCGGGGAACACGGAGTTCGTCTACACCTCCGCGGCAAAGATAATACTTGCAAAGTTGAACCCTGAGAGAAGGGAGAGCCTTCTCGGATACACCTATAAGATATCAACCCTTCCGGACAAGGTCATCTACATAAGCTTCTCAAGGTCGAAGCAGGACATACTTACCGAGATAGAGATGGCGTTCTCAAAGGACTTTTTCGAGGCAATAAGGGACAATGTGGAGTTCATGGATTTTTCCACGGAATATTTCAGCGGGACCATCGTGCCTTCGTCTTGGTCCGGAATGGACCCGGGCCAGGCGCTCTTCGGCTCAGGGAACAAGGACCTTCTGAAGGCCTTCGTGGACTACATGGACAGCGTTCCGGACAACTCCATGATAATTGTGGACTCTCTCACCGACCTTCTGATAAACGAGAAGATAAAGGATGCGGACATCGTGATGGTGCTGAAGGGCCTGCAGAGGGTCTCAAAGAGGAAGGGAGGCATAGTATATCTCCTGCTCTCCCGGGATATAGTGGATTCGAGGGTGGAGCACATGATAGTGGATTCCGTGGACGGAGTTCTGACATTCACATGGTCAAAGCACGAGAGGTCATCAACGCGCAGGCGCTACCTCTATGTGGAGAAGTTCACAAGCCTGTTCCCGCATCTCCGCTCCCATGGAATAAGAAGGTTCGTGACCACCGTTGACCATGAAACAGGCTATACAGTTATAAACATGGAGATGATCTCATGAGCATGGAAAAACTCAGCACAGGAATAGAGGGGCTGGACGAGCTCCTGAACGGTGGAATACCGAAAGGGCATGTGGTGGCAGTGGTCGGTTCCTTCGGAACGGGAAAGACCACCTTCGGCATGCAGTTCCTGTATGAAGGCCTGAAGAACGGTGAGAAGGGGATGTTCTTCAGCCTTGAAGAGGATGTCGAATCAATACTTGAGACCGCGAGGTCCTTCGGCTGGGACCTCCAGTCATACATGGAGAACAACATGCTGTCCATCATCAAGAGCGACCCGGGACAGGCAGGGGAGGCGCTCCGCAGGATAGACGAGATGAAGAAGGTCATAGAGCAGTTCGGTGTCCAGAGGTTCGTGCTGGATTCCGCCTCACTTCTGGAGATGACCTTCGACAGCAGGCAGGAAGCGAGGATGAAGCTCTTCGAGATGGCGAGGATGGTGAAGAGCGCAGGGGCAACAGGGATATTCACCGCAGAGGCGGACACCACGAATCCGGATTATTCAAGGGACGGCATCGTGGAATACACCGCTGATGGAGTCATAAGGCTCACATACGAGATATCTGGCGGAGAGGTGCAGTTGTCCGTCAGGGTGGTCAAGATGAGGAGGACCTCGCATTCGAGGACAAGGAAGCCATACGAGATAACCGATTCAGGAATAGTGGTGAAGACCCAGAGCGAGGTGTTCTGATTTGGACGATGGAGAGTGGGAGAAGGTGCTGAGCGCGCTCGACGACATTGGGGACATCCATGTCTTTTTCAGGACGAGCGCAGGGCCTTCATCCCTGGAGAATGAGTGGAAGGAGAGGTTCCCTGACTGCAGGGTCTTCAACAGCTGGTATCCTTATGTAAGATACGGGGTGATAGAGGCTGAATGCGAGAAAGGGACGGTCACGGGGATATGGCTTCTCGACGAGCGCGACGAACTGATAAGGATAAGGGAGCCGGACGAGCAGACAACGGCCATAATCAAGTCGCTGGGGACCAGCAACATAGAGAGCGGGGTGCTCCGCCTGTTCTCGTACGAGATGACGCCGGAGGGATAGCATGATCATAGCATCCCTGGTGATAAGCCCGCTGGACAAGGGGATAAGCGTTGGGGACTATGTGAAGGAGGTTATCCGAACAATAGATGAGAGCGGGTTGAACTACAGGGTATGCTCCATGTCCACGGAGGTCGAGGCAGAGGACCTGGATAGCATCTTTGAAATCGTTAAGAAGGCTGACGAAAGGCTGCTGGAGATGGGTTCCAAAAGAATTAGCATACTGGTGAAGATAGACCACAGGACGGACAAGGACGCAAGCATTCAAAGTAAGATAGAGAGGGCCGCGGGCCCGTAGCGCTCACGGGACAACAGGACACAAAGATATTTATTCTAATAATCCATCCCATCAACCGGCATGAAAGCGAGGAACATGAAATTGACGGGTGCAATACTGCTTATGCTTCTGGTTTTCGTAGTTATAGGGATGGTTCCCGATAATGTGAGAGGTGGAGGTTCAGGGGATTATCCGCCACCTGCAAGTGGTGATTGGACAATCACCACAGACACCGTGGTGTGGAATGAAACCATAATCCTCAAAGGCAATCTAACCGTGGAATACGGTGCCACTCTAACTTTCAAGAATGTAACCCTGATTGTGGACAGCCCCGTAGGCGGTACGACAATGGATGATTTCTATCATATCGAAGTAAAAAGAGGGGCAACGATGAACATACTTGATTGGGATAACGATAACACAACCAGTTATGACGCTTCTAACATCACCATAAACAACACCGCAGCATATTATTGGTTCTGGGTAAGGGATGGGAGCAATTTCACCATGAAAAACAGTGAATTGCATCATTGTGGCGGTGCATCTGTGAGCCTTGGCGGTGCAGGTATAATGATTTATACGGACAACGCCACCATAGACCACAACCTGATTTCCAACAATTACATGGGCGTGGTTCTCTACGGTTCCGATGCCACCGTATCCAACAACACGATAACATGGAACGATGACACGGGAATAATGGCCACAACATGGTCCAACGCAACCATAGAGAACAACTGGATAACATGGAGCCATGATTATGGGATATGGATAGACGGCTGGGACAACACAAACGGACCTTGGCCGAGCAATCCGTTAGTCATAGGGAATGTTATAACTGACACCGGAAGGGGAAAGGATACGGCAGTAGGAATCCAGATAACCTATAACTGCAAGCCAATTATAAAGAATACGAAGATTTTGAGGAGCACAGAGGATGGGGTTTATTCATATCACTCCACACCAACGCTGATAAATGTCACGATAGACCATGCAAGATACGGTATATCCACATCATCAACACGATACATCTATATTTACAACACAACGATAACCAACACAAGCCTTTATGACATGTCTATTGTAGGAAACCCTGGCACATATATGGTTGCCACAAACTCATTTTTTAATGAGAGCAAAATCACGATAGACCAATACAGCAATCTGACAGTCAGATGGTATCTTCATGTGTATGTTGAGGATTCAAATCATCAGGCGATTCCTGCGGCAGAGGTCAGGGTTAAAGACAATGCAAACGGAACCTACGATAAGAATTTCACAACCGATGGAAATGGATATATCAAATGGATAGTCCTGACTGAATACTGGGCGAACAAGACCACAAAGATATCTTACACACCCTACAACATAACCGTGAACTACACGGGATTGACATTCATTGATAATCCCAGGGATACGGATATGAACACATCTAAGACGGAAGTCTTCAGGGCAACGACGCCTGTGCCCGAGTTCCGCGGCATTCTCATTCCGGTGCTCTTCACCGCTGTTCTTGGAGCGCTCTCCATGAGGAAAAGAAGGTTGAAATGAAAGGGTGTTAAAGGGGTTTAAAGGTCTTCCTTTATCAATTCCGCTATCTCCGTGGGTATCTTTGCGACCTTCACACCGACGGACCGGAGCGCCTTTATCTTGCTCTCGGCAGTGCCTCTTCCCCTGCTGACTATGGCGCCTGCGTGCCCCATCCTCTTTCCGGGGGGTGCGGTCCTTCCTGCGATGTATGCGTACACCGGCTTCGTCACATGCTCTTTGATGTACTCAGCGGCCTCTTCCTCGGCGGTGCCTCCTATCTCGCCAACCATCACGATGCGCTCCGTCTCAGGGTCTTTCTCGAAGAGTTCGAGCATATCAATGAAGCTGGTGCCTGTGACAGGGTCGCCGCCTATTCCCACGGTGGTGCTCTGCCCTATTCCCGCTTCAGTGAGCGAATTCACTATCTCGTATGTGAGCGTCCCTGATTTTGAAACGACGCCAACATTTCCCTCTTTGAAGACCATGTTCGGAAGTATGCCGACCTTCGCCTTTCCCGGCGATGCGAGGCCCGGGCAGTTGGGCCCGATTATGCGCGCTCCCTTCATCTTCGCGTATGAGACCATCTTCATCGCATCGTGGACAGGCACATGCTCTGTTATCGTGACCACCAGTTCTATCCCTGCATCTATGGCCTCCAGCACGGCGTCCATTGTGAAGGGCGCAGGAACGAAGACTATGCTCGTGTTCGCTCCTGTTGAATCCACAGCATCCTGAACGGTGTTGAAGACAGGCACTCCCTCAACGGTCTCACCCGCCTTTCCGGGCGTCACTCCTGCGACTACATTCGTTCCGAACTCCTTCATCGCCATGGTGTGATACCTTCCCTGGTGCCCTGTTATCCCCTGCACCAGCAGTTTCGTGTCCTTATTCACGAGAACGGCCATCTCACGCACCTCCTCCCTGCTTAACGGCCTCTTTCGCGGCATCCTCCAGTGTGGAGAAAGCGCTTATTCCAGCGTTCTTCAGTATCTCCTTGCCCTCTTCCTCGTTCACTCCCTTTATCCTTGCGACGATGGGCACCTTCAGGGGCTTCTTCTCAATTGCCTGCACGACGCCCTTGGCAACGGTGTCGCACTTGGTTATTCCGCCGAATATGTTGAGGAAGACCACATCTATGGGCGCCTCGCCGATTATCCCGAAGGCCTGGCTCACCTTCTCCGGGTCGTCCGTGCCTCCGAGGTCGAGGAAGGTACCTGCCTTTCCTCCGTAGAGCGAGAGCACATCCAGAGTTGCCATGGTGAGCCCCGCTCCGTTGGCTATGACCCCTATGTTGCCATCCAGCTGAACGAAGGCTATGCCCTTCTCCCTCGCTTCCCTTTCGAGGGGCGTGTATTCCTCCTCGACCAGTTCTATGTCCCTGTGCCTGAACATGGAGTCGTCGTTGATTATGAACTTGGCATCGGCCGCCATGAAGCCCTCCGGCGTAAGGACCAGAGGGTTTATCTCGGCGAGGTCCGCATCCATCTTCGTGAAGGCATCCCAGAGCGCATACACGAACTTCCCTATGCCCTTCGTCTGTTCCTTATCGAGACCGAGGAAGTATCCCAAGGCCCTGACCACATTGGGCTGCACTCCTATGAGCGGGTTTATCGTGCGCTTGAATATCTTTTCATCCGGCACGCTCTCTATTTCAACACCTCCCTCCGCGCTCGCTATCAGCATCGCCTCTCTGGACGAGCGGTCCACGATGATGCTCATGTAGTACTCCTTCAGGATCTTTATCTTTGGCTCTATGAGGAGCTTCTTCACCTTATACCCCTTGATGTCCATGCCGAGCAGCTGTTCCGCAACCTTCTTCGCCTCATCCATGCTGGATGCGAACTTTATTCCGCCGGCCTTCCCTCTTCCGCCGATGAGGACCTGGGATTTCAGGACTATCTCGCCCTCGAATGGCCTTATCTCATCCGGCCTCTCTATCACATATCCCTCAGGTACGGGTATCCCGTGCTTACGAAATATGTCCTTAGCCATGTACTCGTAGAGTTTCATGTTATCGCCTGCGCTCCGCAAAATCTCCCGTATTTAAATGGTTTCCGTCAGTACTGTATCGTGTACTCCACTCCGATGTATACGGCGTATATCACCAGCATGAGCACACCGCCCCATCTGGGTATCTTCAGGAATTTGAAGAAGACATAGAGGATTCCCACCGCAAGCAGCATGAAAAGGGAGGCCATGACCATTCCCACGCCCGTGTAAATGGGTGCGATGAGCGCAGCGGTCCCGAGGACGACGAGTGCGTTGAAGTTGTTCGAGCCGATGATGGTCCCGAGAGACACGGAGTCCTCGCCTTTCAGGGATGCCACCACCGCGGTGGCCAGTTCGGGCAGGGATGTCCCGAAGGCTATGAGCGACAGGGCTATTATCCCGGAGGGGACTCCGAATAATGTGGCAAGTCCGACGGCCGAGTATATCAGGGCCTTGGAGCCTATGACCACCACCAAAAGGCCGATGATGACCTTCGCCCAGCTCTTCCACTTCCTTTCCCCCTCTTCATCATCCACATTCTCCAGCGCCTCGGCCTCGAGCTCCTCCTTTATCCTCTTCTCCCTGGATGCTATCCTCATGAGAGATATGACATAGATACCGTATCCGAGAAGGAAGAGAGCGCCGAGCATCCTGCCAATACCGCCTATGTAGACCAGAGCGAAGATTATCACGCTGACCGCGGCCAGTATGAGCATCTCCCTTCCTGCAAGGGGATCGTTCATATCCACCGGCTGTATAAGAGAGGCTATGCCGAGGACGAGGAGTATGTTGGCCACATTTGAGCCAAGAACATTGCCGAGGGCTATGTCCTTCTCTCCCTGGGCCGAGGAGAAGCCGCTCACCAGAAGCTCGGGAAGTGACGTACCGAATGAAACGATTATCAGGGAGATTATGAGAACAGGTATCCCGTATGCGAGGGCAAGCTTCGTTGAGCCTGAGACAAGGGTGTCCGCCCCCTTTGCAAGGAGCAGTATGCCGAAGATGAGCGCCAGGGAATAGAGCGCGAGTTCCATCATATCTCTTCCTCTTCTTCCCTGTGCTGCGGCCTTCCCTCGCGGACCACGGTGGTATCGGCTATCCTGTCAAGGAACCTCTGCCTCGGGTCGCCGCCTGTGGCCATTCCGATGAGGGTGTCTATCACGAGTACGATTATCTGCACCTTGCTGACATTCCTCAGGATCGTCTTCCAGAGGAGGAGCGGGCCCTTCAGTGACTGAACCCTGAGCCCCATGACCTTCTTTCCAAGGGTGAAGCCGAAGTAATACTCCATTATCGCTGAGTAGAAGACCCAGAAAAGGGCCAGGATTATGTTGCTTATGATGAGAAAGGCATGCATTCCGCCGCCTATGAGGAAACCGATGAGCCCGCTGACCACGAGGACTATGAGGAAGTCGAGAAGCATGGCTATGAAGCGCGCTATCCAGTGCCTTCTCAGCGGGCGGTTGTGCTCCATCATCTCAAGAGCGCTCAGCTTGTGCCTCACTGCAGCTTCCTCGTCCATGACACCCCGATGGCATTGCGCATAAAAAAGGTATCGCATGAAAGCTTTTTAATCCCCTTCCTATGGCCTCTCATGGATATCGAGGAAGAGGTGCTCCGGAAGATAAAGCCCACGCCAGAAGAGGAAAGAAAGATAAAGGAGGCGGCGCAGGAACTTGTGGAAAGGGCCAGGGCAGTGATATCTGAGATGGGATTGAAGGCAGAGCCAACCATAGTCGGCTCCGTGGCCAAGGGCACCTTCCTGAAGGACCCTGACCTCGATATATTCATCATGTTCCCTGTGGAAACTCCAAGGGAGGAACTGGAGAAGAAGGGCCTTGAGATAGGAAAGAGGCTCGTGCCCGACGGAAGGGAGAACTATGCCGAGCATCCGTACATACACGGCACATTCAAAGGATATGAGGTGGATGTGGTGCCGTGCTATCACATAACCGATGGCTCGCATAAGATGAGCGCCGTGGACCGGACACCATTCCACACGAAGTATGTGATGGAGAACATGAGCGAGGGGCAGAGGGACGAGGCAAGGCTTCTCAAGGCGTTCATGAAAGGAGTAGGCACCTATGGGGCCGAGGCGGAGATAGAGGGCTTCTCAGGATATCTCGTGGAACTGCTGACAATATATTACGGCTCATTCATCGAGGTTCTCAGGGGAGCGCGGTCATGGAAGAGAGGCACGAGGCTGCACCTTGGCAACGATGCAGGGAACAGGTTCGATACGCCCCTCATCTTCATTGACCCCGTTGACCCGAAGAGGAATGTGGCATCCGCGCTCTCCCCCGAGACCTATGCCCTGTTCATATACGCCGCATCAGAGTACCTGAAAGGACCGGGAATGCAGTTCTTCTTCCCGAAGGAAAGGAAGGCGAAGGAGCGGGATGAAATAATGGCTGAGGTGGAGCGCAGAGGTACGCACATATTCGGCGTCTCGATACCCAGGCCGGACCTTGTGCCCGATGTCCTTTTCCCGCAGATAAAGAAGGGAAGGAGGACGCTTTCCCAGAGGCTCAACGATATGGGCTTCAATGTCATAGATTCAAAATACCGTGCATATGGTTCGGAGATACTCTACATATTCGAGCTTGAAATAGGGCGCTTGCCGGCAGTGAAGCGCCACTTCGGGCCTCCTGTCTGGAACGAGAACAGCCCGAGGTTCAGGGAGAAATGGGAGGGATATCCGATGAAGATAGACTCGGGCAGATGGGTCGCATACATAGAAAGGGAGCATATAACTCCCGAAGAATACCTTAAGGCGACCATTACGGAGCACAATCTCGGAAAGGACCTGAGCGACTCGGCAAAGCAGGGCTTCAAAATCCTATCTCTGAAGGAACTCACATCGAGCCATGCCCTTCCTCTCACGGAGATGCTCTTTCCCCTATTTCCGTGGGAGATTCATTCCCTTCAAGTTCCATGAGAAGGAACCAAGCCTCATCGTCCTCGGGATTAACCGCAAGAGCTATTTCAAGGGCCTTCTTTGCTTTTTTTATCTGGGCGGCAGCCCGTCTACATCTGGCTATTCCAGCCCATGCTGTCGATGTCTCCTCGTATATGTTCGCATTTTCGTATGCCATTCTAGCATCCTGATATCTTCCGAGTGCCTCGAGTATGCGTCCCTGAAGTATCCATTTTTCAATCGAGGGCTCTGCAGCATCCACCTCTTTCAGGGCCTCCGGATATCTTTCAAGCTCATAGTATGCTCTGGCTCTCCAGAAGCCTCCGCCTTCATGAGCTTCAAGGGCCTTGAGTGCCTCTTCGGGTTTTTCCATCGCAAGGAATATACGGGCTTTTCTGATATTATCGATTTTCATGCCATTGTTCTCGGCACGCCTCATATATACAAGGGCATCTTTACCCTTTGAAAGCTCGAGCAATGCATCTATCATGGCCTTCCACGGCCTTTTATCAAGTGGCCTTATTATCATCCACTCATCGCACCGCTCCACCACTTCCTCATATTGCTCCTTTTTCATGAGATATTCTATCTCTTCCACCCTCATCTGAAAGTCCATAGGGTCGTATCTAAGCAGGTTTCTGTACGAGTCAATGACCCTCAACTCGCAGAATTCCGCCCATTGATCACGTTCAAGTTCACGGTATATCTCGGAGAGTTTCTCCCATGCCTCAGGATAATCCGGGTTCAGTTCCACGGCTTTTGAGAGGGCTTCTATTGCGTAATTCAATTCCCCCAGCATCTCAAGTGTATGTCCCTTCGCGAACCATGCATGATCATATCTCGGGTTTATTGAAAGAGAGCGTTCTATCCATTCCAGCCCTTCTTCCGGATTTCCGGATCTTGCCAGGGCATAGCCTTTTGCATATAGTGCGTAGTCGAATTTTTTGTTTATGGAGAGAGCTTTATCGTGATATTCAATAGCTTCTTCATGCCTTCCCATGCGGTCCAATGCATTCCCTATGTTGTTCCACGCAATCTCATAGTTCGGGTTCACCTCGACGGACTTAACGAAATATGGTATGCTCTCCTCGTATTTCCCCAGATTATAGAGCGCATTCCCTATATTGTTCCAGAGTACCTCGTCGTACTGGTCGTACTTCAAAGCTTCTCTGTAGAACTCCACGGCTTCTTCCAGTCTTCCCATGGCGTGTAGCGCATAGGCCTTGTTATACCATGCAGGTTTGTATCTCGGATTCAACATCAGGGCTTTTTCGTAGCATTCTATTGCCTCTTCGTACAGCCCTATCATGAAGAAGGCGTATCCTTTGTTATTCCAGTATTCTTCATTATTCGGATCAAGTTCAAGTGCGAGGTTATAGCTCTCAACGGCCTCCTCGAATCTTTCCATGAGGACCAGAACATTGCCCCGTGCATTGTGCAGTTCTGCAGAAGGCCCCCAAGAGAGCGCATACTCTATGGTCTTCAGTGCATCTTCGTATTTTCCAAGCTCCTGAAGTACATATGCCTTTGCCTCGAGATAATCAGGGCTTTCATGACCTTCAACAACGTCTTCGCAGTAGGACAGAGCGGCCCTTTTTCTCTTCATGGATAGAAGAACAGAGCATTTGGCCACATGAGCCTCCAGGTAATCCGGGTTTATCTCAACGGCTCTTTCATAGGCTTCCATGGCCTCCTTTCTGTGTCCGGTTGCAAAAAGGGAATTTCCAAGATTGAACCATGCCATCTCGTATCTCGGGTTTATAGAGATGGCTTTCCTGTATTCTTCTATTGCCTCTTCGTAATTGCCCATAGTCTCAAGGCAGACACCGGCATTGTTGTGTGCGACCTCAAGGGACGGGTCCAGAGATATGGCCATCCTGTACTTTTCAAGTGCATCTGTATACTCTCCTCTCTCAAACAGGGCGTCTCCCTCAGACAGGACGGAATCTATCTCGTTCATCGGCCTTCAATCCTGCAATACTATATTACTTTTCTCTGGCATTTCTCTTTTTCTTTATTTCCTCAAGCATCCTGCACGCCATACATAATCTTCCGGGCGTGGGCTCTCCGCACCTCTCGCACCTATTAAGCTTTGCAGGCTTAAAGGTCATCTCCAGCGCCGGCTTTATCGCATCGTAGCTGTTAATTATGGAATGCCTTGTTCCCGGATGCCTCTCCTCAAGGTCGTTGATGATGGCCCTGTACTCGTTCCTCAGGGCCTCTCCGGCGTGCGGGCATCTGGATTCATGGAATGAGAAGCCTCGAAGTGATGCGTAGAGGAATATCTCCCTCTCGGGTATCGAGCGGAGCGGCTGTATGCGGGGTATCAACCCGGGCTGGACCTGTTTATGAGGCCCCAGTCTCGCAAGCCTTTCCACATCCCCTTTCGTGAAGTTCATCAGTATTGACTGGGCCGTATCATCCAGGTTCAGGCCTGTTGCAAGGAAGTCTGCCCCTATCTCCTTCGCTTTAAGGTTGAGCGCCTGCCTTCTGAGAACACCGCAGTACGAGCACGGGCTCTTCTCTCTCTCCATCATTGCGATCTCCGTGGTTGTCACTCCGAACATATCCTTGAAGGATGCGATGTGGTGGGTTATTCTGGCCTTCTCGGCCTCCTTCTTCGCCTTTTCGATGGAAAGCTCACGGTATCCAGGCACACCCTCATCAACGCTTATCGCCTCGACCTCAACACCTCTGGGAAGCATTATCTCGGCCGTGAGATGCATTGTGGTCACGCTGTCCTTTCCTCCCGATACCGCCACCGCTATCTTCGAGCCCTTCCTTATATCCGCCTGCTTCCTGAACTCCGCCCTTACCCTCTTCTCGAAGAATTCCATGAAGTGTCTTTCACATAGATAGCGTCCGCTGTAGGGTATGAATATGACGGCGTCCCTTGAACAGGCAGAGCACCTCACTTTCTCGCCTTGTCAATCTCGAAGTCTATGAAGTCCGCATGGTGTATCAGGACGGCCAGCGGCGTTCTCTTTACGGCCTCTCCTTCCTTGGAGTGTGCGACTATCGCATGGACGACCTCGTCGGGAAGCCCGGCTTCAGATGCGAGAATGGCACCGGAAACCGGGTGCCTTATCATCTTACCATAGTCGCTCTTCACGACCTTTCCATCCTTCACCGTGAACTCCAGAAGTTTTCCAACATCGTGGAGGAGCGCCGCCGCGATGACCAGGTCAATGTCAAGGTCGCCCCTTGCCTCGGCGGCACCTATTGCCGTCCTGGTAACCATCTTCGTGTGCTCCACGAACTCCCTGTTTGTTTCTATCACAAGTGTGTATGGGATCCCTTTCAGGTCCGTCCATCCACCGCGCTCCATGGCCATCTCCCAGGTCTTCACCACCTTATCCCTGAGCTCATCGTCCTTTATGTTCATTATCTCCGGAAATGCCTCCAGAATCTTTTCTCTGTACATGGAAATGGATTTTCAGAGGATATTTTAAGATTTCCCATCCACAGGCCCGAATCCGTCCTCAACTATCCTGAACTCCGCATACCTTCCTTCGGGTACAGACCTGTGCTTGAGGATCACAGCCCGCCTTTTACCATCCCTGAGCTTATCAAGTCGGATTATGGTCTTAGCATAGTGGTCAACCACATGGCCCCCCATAGGCCTGTACTCTCCCCTCTGCCTGTCGGTATAGACCTGATTCGTTATAAGAACGGCAATCTCGTTTTTTCTGGCTGCATTGAGAAGGTTGATCATCTGTTTTGTCAGGGAGCGCATGCTTCCGCTCTCCATGTCGGTGCCTATGTCAAGGCGGTAAAGCCCGGTCATGGAATCGACCACAATGATTCCGACCTTGCCTGTCTCTGCAGCGCTGACCGCCCTTTCAACTGCCCTTTCCTGCTCAGCCAGGGTATATACATGTCTTATCATCATCTCCTCTATCATCCACTCAAAGTCCTTCCCGCATATCTGCCTGAGGCGCTCTACGCTTATACCTTCCGTATCTATATACACTGCTTTTTTTCCACCCTGAACAACAGAGCGGGTAAGCATCATGGCCATGTTCGTCTTCCCGCTTCCTGCCTCTCCGTAGACCTCGGTTATTGTTTCCGAATCAAGTCCGCCTCCGAGAATTCCATCCAGAGGAGGAAAACCGGTAGGTATGTGTTCAAGCATCGAAAGAAAAGAAAAGGGATTGTTATTAAAGGTTTTACATCCCTTCTGGAAGTTCAGGTATGTAACCGACTTCCATCAGGTGTTTGACCTTCTCGCGGGTCTTCTTTATCCTCTCTGCCGCCATCTCGTAGAGTTCGTCCCTGCTCAGTTTCCTGCGGGCGACCCCTTCCTCTATGGCTTTCATACCAACTGCGGTGGCCTCTCTCGGAAAGACCTCCCACTGGTCCATGTTGGGTATGATGTAGTCCGGGCTGAGCCCCTTCTCCTCGGCTACCTTAGCAAGCTCGTATGCAGCGGCGATGGCCATTCCGTCCGTGATTGTCTTGGCCCTTACATCCAGAGTTCCCCTGAAGATTCCGGGGAAGCCTAGGGAGTTGTTCACCTGATTCGGGAAGTCACTCCTTCCAGTGCCTATTATCTTCGCCCCTGCCTCTTTGGCATCCCAGGGCCAAATCTCAGGCAGAGGGTTGGCAACTGCGAACACTATGGCATCGTCTGCCATTCCTGCCACCCACTCTTTCTTTATGGTTCCGGGTTCGGACTTTGAAGCGGAGACCATTATGTCTGCTCCTTTCAGCGCCTCTTTTATGCCGCCCACGATGCCTTCACCGTTTGTTATCTGTGCATAATGCCATTTGTATGGATTGGATTCTTTCTTATCTTCAAGGTCCTTCCTTCCCGGGTGAAGGGTGCCCTTGCTGTCCACCATGACTATATGCTTCGGAGGTACGCCGGCAGAGATAAGTATGCGTACGAATGCGATGTTTGCAGCACCCGTACCGATTATGGCGAACTTTGCATCTTCCATCCTCTTTCCCACTATTTTCAGGGCGTTGATAGTGCCTGCCAGTTCAACCGATGCCGTTCCCTGCTGGTCGTCGTGCCACACAGGTATGTTCATCTCCTCTCTGAGCCTGTCCAGTATGTAGAAGCACTTGGGATTGGATATATCCTCCAGATTAACTCCTCCGAAACTTGGCTCCAGTATCTTCACGGTCTCTATGAACTTATCCGGATCCTTTGTATCGAGCATTATCGGCACAGAATCAACGCCTCCGAGGTATTTGAAGAGTATGGACTTGCCTTCCATAACAGGGTATCCGGCCAGAGGGCCAATATCGCCCAGCCCGAGAACCCTTGTTCCGTCGCTTATCACTGCAACGAGATTCCCCTTGTTCGTGTATTCATACACCTTTTCAGGGTCGGCATGTATCTCCCTGCACGGTGCAGCCACTCCCGGAGTGTACCATATGCCGAAGTCGTCGAAGCTCTTTATGGAGCATTTCGGCAGTGTTTCCAGCTTCCCACCATAGAATCTGTGTCTTCCCGGAGCAACTTTATTCGGCCAGTCAGCCTTTTTTTTCAGCTCTTCAACGGTTGGTTTCCTTTCTTCGGACATCAAATCACCTTTGTTGTTGCGGAAGTATCAACATGACTTAAAGGTTTTTCAGGAATGTCTATCCGATTGAGAGAAGCATGAGTCGAAATGCCATGAGAATAAGGAACCCCGATACGATGTATTTCAGGTATTTTTCATTGATATTGTTGGTGAGCTTCGTTCCTATATAGGTTCCGGGGAGGGCGCATACAAGGATGAGAACGGTGAAGTATCCGTTGACATGGCCCAGTGCGGCATGGGTCAGTGCGGCCGTGCTCGCTTTGAACAGCACGACGAAGGAGGATGTTGCCACGGCATTTTTTGGAGGAAGACCGATGAGAATCAGTATGGGCACATATATTATGCCTCCACTTATACCCAGCATACCTGCAGTAACGCCCACTAAAAGACCTATTATCGGAAGGAGATAGAGCGAGACCCATATTTCAGCCTTTATCTTTGAAAGAATAAGCACTGAAGAGAAGAGCATGAAGACCGAAAGAAAGAGCATGATGGTTTTTACAGGGACCCATGATGTCATAAGTGCACCGAGGAAAGCGCCAGGAACTGCGCCGATTCCAAGATAGATGCCTTCTTTTCTGCTTATGTTTCCGTATTTTTTGTTGAAAAATGTGGAAAACCCCGCAACGAATGCACTCGTCACCGCGCCGAGCCCGACTGCCTGCAAAGGCTCCATATGAAATACCAGTATGAGTGCTGGAACCAGAATGAGAGCACCACCTATTCCTACCATGGGTGCAATGATAGCCACTGAGAGCGCAAGGATTATAAGCAGGATGATGTAAGTGAGCATCACCCGCCTTAATGTGATGAAATATAAAGAGGGTGCCTGTCCTCAAAGTATATATACACCCTCTGGTTTTAGCGGGAACTACGCACCGGCAACGGTGATTAAAAACGGTGTAAAGTGCACCCGTCGAGGCGAAAACTCGCCGGGGAAGGACAGAGCTCGATAGAAAAATCATGCGAGCAATGACTGTCAGTCATACGCAATCTGGACGTGCGTCGAGTCGACTGCTGTGGTCACTACGCCGTCTGGTGGATGACTCGGTTCGGGAGCTGATGAAGGTCGTGCCAAGCAGCGATATGCCCCGGGTAGGCGCAGGGAACCTTTGATCCGGGGGCTGCCTAATGGGACTTCCCGCTCTTCGGAGCATTCCGTAAGGAAGGGGAACGCGGGGAACTGAAACATCTTAGTACCCGCAGGAAAAGAAATCAAACGAGATGCCGTGAGTAAAGGCGATCGAAAGCGGCACAGGGCAAACCGAATCCCCCTTGGAAACATGGGGGAGATGTGGAGTGTAGGCCTGTTAACTCCTAAACCGGTCACTCGAAGTCTCCTGGAACGGAGCGCCATAGAGGGTGAAAGCCCCGTAGAGGAAGACCGGCATGGAGATTTCAGGGTTCCTCGAGTAGGGTGCGTCGGATATCGCGCCTGAATGGGAGGTATAAACTTCCAACCCTAAATACTACCCGAGACCGATAGTAAACTAGTAGCGTGAGCGAAAGTTGAAAAGTGCCCCTAGCGGGGGGTGAAAAGTACCTGAAGCCAGGCGGTTACAGACTGATAGGGCGTGAAAGCGTCATGCAGCGTCCTATCGTGCGTTTCGAATAATGAGCCAGGGAGTTCCGATCAGTGGCGAGGTTAAGGGGATCATCCCCGAAGCCGGAGGGAAACCAAAAGTCCGCAACCTTAGGGTGAGGGACGAGGTGTGCTCGCCTCTAGTCACTGGTGGGATACCCGAAGCCGGTTGATCTATGCCTGGGCAGGTTGAAGCCTTGCGAAAGCAAGGTGGAGGACCGAACCGGTGCTGATGTGCAAATCGTTCGGATGACCTGGGCATAGGGGTGAAAGGCCAATCTAAACCGGTAATAGCTGGTTCCTCCCGAGACTACCCGCAGGTAGACCTCAGGCGAGGTAGGTGGTGTGGTAGAGCACCGATTGGGTGTTTAGGGGAAGAAATTCCTCGGCATCCTGTCGAACTCCGAACATGCTACCGCCGTAGACCCTGGGAGATAGGGCATCTGGGATAAGCTTGGTGTCCGAAAGGGAAACAACCCAGCTCGAAGTTAAGGTCCCCAAGTGCTGGCTAAGTGTGATAGTCAAAGTGCGTCCATGATCCAAAACAACCGGGAGGTTGGCTCAGAAGCAGCCATCCTTTAAAGAGTGCGTAACAGCTCACCGGTCTAGATCATGGGCCGCGAAGATGTACGGGGCTAAGCCAGCCACCGATACTTCGAAGTGCCGAAAGGCAATCTGGTAGGGAGGTGTCGTGCGTGGGTAGAAGCAGGGCCGTGAGGTCCTGTGGACCGCGTACGAATAAGGATCCTGGCGTGAGTAGCAGCAAAGAGCGGTGAGAATCCGCTCCGCCGAAGGGGCTAGGGTTCCTTGACAATGTTCGTCAGTCAAGGGTTAGCCGATCCTAAGACCTGTCTTAATCGAGCAGGCCGAAAGGGAAGCAGGTTAATATTCCTGCGCCACGGAGGTTCTGCCTGTCGCCTGACGCATCGGGATATGTTGAGCGGGCTTGCCAGTCTGTCCAAGCGTATAACCCCGGGGAGAACCGTAATGGTGAGAACCGGGTGAAAGCGTGACGGGTCCCTTCGGGGATTCAGCAAATTCTTGGTGCCAGTGAAAAGGGCGGCAGGGTCAACTTCGTGTTCGTACCGAGAACCGTCACAGGTGCCCCTGGCTGAGAAGGCCAAGGCGTGTCGGCGCAATCCAGGTGAGGGAACTCGGCAAATTGGTCCCGTACCTTCGGTATAAGGGATGCCAGAGCCGCAGGGCTCTGGTCGCAGTGACCAGGGGGCTCCGACTGTTTAATAAAAACATAGGTGGCAGCTAGTCCGAAAGGATGTGTATTGCCGCTGAATCCTGCCCAGTGCCGGTATCTGAAACCCCGGTTCAACGGGACGAAGGACCGGTAAACGGCGGGGGTAACTATGACCCTCTTAAGGTAGCGTAATACCTTGCCGCTTAATTGGCGGCTTGCATGAATGGCCCAACGAGGGCCCCACTGTCCCCA
>JALTFR010000002.1 GCA_027006785.1 Thermoplasmata archaeon | reverse complement strand
GTTTAAATCTTAGAAATATAAAAAAGTATTTTAAGCATATTTTTCATAGTATCCATCCAGTCATTCGCTTCTTAAGACGGAATGGGGGGTAAAATAGATATACACCTGTGTCTTTGCCGTCTCAACCACAAAAGGAGGCAAAAAATGTCACTGAAAATAAACGAGGATACCTGCATAGGGTGCGGCGTATGCCAGTCGCTCTGCCCCGATGTCTTCGAGGTTGGAGCAGATATGAAAGCCCACATAAAGGATGGCGCGGACGAGAGCGCAAGCTGTGTCGATGACGCCATGAACAGCTGTCCCACAGGCTCGATATCCAAGGACTGAGGACAGGACCCAAAACACCATTTCCCTATTTTTTGCAGTCCCCATCCGGACATTGTTCCCAACCATTCAGTTTCATCTCCCGCAATTTGTCTTCCGGGGTTTCACCTTTTTTCAGGTCTATATGCGGTATGTCGTCAGGGATTAAGAAATCCGCCACATGCAACCCATTATCTCCTTTAGTGATGTACTTTTCTAATATCTGTAAATAAAATTCTGGTTCAACTCTCGGGTCTCGGACGAGACCGACTCTATTTTGATGCTGTAAGACCTCTTTCACATCCGTATGGAATGTATATTCAACAAAGATAGGAACAGCTTTGCAGGTATCTGAAAAATCTTTCAAGACCTTTCTGAACTTTGAAGCAGATTCAAAACCATTATTTTCAATTTTGCTTTCTATGACAAAGGGATACTTTTTTCCATGTGCTGTAACTATGGTGAGTGCCTCTATCTCGTACAAAAAATAAGGGGACTTCTTGCTCAGAGTATGGCCAATCTCCACCATGGCGTACTCAATTTCATTGCATCGGATGGAATATCTCAGTTTTAAAAGGGGAAACAGCAAAGAAGGCCTCACAACCGTAACGCCATTCTTTTCACATATAAAATCAGTCCATAAGGCTCGATAATGTGACATACCCCAAGCACAAACGATAATGCCAAGCATTGCTATCAGATATGTGGCAGGTTCCATACCTCCGCCCATCGGTATAAAAGAAAACAATATTGCAAAGATTGTCAAAAATGCAGTAACATACAATATAATGAAGATATACATGTTTTTGGTTATGTGCCTCACAAACCCACCCCCACAACTACTGTGCTCCACACATCCTTCTCTGTATGCGTCCGCATGTTTCCTCTCATTTTACCGTTGCTCATCTCATCTCCTCGCCATATCTGGCGCTACGGAATGTAAAAACGAATGTGAATTTATGTTTTTCTATGCTCTCGCATCATCTTTTCAAATATTTCTGTTTTTTAGCAAAGCTAAAAAATGGGCTCGCCCGGACACGGACTTTTCAAAGAAAAGTCCTGCTCGCAAAACAAGTTTTGCTCGTTTGAACAAATCCGGTCGGGCATTGGTTCAAAGTTGGTGGGCCCGCCCGGATTTGAACCGGAGTCGCCAGCACCCCAAGCTGGTAGGATGCCAAGCTACCCCACGGGCCCGTGAGGATATGATGCGATTGTCAACTGCTTAAAAATCTTTTCCATGCACTCATGTGAAGGCTTTTTATATTCAGCCGAATGACGAATCGTGTCATTCGATACCCATACCATCGTGCTCTGGATAACAGTCGTGTTCGTATCCATGCTTCCTTTTCTGGAGTTAAGGGCATCCATACCCTTGGGGATATTTGTTTTCAGCCTTCCGCCATTTTATGTTTTTCTTGTAGCAATCGTCTCCAACATACTCATAGTGCCTGTAATACTCATTCTATTTGAAAGAGTGGAGAAATGGCTGAGGCGTTATCCGAGATGGGCCCAGCTTATGGACTGGCTCTTTGAAAGGACAAGAAAAAGGGCAGGTCAAAAGGTCAAAAGATACGAGGCCCTTGCTCTCATACTCTTTGTTGGAGTGCCTCTTCCGGGCACAGGGGCATGGACCGGCTCACTCATAGCATATCTCTTTGGAATGGAGATGAAGAAAAGTTTTTTTTACATAAGCATCGGAGTGCTCATAGCAGGACTTGCCATACTCGCCATGTCCGTGGGCGCTCTATCCCTCTGAACAGAGCCCTATCTCTCCCTTCCACCAGACCTTCTTTCCATCGTATTCAAGGAGCATCGGCCTGACCTCAAGCCCCTTTTCTACGGCCCTTCTGAATGTCTCCGCGAACTTCGGGTCAGTTCTATCATTAGGCGCAAAGCACCGGCTGTCCTTCCTGAAGACGAGAACAATAAGCACGCCCCTCTTTCCACCTTCCATCATTGAGATGAGGGTTTCCAGATGCTTTCTCCCCCTTTCCGTAGGTGCATCGGGAAAAAGCGCCACGCCGTTCTCTGTGAGCGTGCACCCTTTGACCTCTATACCCGTGATATTCTCCCCGTCCTTCACTAAGAAATCCAGCCTGCTGTGGCCCACCGTGACCTCGGGTTTTATTTCTCCTGAGAAAAGGCGTCGAACGATGTTCTCCGATATCTGCCTGTGATAACCTGAGTTCGTGAAGATCCACTGACCCTCGTACCACGATGCTATGAGGTCCCATTTCGTCTTTCTTCCCGGATTATCCGCCTTCCTGAGCAGAACACGATTCCCCGGATAAAGCAGTTCTTCCAGCCGTCCCGGGTCATGTACATGCACCTTCTCCTCCATTCCATCTATATCAACGATCCCGAGGAACCTGTTCGGTCTCGATAGAAAAACGCCTTTTCTGTCCCAAGAAACCCTGAGAATGGCTACTTTATCCTTTCCATCAGTATTGTCGGGCAAAGGTCGTTCACACCCTCTATCTTTGATATCTTCTCGGATATTATCCTGTCCAGTTCAGCCGTGCTCTCAGCCCATATCTCTGCCATTATGGAATGGTCTCCGGTTGAGGTATACACCCATTTAACGCATTCGAGCTTCGAGAGCTCACGGGCAGCGCTCAGAAAATGCTTCGGCTCCACATCCATTCCCAGAAGAACTATCGTCTTATAGCCCAGTTTTTTAGGGTCTATGTCCACGGCATATCTTCTGATGACACCTTCGTTCTCCATCTTAAGGACCCTTTTTCTAACGGTTCCCTCGGATATGTTCAGTTCTTTCGCTATCCTGTTGAAGGGAGTTCTGGCGTTATCCTCGAGGATCTTCAGAATCTTCAGGTCTTTCTCATCCATTTTCTCACAGTGCTGTCTACAAAATTCGTATTACTTAATAAGGTTTTTGCACATATCTGGTACGAAATCATTATATACTAAGTACGAAGTGCACACTCAAAGGTGATGAAATGAGGAAATATGTATGTAGAGTATGCGGATATGTCTACGACCCCGAAAAGGGGGATCCGGACAGCGGAATAGCACCTGGAACGCCATTCGAGGAGATACCCGACGACTGGGTATGCCCTGTCTGCGGAGTGGACAAGAAGAGCTTTGAGCCCCTGTGAGGTGGACGGTATGGCAGTAAGGGAAGTGAGGCCGGGCGTGTATTCAGTCGGAGCCATAGACTGGGACCGCACGATATTCGACGAACTCATACCGCTTCCTGAGGGTACGAGTTACAACTCATATCTTATAAAGGGAAGTGAAAGTACAGCACTCATAGACACGGTTGACCCCGAGAAGACACACATACTCATGGACAATCTGGATGAGATTGGCGTGGAGCGTATAGACTATATCATCGCGAATCATGCCGAACAGGACCATTCGGGCTCCATCCCTGCCATACTCGAGAGATATCCTGAAGCAGTGGTGGTCACGAACGCTAAGTGCAAGGCCTTCCTTATGGACCTTCTTCACATACCAGAGGAGAAGTTCAATGTCATTGGCGATGGCGATGAGCTATCTCTGGGAGACAGGACGCTCAGGTTCATCCTCACACCGTGGGTTCACTGGCCGGAGACCATGAGCACATATCTTGTGGAGGAGAAGATACTCTTCACCTGTGATTTCTTCGGCTCGCACATAGCCACCAGCGACCTTTATGCAAAGGGAAACTACGAGGTATATTCAGGGGCAAAGAGGTACTATGCGGAGATAATGATGCCGTTCAGGGCCGCTGTGAGAAATGACATAAAGAAGGTCGAGGTTCTGGACATTGAGATAATCGCGCCCAGCCACGGGCCGATGTACAAGGACCCGCAGTTCATTATAGATGCATACAAGGACTGGACATCCGACGAGGTGGCAAACGAGGTTGTCATAGCCTATGTTTCCATGCATGGAAGCACGAAAAGGGCCGCGGAAAGGCTGGCCGGAGCGCTCATAGAGCGTGGAATAACCGTGAAGGTCTTCAACCTGCCAACAGCGGACCTCGGAGAACTGGCGATGGCTCTGGTGGATGCGGCCACTGTGGTCATAGCGACACCAACCGTGCTGAGCAGCGCTCACCCGATGGCAATATATGCCGCACATCTGGTCAATGCGCTCCGCCCGAAACTGAAGTTCGTTGGAATAATCACATCGTACAGCTGGGGCGGAATGGCTGTGCAGCAGTTGCAGGGCTGCCTTGGCTCGATAAAACCGGAAGTCCTTGAACCAGTGATGATAAAGGGAAATCCCCGTGATGAGGATATGAAGAGGATAGAGGAATTTGCGAACGAAATCTTTAAAAAGCATGAGCAAATAGGTATAATAGATAAAAAAAGCGGAGGTGAATGAGATGGAGACAAGGACAGGAGATTGGAAAGGAGAGAAACATGTGCCCGTAATAGAGGTCGAGAGCATGGATGGCGGGTACAGCATAGCAGTGACAGTGGGCAAGGAAATAGCGCACCCGAACACACCGGAGCACCATATAGGGTGGATAGAGCTTTACTTCAAGCCCGAAGGAACGGAATTCCCGGTAATGATTGGAAGGGCGGACTTCACCGCACATGGTGAAATGGCCGCAGAGCCCCATGCCGAGTTCACATTGAAGACGAATAAGAAAGGAGAGCTCATAGCGATATCCTACTGCAACATACATGGACTATGGGAATCCAGGGTGGCGCTCTGAGCCGGTGATACCATGGACATGGAAGATATGATGGGTATGGACCCAAAGGAATACCGACTGACGGGATGGATATTTCTTATAATGGGATTTATAGGGATAATATTTCCCTACTTCATCAGTGCCTTTGCTGTTTATATGACTGGTTTCATGCTCATCATAGGAGGATTTGCCTTTGCATTCAGTGGAGAGCGCTCCGGATGGATCCGCTGGTTGATGGCCCTCGTGTTCTTCGCTCTCGGACTGCTGGTAATCGTGAATCCCTATGAAAGCATACTTGCACTGGGAATCCTCATGGGCATATTCTTTCTGATAACAGGATTCGCTGCCCTTTTCATGGGGTTTGTGAATCTGAAGGAAGGAGGAGCCCTCATGTTATTCAATGGAATCATATCCCTCATTCTTGCAGGCATGGTCATTGTAGGATGGCCCGAGGATACGGCATGGATGGTAGGGGTCTTCCTCGGAGTATACCTGCTGTTCGAAGGAGTGGCCCTCCTTATGATGGGAAAATATGCGGACATGAACGGAGGAGTCGCTGCAGCCTGAAGAGGTGATATGATGGAGGAGATTATGAAAGAGAAGTTCGGAATGGAGTTGCGTTCCATGAAGATGATGGCGACAGTTTTGCTGATACTGGGGCTCGTTGCCCTCTTTTTCCCTGTTGTTATAGCAGGTATAGTCGTCTTCATCATAGCGTTCATACTTATTCTGATTGGTGGCATGTACCTGTCGCTTGCGATATACGGTGCTGAAAATGAAAAGAATTGGGTAACTTGGGTGAAGGCATTTGTAATCCTTGGAATCGGTATGCTGATGCTGGCAAACGCACAGGAGAGTGCAATGGTGATAGCCCTTCTGCTGGGAATTTTCTTCTTTGCCGTTGCTATCCTTGTATTTGTGGTGGCATATGATCTCTATCCGACTCAGGGTTGGCACCTTTTCCTTATGGACGGCATAATAGCTCTGCTTCTAGGAACCATAATTTTCATAGGCTGGCCGGAGCAGTCAGCAGTTATACTGGGACTTCTTCTCGGCATAGACCTGATAGTGGAAGGAATAAGCCTAATGGTGCTGGCATCATATTATCAAAAAGCATTCAGGGAATCGGAGGTGTGAAAAATGGATGAAGAAAGCATACAGAGAAGCATAGACACAAGCATAAGATCCTATAAGATGCTAGGGCTCGTTCTCATAATACTCGGTATAGTGGGCATATTATTTCCGTTGTTTATAGGCGGCATAATAGTTCTTCTGATAGCATTCTCGCTGATACTGGTTGGCGGAATGTATCTTGGAGTGGCCATATATGGTGCAGACAGGAAAGGAATGACATGGCTAAAGGCAATAGTATTTCTGACAATAGGCCTGCTGGTGATAATCTATCCATATGAGGCATTAGCAACACTTGCTCTCTTGATGGCAGTGCTCTTTATCGCAGAAGGAATACTTGCATTCGTCCTTATATTCGTGGTGGATGACGGTAAGATTGCACTTGCGGTAAACGGAATAGTCGGCCTGATACTGGGAGCCCTGCTCCTGATAGGTTGGCCTGGGAGCTCAAAGTGGATAGTCGGGCTTTTCGTGGGAATCTACCTTCTGATGGAAGGCCTGACCATGATAGCAGTTGGCCGTTATTTGCAGGACATAAGAGAATGATAGTAAGGAGGTGTAAAAAATGGTAGTAATAGGAGAAAAGTTCCCGGAAATAGAGGTGAACACGACCAAGGGACACATGAAGCTGCCGGACGCTTTCGCAGGGAAGTGGTTCGTGCTTTTCAGCCACCCGGCAGACTTCACGCCAGTGTGTACGACCGAGTTCTACGCCATGCAGCAGAGGCTGGACAAGTTCAAAGAGATGGGCGTCGAGGTCATAGGCCTCAGCGTTGACCAAGTGTTCAGCCACCTGAAGTGGATGGAGTGGATAAAGGATAACCTGGACCTCGAGATAGAGTTCCCGGTGATAGCCGATGACAGGGGATTCGTGGCAGAGGCCCTCGGAATGATACCCCAGGGAGCAAGCACAACCGCTAGAGCGGTCTTCATGGTGGACCCGAAGGGCACCATAAGGGCGATAGTCTACTATCCCGCAGAGGTCGGAAGGGACTGGGACGAGATACTGAGAGCTCTTAAGGCACTCCAGACCAGCGATGCCAATGGCGTTGCGCTCCCCCACAAGTGGCCGAACAACGAGCTCATAGGCGAGAGGGCAATCGTACCGCCTGCAGGAACCACCGATGCGATAAAGCAGAGGGAAGAGTCCAAGGCGAAGGGCGAGATAGAGTGCTACGACTGGTGGCTCTGCCACAAGAAGCTCTAAAAACCCCTTATTTTTCTTTATTTATTGTAAGAGGCGATGATATGGGAACGAAAGGAAGAGAGATCGTAGGAGAAAGGGTGGATGAGGTCATAGGGCTTCTGAATCGTGCCCTGGCGGATGAGTGGCTGGCATACTACCAGTACTGGATAGGCTCAAAGGTGGTGACCGGCCCGATGAAGGGAGAGGTGATGACCGAGCTGATGGAGCACGCCGCGGACGAGCTCAGACATGCTGAGATGCTTGTGATGAGGATAATACAGCTGGGTGGAACGCCCATACTGGACCCTGAGGAATGGAAGAAGCTCACGAACTGCGGGTACGATGTCCCGGATGACCCCTTCGTCAGGAAGATACTGGATCAGAACATAAAGGGCGAGCAGTGTGCTATAAGCACATACAGGAGCCTCATGGAGACGACGAAGGACATAGACCCTATAACATATGAGATTGCGCTCGAGATAATGAGGGATGAGGTAGAGCACGAGGACGACCTACAGGGCCTTGTGGACGACCTCGAGAACATGAAATTCCTTAAATGAGGTGAAAAAATGAAAAAGATGACCGAGAAGTCCCTGCAGGAAGCATTTGCAGGGGAGAGCATGGCCCACATGAAGTACACGATATTCAGTGAGGTGGCCGAGAAGGAAGGAAAGCCGGGGATAGCGAGACTGTTCAGAGCGATAGCATATGCGGAATTCGTTCATGCGAAGAACCATGCCAGGAACCTTGGATACATAGGAAAGACCGAGGAGAACCTGAAGGTGGCCATGGACGGCGAGAACTTCGAGATAGAGGAGATGTATCCGGCATACATGGCGATAGCGGAGCTTCAGGACGAGAAGGGAGCGCAGAGGTCAATAATGTACGCTGAGGAAGCGGAGATGATACATGCAGAGATGTATGCTGAAGCAAAGGAGAAGGCTGAGAATGGGGAGGACATGGATGTCGAAGAGGTCTATGTCTGTCCGGTATGCGGATACACCCACATAGGAAAGCCGCCTGAGAAATGCCCTGTATGCGGAGCGCCCTCGGATATGTTCGAGAGGTTCTGAACAGATATGGACGAAAGCCTTTTAATGCGCTTAGTATGAAGTGATAACGAGGTGAAAAAGATGATAGACCGGGAAATGGAAGAAGCGATAAACAGGCAGATAAACGAGGAGATGTACTCGGCATATCTCTATATGTCCATGTCCGCCCATTTTGAAAATGCGGGCCTGAAGGGATTTGCCAACTGGATGTTTGTGCAGTACCAGGAGGAGATGGACCATGCGATGAAGTTCTATCGCTACCTTCAGGAGCGCGGCGGGAAGGTCAGGCTGTATGAGATAAACGAGCCGCCCCACGAATGGGAATCTCCTCTGGATGCTATGGAGCAGACCCTCAAGCACGAGCAGCACATAACTAAGTGCATAAACGACCTCGTGGACCTTGCAGAGAAGCTCAAGGACAGGCCAACATTCAATCTTCTCCAGTGGTACATAGACGAGCAGGTCGAGGAGGAGGCCAACGACGAGGAGATAATCAACCAGTTGAAGCTCATAGGGGACAACGGACAGGGGCTTCTAATGCTTGACAGGGAGCTTGCACAGAGGACATACACACCGATACAGCAGGGTGAGTGAGATGGACACGGCAAAGTATGAACTGGATGAACTTCTCCTTGTGGGAATAAAGAGCGAGATAGACAGCGAAAAGGCATATCTTGAGGTCGCTCGCACGGTGAAGGACCCGTTCCTGAAAGGAAGGCTGGAGTTTCTGGCGAACGAAGAGAGGAAGCACAGGGACTTTCTCGAGGGCATATTCAAGAAGACATTTCCAAAAAAAGGCCTGATAATACCCGAAAAGAGCACGATACCTCTGCCTGAGATACGGCTCTACGGCGAGACCGGAAGCATGAGGGATGTCGTTGCAATACTTGACGATGCGATGAAGGCCGAGAAGGCTGCCTACGAGTTCTACAGCTCTCTGGAACCAAGGTTCGAGGATGAGAAGATGAGAAAGACCCTCCACTACCTTGCCGTAATGGAGCAGGACCACTACAACATACTGAAGATGGAGCGGGACTCTATGGAGGATGTGGAGGATATAATGGAAGATATGAGCTACATGCAGCTGGATGGACAGTATTGAGGGGTGATATGATGGATATAGAGAAGTACGACACAAAGACACTGCTTCTTGCGGCGATAAAGAGCGAGGTGGATGCGAACAGCGTATATTCCGGGCTTGCCGGCAGGGTGCAGAACGCATTCCTGAAAGAGAGGCTGAATTTCCTTGCAGGGGAGGAGGATAAGCACAGACAGACGCTGGAGAACATATATAAAATGCACTTCGGCACAGATACTATAGAACTGCCGGATAAGACCGAGGTGCCTCTGCCGGACATAGAGGTCGGTGATGAGAACGACCCGATAAGCCTGGTGCTGGAGAGCGCAATGAAGGCGGAGCTTGCGGCAGAGGAGTTCTACAGGGATCTGGCGGAGCGCTTTGAGGATGAGAGAACTAAAAACGTCATGGAAGTACTATCTCAGATGGAATACACCCATTATATCCTGCTGAAAGTTGAGTATGAGAATGCAAAGAAGTTTGAGGAGTATGATACCACCTGGCCGATGATGCACGCGGGCCCCTGAAGCTCTCTGCTACTATATTCTAAAGAGTTAAAGGGCGTTAAGGCGCTCCACAAGCTCCTTCAAACCCTTTTCATCCATTCCTATCATTTTTGCTGCGGTCTTAAGGGACACAGTGGATGCAAGATGCCTCATGGCTGGGTTCTTCAGGGGCTTAAAGCCTGCATCTATCAGTATCTGCATGGCCTCGGGATGCTCCTTTATCAGTTTTCCCACATTGGTGTTCTCATCTATCCTTCCACCACCGCACTCAATATCATCGGGAGATATGGGCCTCGCATCGCCTTCATCCCATATCCTCAGGATATAATCTCCCCCGGCCACATCCATCTCATATCTGTATCTTCTGTCCTCCAGCATCGGTATTAGGTTCTTGAAGGGTTTGTCTCCCCTCACTTCCAGAACATCTCCTTTCATGAGATACTGCAGTTCGTCCACTATCCTTTTTGCGGGTTCCGGGGGCTCAAGCCCTCTAACATCCAGAGGTATCCGGTTCATGCACTCTATTCCGATGGACACAAATATAACATTAGCGGACATTTCTGTTCCATTTCCTCTGGACAATGATGTACGATAGCGATAAATACCGATTGGACTATGCACAAATATGGAAGGAGAAATGGCACCTGAGTTCTGCCTGCCTGATGCAGAGGGAAAGGAGCACTGCCTGAGCGATTTCAGGGGAAAATGGGTGGTTCTTTACTTCTATCCGAAGGACAACACCAGCGGATGCACGAAGGAGGCGATAGGATTCACGGAGAGGAAAAGGGACTTTGAAAAGGAGGGTGCGGTCATAATCGGGATAAGCAAGGACTCTCCGAAGAGCCATGCCCGTTTCATAGAGAAGCACGGCCTTGACATACTTCTTCTCAGCGATGAGGACCACTCTGTCATCGAAAGGTACGGTGCGTGGGGCAAGAAGAAGCTCTATGGCAAGGAGCACTGGGGAACCGTTCGCTCCACATTCCTCATAGACCCCAAAGGAAAGGTGGTCAGCGAATGGAGGAAGGTGAAGGTGGCAGGGCATGCGGATGAGGTCCTGAACGCATTGAGGGATCTCAAATGATGTCCCGTAAGAAAAAGAAGAATATAGAGGACGATATAGAGGACATAATCAGCTTCCGTGACTTCTTCAGGATATTCCTGAAGGTCATGTATGCGATGAGAAAGATACTGACAGCGCTCTTCACATTCATAATACTTCTGGGAATCCTCGTCGGCCACACAGAGGGCATCGGATGGTCCAACGGGATATACCTGGCATTTGTTTCAGCCCTGACCGTTGGATATGGCGATATAACACCCCATACTACGATTGGGCGCTTCGTATGTGTTGGCATACTGCCCATAACCGGGATGCTTCTCACAGGAATAATGGTGGCAGGTGCCATAAAGGCCATAGAGATAGGGAACAGGGAGATGCGTGAGGAAAGAGAGAAGAAAAGCGCCTAACGGCATATCTTAAGGACCCAGCGTGGCCAGTCCTCATTCATGTGCTCCATGAACTCAGAAACCCCTTCCTCTCCGAACAGGTTTCTAACTTTTTCTGCATTCTCCTTCATCCTGCAGGGATTGTGTCTCCTCAATCTCTCAATGTAAGGGACCTCAGGGCCATCCAGCCATAGATGTACAGGATGCTCCTTTCCTTTTCGCCTGCGGCTGTTCTCAAGATGTCTTTTCAGAGAGGGCACGAGATGGCATACACATATTCTTTAATCCTTTTTCCTGCAAAATCTACTTATCTGTGGGGGGACATATATCACATCATGTCGGAGCATGTTCAGATGAGCACAGCCACGGACAGCAGGGAGGCCGCGGATAAGATAGCGAAGACACTGGTAGAGGAGAGACTGGCAGCATGCGTGCGGGTCATCGGCCCCGTTACCAGTACATACAGGTGGAAAGGGAAGGTGGAAACGACTGAAGAGTATCTCTGCCTGATAAAGACGCGGAGCGCTCTCCTCAAGGATGTTGAGAGAATGATACTGCACCTTCACCCCTACGAGCTTCCTGAGATAATCGCCCTTCCCATAGAATCAGGATATCCTCCATACCTCGAGTGGTTGGAGGACGAGACCATAGGAGAGGATGAACTGATAGAGGGTAATAAAAGTTAAAATCATATTTTATATATAATGACTTTGCAGCCTTCTATATTCTCTATTTTTTCTTTATATTTGTCTATAACACTTATGCTTTTGTTCTCTGCAACTATGAGAACAATTATTTTTTTGAAATCTTCTTTGTATTCTTCTACCTGCTGAACGAGCCTCTGTAAATCCGATTTTTTAGGTTTATATTTCAATTCCACACCGATTCCGTCTTTTTCAAACGCTAAGTCTATTCTTCCTTTGCTGGATGTTCTTACTTGGCTTTGAATATTATGTGATGGAAATTTGGCCCTAAGAAATTGAAAAAGTTGATCTTCTAGGTCTTTTTCCTTTGTTTTTGACCTTATATTAAAGTCTAATTCTTTGTACATGACTTCGTAGAGTTCTTTGTAGAATGGAGATTTTCTTTTAGAAACTGATGTCGTAGCTTTAGCGGGTTTTTTACGGACCTTATACTTTTTTGTCTTTGAAACATATATGTTTTCGATTATACGCTCAACAATCTCATCTTTTTTTCCTTTTTTAGGCAGACCCATGTCATCACATATCTCTTTTAATTCAGATATATTTAACAAATTTAAAACTTCTTTAGGTTGTGCTTTGTCTCGTATCCTCTCCGATATATCTCTTTTGTTCCCACTGTGTGAGATATCCAATTTTTTCGCTATCTCGATAAGTTGAGGTTTTGTCAGAATATCTGAAAGAAAATCAACAAAAGACATCATTACAACAGATACACTTATATACTGATTATACAAATTCTATAGGTCCTTTGGTATTTGTATGTATTCTTCATCTTCTCTATCGGAATATATGCTAAAAAGGGCCCCTTTCCTAATTGCTTTATTAAGATTAACATTCAATGAACGATTTGTATCCGGATATTTCTTTTTGAGTGTTTCGTACATCACATTTCCATCAAAATCCAGTACAATCGTGACTATCTCCAAACTCTTTTGTCCCAGAGAATTCAGTATTTTTCCTAGTCCACCCTCATATTTTATAGCATCATAAACCGCTTTCTCCAGTTCTATTTTGTTCATTTTACTCCGGTTCTTTATGGAGAGAATTTTTGATATATCGTATATCTCCTCACGGTCCATGGATTTCAAATGGTATTTGAGAGTATGATGTTGAACCATGAATTGAGAATACTATTCCGATATATAAAGTTAATTAAAGATGTACTTTCCTAAACCGTGGAAAAACTTTATAGCAAGCTCACGGATGGCGAATACGGGGAGAGGGAGGCCGGCTGACGGTGCCTTATGGCGCTGAGGAAGGTCCCCCCTCCGTTGAGAGACCCTCCTGACGCAAGTCAGGGCGGCGAGAGTCGCGGCTCTGGAGCAGAAACGACACAGCCTCCGGGCAGGATGAACCTGTCGCAGGGGACATTCCGGAGGATATGGTGAAACGGCCAACCAGGGTGGAGCAAGCTCAAAGACCCGGGATGATTTCTCAGGACCGGGGAGTGGAGCGCTAAGTCGAATGCCGGCTGAAACAGAAGGGGGCCTACTACCCTCTCCCCGAAAATTCTCAGAAAAACAATGAAAAAGTAAGAGGTTTTTGTTGTTTTAATTCTCGTCCATCAGATCGTCAAGTTCCAGTATATCTCCGTCATCTGAGGCCGTATCTGGCTGCTCGGCTCCCGTCTCTGAACTTTCATCGTCCAGTTCTGGCATATCTGTGTCTGTTTCTGTGTCAGGCTCTGAGTCACCCACATCGAAGTCCAGCTCTTCGCCTTCCTCTTCGGTCTCGGTATCCGAGGGCTCTGTTTCCTCCAGTTCAGGTATCTCTTCGCCCTCTTCTCCGGGTTCCTCAGGCTCCTCTTCCATAGTTTCGGGCTCTTCACTCTCTTCGGGAAGTTCCTCTCCGGGAGCTGCCTCTTCCTCGAGAGGTCCGGCAGCCTCTTCCTTCTTTCCGCCCCAGAGGAGCATGGCTATGATGATGCCTATTATGAGTCCTAGTATGAGTGAACCTATGCCTGCGAGATATGTGGTCGTTGTGCTGTATCCGTTCTGAGCTATTGTCGTCTGTACAGGTGCAGAGTAAGTTATGTCCGTTACAGTCTGTCCTGTGTTTCCGTATCTGT
>JALTFR010000001.1 GCA_027006785.1 Thermoplasmata archaeon | reverse complement strand
TCTCCGCCGTTGTTCAGCATTGATGTGCTCCTGTTCATGAAGAACTCATATCCCCCGCTCCATCTGAAAGAGGAATTGCCCACATAGACGACAGCGATCTCACCAGATTTGAGCGTCATGTTCGGGAATGTGAAATCAACGCTTCCGTCCTGGTCCGTGACGTACCACCCTGAGATGTCCGTATCCGAGTCCCCGCGGTTCATTACCTCTATGAACTCTGCGCTCAGGTCCGGGCCCTTCGGGTCCGGGAATATCTCGTTTATCACCACATTCACAGGGCTCTCAGCATGGGCTTCGGCATGGGTTGGGAGAGCGCTCACCGGCAGCATCAGGGCGAAGATTGCAATCAGCAGGAGCATCCGTTTCATGCCATATCTTCATGGGTGAGTATTTAAAAGAGGTTCTGTTACATGCAACAGGCATAAACCCAAAACCTAATAAATGGACGAAAGATAAGATATCGTGGACATAAGCGGAACTGTAGCGAAGACAGCATATTCTGCCTACGAAAAGGCCCTCCTGAAAGAAGTACTGAGGGGTCCGATTCCACACCACATAGCCATAATCATGGACGGGAACCGAAGGTTCGCAAAGGAACTCTTCCTTCCTGCGAGAGAAGGACATAAGGAGGGCAGGAGCAAGCTGGAAGAGGTCATGGAATGGGGAAGGGAAATAGGAGTTAAAGTGCTTACGGTCTATGCATTCTCCACCGAGAACTTCAAAAGGGATGTTGCGGAGGTTCAGGAGCTCATGGATATGTTCGCAGAGAACTTCATAAAGGCGGCGGACGACGAGAGGACCAATAAATACGGGATACGAATAAAGGCCATCGGCAAGATAGACATGCTTCCCGAGAATGTGAGGGAGGCCATAAGGTATGCAGAGGAGAAGACGGCGAAGTACGACAACTACATCTACAACATAGCGGTTGCATACGGAGGCAGAGAGGAGATCGTGGATGCGATAAGGAAGATTGCATCCGATGTGAAGGAAGGAAGGCTGGATATCGGGGACATAACGGAGGAAAAGGTCTCAGAGTACATGTACACCTCTGATGTGCCGGACCCTGACCTTGTTCTGAGGACCTCGGGAGAGGAAAGGGTGTCCAACTTCCTGCTATGGCAGCTGGCCTATTCCGAGCTGTATTTCGCGGATGTCTACTGGCCCGGATTCAGAAAGCTTGACTTCCTCAGGGCCGTCCGCGACTACCAGAGAAGGCAGAGGAGATTCGGGAAATAGCATCCTCCGCCGCATCTTTTCCTGCGTTCATCATTCCCTTCGGCATAGCATACATCCTGTCCATGCGCTCTCCCCACGAGCTTTTGAGTTCGTACGGCTCCCTGTCGTAGCTGTATTTGAAAAGCAGATATGAGGCTATGAGGACGGTTACGGAATAGATGAAGGTGGAGATGCCGGAGCCGAGAACAGAGGCTATGAGCCCGGCTGCCTTGAAGGCCAGCATCATCATGAGGGACATGAAGAGCACCATCAGGATGAAGAAGAAGCCGAACAAAGCCATGATTCCGGCAGGGGAGAATATCCTTCCGCTCCTCAGCTTCAGCGCATGCGCATCGTGTGCCAGAGCGGCCATCTTTCCTCCGTTGAGAACCGAGAGTATGAGAGTGAGCGCTCCCAGCCCGATATACAGCCATGTCTGGCCGTAAACGGAGAGCGCGAACAGGATGAGGCCCGCGGAGAGAAAGATGAGGCCAATGGCAAGATAGGCGGTCCGTCCCATGACGACGATATCCGGCGGAGAGGGTTTAAGGTTTACGGAGAAAGAAAAGTATAAACCATGATGATATTTCAGGTGGAGATTTCATGAGACAATATGAAGCGGTCATAAAGGCGATGGAGGACAACGGAGGGTATGCGACACTTTCATACCTGTATGAGAACGCCCTTAAGGTGCCCGGTGTTGAATGGAGGACAAAAACACCCTTCGCCAGCATAAGAAGGATAGTTCAGGAAAGGCCCGAGTTCTTCAGGATAAAACCGGGATTGTGGGCCCTTGTGGAGTATAAGGACAGGCTACCTTCGGATGTGAGCGCTCTCATGAAAGAGGATACTGAAAAAGGCATGGAATACACGCATTATTACTATCAGGGGCTCATCGCAGAGATGGGTGTGATGAGCGGAAAATACTCCTTTGTTCCAAGGCAGGACAGGAACAGGCCCTATCTGGGCAGGAAACTGTCATCGGCCGCAAATCTTGACGATATCTTCGATTTCGGCTATGAAAATATGGTCAAAAAGGCGAGCACCATAGATGTCATCTGGTTCAATGAGAGAAAGATGCCACACAGCTTCTTTGAAGTGGAACATTCAACGGATTTCCATAACTCGCTTCTGAAATTCTTTGAGCTTCAGGATTACTGCGCACAGTTCTACATAGTATCGGACAATAACAGAAAAAGGGAGTTCGAGAGCAAGATTTCCCTTTCAGCCTTCGGTCCGATAAGGAAAAGGGTGCGCTTTGTGGACTATGAACAGGTTCTGAGGCTTTACAATGTTGAAAAGAAAAGGACCTCAATGATTTCGATGGGGTGATGCACTGAAACTCTTTATCTTCCTTACAGGCGAGGGCTTCACATATTCGGGGAATGGAGATACGATAGAGCCGGATTTGGAGAACCTTCAGGTGCTCGGATTCGCAAAAGGAAAAGATGAGAAGGATGCGCTCTCCAGTCTTCTTTCCGAAAATCCACATATCTCCGGCATGTTCTCTTCCGCCATAGCGATGGAAGTGAATGGAAAACAGACACATCTGGAAATCCAAAAATGAAATGAAAGAGGAAATGGGTTTTACTTCATGAAGGGCCTTCTCCAGTCCGTCGGGAGGACCGATGTCTCCTTTATTGCCCTCGGCGACATCCAGCGGAGTATGTTCAGGAAGGTTCCCGCCTTGTCGTTGGTTCCGGATGCCCTTGCTCCTCCGAAGGGCTGCCTTCCCACTATGGCTCCCGTGGGCTTGTCGTTGATGTAGAAGTTCCCTGCTGCGTACCTCAGTTCCTTCTCGGCCTTGAGCGCAGCATACCTGTCCTTTGCGAAGACGCAGCCCGTAAGTCCGTATGGCGATGTCTCGTCGCAGAGCTTCAGGGTCTCGTCGTACTGCCCGTTCGGATAGACATAGACGGTCACAACAGGCCCGAATATCTCCTCGGTCATCAGCTTGCCCTTCGGGTTCGTCGTCCTTATCACCGTCGGCTCCACGAACCAGCCCTTTGAACTGTCGTAGTTCCCGCCGGATATGAACTCGTACTCGTCCGGGTGCTCCTTTGCATAGTCTATGTATCCGGTTATCTTCTTGAAGGCTCCCTCGTCTATCACAGCGCCCATGTAGTTGTTCAGGTCCTCTGTCGGCCCCTGAGTCATCTGCTTGAGCTCCTCCACAAGTATCTCCTTCACGGTGGGCCACATTCCCTCTGGCACATATGCCCTTGAAAGTGCGGAGCACTTCTGACCCTGGTATCCGAAGCCACCCCTTATGATGTTCACGGCAACTCCTCTCGGGTCGGCGCTCTCATGCACCACTGTGAAGTCCTTTCCTCCGGTCTCGCCCACTATCCTCGGGAAGTTCCTGTACTTCTCAAGGTTGGAGCCTATTTTGTTCCAGAGCGTCACCAGCGTCTCGTAGCTTCCGGTGAAGTGCAGGCCTGCGAAGTCAGGATGGTCGAAGACCACATCTCCGTGCTTGCTTGAGAATGGCACGAAGTTTATGACACCTGCCGGAACTCCTGCTTCCATGAGCACCTTCATTATCTGGTAGTTGGAGAATATGACGGACCTCGAAGGCTTCCAGAGCGTCACATTCCCAACTATCGCCGGCGCTGTCGGAAGGTTTCCCGCTATGGAGTAGAAGTTGAACGGCGGTACCGCAAGTACGAATCCCTCGAGGGGCCTCCAGTCGAGCCTGTTCAGTTCTCCTGGGAACTGGTCCGGCTGCATGCCATATATCATTCCTGCATAGTATGTGTTGAACCTCCAGAAATCCACCAACTCGGCAAGGTCTATCTCTGCCTCATACGGGTTCTTGGACTGGTTGAGCATTATCGCCGCTGTGTTCTTTGTCCTTCTCGGCCCGGACAGCAGGTCAGCCGCCTTCTTGAAGACAGCGTGCCTGTGGTACCAATCGGTGTTCGCCCATTCCTCGTGGGCCGCCAGTGCCGCATCTATCGCTTCCCTCAGTTCGTCCTCTTCAGCCAGATGCGCTCTCGCGAGAACAAGGTCCTTGTCGTGCGGGCACCTGACCTCGAATATCTTGTCCGTCTTTACCTCCTTTCCGTTGATTATGAGAGGTATCTCGACGGGGCTGCTCCTCTTTATCTCCTCTATCTCCTTCAGGAGCTTCTCCCTCTCTGGAGTGCCTGAGGAGTATGTGGGTATTGTGTCCACATCGTTCTTAGGTTTCTCATTCGGCCATATCATCTTAACCACCTCACTCTATGTCGAACCTGACGCCCTGCGCCAGCGGAAGTTCCTTTCCATAGTTTATCGTCACTGTCTGCCTTCTCATATAGGCCTTCCATGCA